>CAXMOU010000057.1:0-9277 GCA_964195465.1 uncultured Rickettsiaceae bacterium
GCTTGTACCAAGATCCAGTAATGTTTCTATTCTGATTCGCTCTTCTGAGCTTAAATGATGTGACATATTCTTCTCTATATAAATTACTTATTTTAATAATATAGATCCTTATGTGTCGCATTTGAAGCTTTAATGCACCGAGTGTCATTATATAGCTTGGTATCTTTGCCAATTCTTGTGCCATATAATGTATCATTCGCTCTAATATAGATGGTTTCTTCTGGTTGTAGTATATATTTGAGATTTAGCTCGCCATTGAGTCGCATTATTTTTACTTCTTTCATAATCCTTTCCCGTATTTAAATATAATAATTGTTGAGATAATTGCTATCTCAATTACTATTATACTTTATTTGTTATGCGAAAGTAAAATGAGTGTTAATCATCCTCGTTGGCGAGCATGTCCATTTCTATATTGATTAGGTCTTCAGGGCGTGTTGCGTGATACCAGCGGGCGTTTTTGGCTGGGATGCCAACAACTTTTTCGCTGTTGAGGTAATATTCACGAAGCGAGAAAATGCGAAGAGGGTGCTTGGCTACTTTTGCTGGCTTTAGAATTTGTAGGCCAGCATACATATATTCATAATCATCTTCTTTGTCTGGGCGCAGCAGGCTGCCATCCGGTCCTAGGTCAAAATCGCCATGCCCAGAATAGCCTACAGCATCTTCATATGGTTGCATTAAAAGTAAGAAATCCATTTTTTCTGGGTTCCATTTATTTTGTAAATCTTCAAAAATATTATAATCAGCTTTTAAAACAATATCTGTGTTTAATGTAAAAACTGGATCATCACCAAGAATTTCATGAGCATTTTTTATGGCGCCGCCAGTTTCTAATAATTCTTCTTCATAGATGGTGATTATTTCAGGGAAGTCTGGATTTTGGCTTTTGAAATCCTCTATAGCTGCTTCAATTTTTTCATGCATGTAGTGCGTGTTGATTACTACTTTTTTGAAAGGGTAGGATTTGCATAATTCAAGTGCGTGGTGCAGAATTGGTTTTCCTAAAATGGGAATTAATGTTTTTGGATTATTCTCTGTTAAATGACGCATGCGGTTTCCAAGCCCCGCTGCAAACAGCATTATTGTATCAATCATATTCCTAATTTCTCTAACCAATTTTTTATTGGCGCTAATATTGGGTGGGATAAATCTTGCTCTAGGTACTTTAAAACCCTAGGAATATACTGCAAATAATTATCATCACCATCTCGCTCTGCCTTGCGAGCAAACACTCCAAGAATACGGCTATTTCTTTGTGCGCCCAATATATAATAATTAAGCAATGTCTCTTCAATGTCCAGTTCTTTTTTCTCGACGAAATATTTAATATACTCAAGCGCTTCTTCTTTTGGTACGTCAAAGCGAGCATCTTCAAGGACTGAGACTAAATCATATATTGGTGAGCCTGATAATGCGTCTTGAAAATCAAGCAGACCAAGCTGGTTAATTCCATCTCTATTTTCAAGATACATCATGTTTTCTACATGGTAATCACGTAGAATAATCCCCTCAGCCATTGGCTCCTTGGCTTCTAGTGCTATTTTCCAGAGCTCAATGAACTCATCAAACTCATGTATTTTTAATTCTTTTTTATACGCATATGGTATGTAGTAATTTACAAATATATCTAGTTCGGAGGATAAGAATTCGTTATTAAGTTCTTTTAAACCAGCTGGAGGTTCTTGCTGTTGCAGCACGATTAAAAGATCGATTATTAAATGATATATTCTTTTGCGCTCCTCAGGATCTAAGCCATCTGCGCGCATTAGATATTCTTTAACGCTAAGAGTTCCAAAATCTTCTAGAATGAGAAATCCTTGCTCTGTGTCTTGCGCGATTATTTCAGGCGCAGAAAAATCATTTCCCCTTAAATAATGCGCTATGTCAATAAATGGTTGCACGGAGCAATAGTCTGTAGGGCAGTCCATAACTATATAGCTAGTACCGCCGCTAATTACTCTGGAGTAGCTTCGTAGGCCAGCATCGCCAAGCATTGGCTGCAGAGGTTCGTTTTGCCCTTGAAAATGTCCGCTGACAAAATCTTCAAGCTTCTTGGCCCTCTCGGCGATATACGAAACCATAATCCCTCTCTTTAAACTATTGCTTAAACAGCTACGCGCTTTTTCGCTGCCGCAGTTGCTTTAGTAATTTTTACTGGTTTCCTTACTTCTGTAACAATATCTTCTCTGCTTTCTACCGCTTTGCGATTAAATTTTATGGTTTTGTTTTTTAGTTCGGAGAAATTATACATATCATCTAGTAGTAATTCTTCAATGATAGAGCGAAGACCTCTTGCGCCAGTTTTGCGCTTGAGTGCTTTTTCTGCGATTGCTTCTAAGCCGTCTTCAGTAAATTCTAAGCCAGCCTCATTAATTGAGAATAATTTCTTATATTGCTTAATGATCGCATTTTTTGGCTCAGTAAGAATTTTAATCAGAGCTTTTTTATCCAGCTCCTTAAGTGTGCTAACCACAGGCAAGCGGCCAACAAACTCAGGAATCATGCCAAATTTGATTAGATCCTCAATTTGTAGATCTTCTAATACGTCACTGTGGCGCATCTCTTCACTAGATTTTACATTAGCTGCAAAACCAATTGAGCTTTTATTGCTTCTAGCTGAGATTATTCCTTCAATACCCATAAAGGCGCCGCCGCATATGAACAATATGTTTGAAGTGTCAATCTGGATAAAATCTTGCTGCGGATGTTTGCGACCACCTTGAGGCGGAACATAAGCAACAGTGCCTTCCATTATCTTTAGCAGAGCTTGCTGCACGCCTTCACCACTTACATCTCTGGTGATGGAAGCATTCTCGGATTTTTTAGCAACCTTGTCGATCTCATCAATATAAATAATACCGCGTTGAGCTTTTTCTACATTAAAGTCCGCGGATTGCAAAAGTCTCAATAATATATTCTCTACATCTTCACCAACATAGCCAGCTTCTGTAAGAGTAGTAGCATCCGCCATTGTGAATGGAACATCTAGGATTTTAGCAAGTGTTTGTGCAAGCAATGTTTTACCAGAGCCAGTAGAGCCAATTAGCATGATATTAGATTTGTTTAGCTCAACATCGTCCGTGCTACTTTGTAGGCTTTCAAGGCGCTTATAGTGGTTATAAACTGCTACAGATAGCACTTTCTTTGCCTTCTCTTGACCAATCACATGCTGATCTAAAGTTTTGCAAATTGTTTTTGGGCCTGGTATAGAAGATATAACTTCTTCCATTTGCTCTATAGCTTCTTCTTTAATAATATCCAGACAAATCTCTGTGCATTCATCGCAAATGAACACTGATGGGCCAGCGATCAGTTTTTTTACTTCAAACTGATTCTTGCCACAAAATGAACAATGCAACGATTTCTTGTCGGACTCTTCTGCCATATTTACCTATAAATAAAATTTTGATCTTAGTTTAATTAGTTTTTAACAGTTATTTTTGGAAAAGTAAATCTTACTTTTTCACTAACATTAAATCTCTGTTCTGAATTTAGTAAATTTTATCTATTAGCCCAAAAGATTTAGCTTCTGTTGCTGACATAAAATTATCGCGCTCCATGCTTGCTTTGATCTGCGTCATGGTTTTGCCTGTATGTTTAGCATAGACTTCGTGTAGCATATTTTTTACTTTCATTGTTTCTTTAGCATGAATCTCGATATCTGTTGCTTGTCCGCGATATCCTCCAGCAGGTTGGTGAATCATTATTCTGCTATTTGGCAAAGCATAACGCATGCCTTTTGCGCCAGCTAGCAAAATAGTAGCACCCATAGAACAAGCTTGGCCAATACATAATGTAGCTATTTTAGGCTTTATATATTGCATAGTGTCATAGATTGCCATGCCAGAACTAACAACGCCGCCAGGGGAGTTGATATACATATATATTTCTTTATCTGGATTTTCAGCTTCAAGAAATAATAGCTGAGCAACAATTACATTTGCCATATAGTCTTCAAATTCACCGCAAACAAATATTATTCTTTCTTTTAATAGCCTTGAGTAAATATCATAAGATCTTTCCCCTTTTGCTGTTTGTTCTATAACTATTGGTACATAGGCCATTTTGTGTTTCTCCATTATTTTTATATTTACAATCCACCAGATTCGTTCAAAGCGCGAAGATTCTGGTAACCACCGATAAATTCATCATTAACAAATACGTATGGAACTGTGGTTTGCCCCGTTTGTTTCACTAGTTTTATAATTAGGTCTTGGTTGTTTGTCAATTCAACAACTTCATAAGGGATATTATTTTTTTCTAGTAGTTCCTCAGTCAGCCTGCAATAGCTGCAACCAGTTTTTGAGTATACCAATATTTTTAGATCTGTTCTCATGGTTTGATCTGAGCCAGAATTATAGTACATATATAGTTTTGCGCTCGCAAATATCACTAGCAAAACTGCTAAAATTATAAAGGCGTTATCTAGTAATTTTTGTTTCATTTTTTTTGCGTTGTTATTAATAATCCCCTAAGGTTAATATAAAAATATCGTATATTCCAGCAAAATACATTTCATCATGCAACAATTCGTAAATAAAATAACTATTACTTGCATTTTATATCAGTAAATTATACTCAGAATCTGCTACACTTAAATTAAATGAGGGAAAATGTATGTTGTCGAATGATTTGGAACGAACTTTAAGGGACGCACTATCTATTGCTACAGAGCAAAAACACGAATATGCCACATATGAGCATCTGCTATTGGCGCTAATGGAAGACAAGTCTGCGAACGCTGTTCTAGAGTCAAGTTCTACTGATGTTGAAGCTTTAAAGAAGCGACTAAGAGAGTATTTGCAACATGATTTGACAGAGTTAGTAAATGAAGACTCTCAGGAAGCAAAACCAACAGCTGGTTTTCAAAGGATAATACAGCGTGCTGCTTTGCACAGTCAAGCTAGTGGCCAAAGAACCATAACTGGTGCTCATGTGCTTGCAGAATTCTTTTTCGAGCATGAGGCTTATGCGCTTACTTGTCTAAAAGAAGCTGGTTTAAGCAGGCATGATGTTCTTAGCTATATTAAAAAACTTGATAATTTAGATCAAGACAAAGCAGCTAATGATGTAATGCCTAATGTTGCCCTGGTTGAAACTAGCGCTACGAAAAAAGAGCATACAACATTAAAGAATTCTGGTCTTAATGTTTCTTCTTCTCCAGAAAGAAAGGAAGAAACTGCTTTGGATAAATATTGCGTCAATTTAAATGATAGGGCTAATGACGACTCGATAGATTGTTTAATTGGCAGGCAAGTTGAGATTCAAAGAACTATAGAAATTCTATGCCGCAGGCGCAAAAACAATGCCATTTTAGTTGGTGAGCCTGGCGTGGGCAAGACGGCGATTGCCGAGGGTATGGCGCTTCGCATCGTCAAGAAAGATGTTCCAGAGTTGCTTCAAAATGCCGTGATCTATTCATTGGATATAGGAACTCTGCTTGCAGGCACAAAGTTTCGTGGAGATTTCGAGGAAAGAATCAAAAGACTTTTGGATGCTCTGAAAACTGATACAAATGCTATTTTATTTATTGATGAAATCCATACAATAATAGGTGCCGGGTCTACTACTAGTGGCGCTCTGGATGCTAGTAACCTTCTAAAGCCAGCTCTTGCCAAGGGGGAACTTCGTTGCATTGGTTCTACGACTTTTAAGGAGTATCATAATCATTTTGAAAAGGACATGGCTTTAGTGCGTCGTTTCCAAAAAATTGTGGTAGAGGAGCCAGATGAAGAGTCAACAATGGCGATTCTGCAGGGGCTTAAGGGGTATTACGAAAAGCATCATAATGTTATTTATAGTGATGAAGCTTTAAAAGCAGCGATTCATTTGTCCGAGCGATACATTAATGACCGCCACTTGCCAGACAAGGCTATAGATCTAATAGATGAAGCTGGCTCTCGTTGCAAAACAAGTAGCAAGGATAATAAGAAAATTACAATCAAAGAAAATCATATAGAAGAGTTGATCTCTAGTATATTAAATTTGCCAACAATCAAAGTGGAAGCAAATGATTTAGTTCAATTAAAGAATTTAGATAGAAATCTTAAAAGCTGCGTTTTTGGTCAGGATGAAGCGATTGAGAGCCTGTGCTCTAGTATTAAAATGTCTAAGGCTGGACTCCGCAAAAGTACTCGTCCAACTGGTTGTTATATGTTCGCAGGGCCAACGGGGGTTGGTAAGACTGAACTTGCCAAGCAGTTAGCAAATTTCTGTAACATGAAAATGCTTAAATTTGATATGTCTGAATTTGCAGAGAGTAGCTCGCTGTCTAAGTTGCTTGGAAGCGCGCCAGGGTATGTTGGTTACGAACAAGGTGGAATGCTAACAGACGAGGTGGATAAATATCCATATTCAGTTGTTCTGTTTGATGAGATAGAAAAAGCAAATCCTGAGATTTTCAATTTGTTGCTACAGATAATGGATGAAGGAAGACTTACTGACAATACTGGTAAGCATATCAATTTCACTCATACTATGATTATTCTAACAACAAACCTTATTGCAGAACAAGAAAAAGCATCAATAGGCTTTAATGATGAAAAAGATGATAGTAAGACTCCAGAAATGAGTATGGAGGCGTTTCATAATAAATTTAACCCAGAATTCCGCAGCAGGTTAGATAGTATCGTTTTATTTAATCCGATAGATGGTATCATAGATAAAATCGTTGAAAAGAATCTAAAAGAATTAGGGGCGCAATTGGCTGATAAAAAAGTTGGGCTTAAAGTTAGCGCTTCAGCAAAAAAGCATCTGGTAGACACTTGTTTTGATCCAAAAAACGGCGCAAGAGAGCTTGATCGCATCATTGATAGCAAGATAAAGCAAGAAATTGCAAATGAGATCTTGTTTGGGGCGTTAACTACTGGTGGAACAGCGACTATCGACTTCTCAAAAACTGATCAAAAAATCACTTTTAAATTCAGCGGAATCAATAAAACTGACAAAAAACAGCTTGAAACTAGCTAGTTTATATAGATTTAATATTTTTAGTGAAAAATGTCCTTGACAAAAAGGGGCATTAGCTGCTATTTTCAGCTGCAAAATGTCTAATTAATAGAAGATACAACTGTGAAAACTTATTCTGCAAAGCCGTCTGAAATAGAAAAGAACTGGTGGGTGATTGATGCTAAAGATATAGTACTTGGTCGTTTGGCTAGTCAAGCTGCAATATTATTGCGTGGTAAACATAAGCCAATGTATACTCCGCACATGGATTGTGGTGATCATGTAGTTATCATTAACGCTAAACATATTTACTTGTCAGGAAAGAAAGGTGACAAAAAAGATGGTAAGTTCTACTATCGTCACACAGGTTTTCCAGGTGGTATTAAAGAAACTACAGCTGGTAAAATTCTTCTTGGTAATTATCCAGAAAGAGTCGTGCACATGGCTGTTAAAAGAATGGTAAGTAGAAATAAACTAGGCACTAAGCAATTTAGTAACTTGCATGTATATGCAGAAGCTGAGCATCCACACACAGCTCAACAGCCTGAAATTTTCGATATTGCTAGTAAAAACTCTAAAAATAAGAAGTAATTATAATGGAAGTACCTACACTTAAAGAATTAGAAGTAAATTCAAAAGGCGATGCTGCTGTAGCACAAAATACTACAGAAGCACCTAAAATTGTTCAATGCAAGTCTAAAAAATCTATAGCTGGTGGCGGTGGATATGGTACTGGCAGAAGAAAAAATGCCGTAGCAAGAGTTTGGGTTAGACCAGGCAAAGGTACTATTACTGTAAACACTAAAGATTTTACAGAATATTTCCCGCGTGAGACATACAGAACTGCTATATTGCGTTTGTTTGTTGATACCAACACAACTGGTCAGTATGACGTTATATGTACTACAAAAGGTGGTGGCACAACGGGTCAAGCTGGTGCAATCATTCATGGTATTGCAAGAGCAATGGATTGTATTTCGGACGATTACCACACAGTGCTACGCAAGAATGGTTTCTTGACAAGAGATTCAAGAGCTGTTGAGCGTAAGAAATACGGTAGACGTAAAGCTCGTAAAAAAGCACAATTCTCAAAACGTTAATTTATACTTTGCTTGCATGCTTGGCCATATTTGGTCAGCATGTAAGCAGTTTTTGCTGATGAGCATCTGTTTATATTCATCGCACAAGAATTTAGTTGGGTTTGTTTTATTGAAGTTCGGTTTTACTGAGTTTAGGTTTGTTTTATAGCGGATATATAATTATCGTTATATTATCTAGATTCAGTTTTATAGATATAGGTTTTGTGAATGTGGGTTTATTTTTGTAGGCTCAGATTTATAGAGTGAGATTTATAAGTTTAGTTTTTATAGAATTAGGTTAGTTTCATTTTTACTTAAGCTATTCTGCAATATCTATATTGAATTTATATTTAAAACAAAGCTCAACATTTATTTTTTAAGAATATTATCTAAATATGCGATTGCGCATTTTATTCTTAAAACACTACTTTTGGCGGGGTAGCTCAGCTGGTTAGAGCAGCGGAATCATAATCCGCGTGTCGGGGGTTCAAGTCCCTCTCTCGCTACCAAATTTCTAAGGTATGTACAGATCCATGAGATCCATGGTTGCGCTTTATCCCAAAAGGATAATTAGGCGTCTCAGTTCTGCAAGACTCCATATCATAAGTATCTAATCAAAATCTATATTGACGCGTTAGCAAGTCAGCGCCACTCTTCATAATGCCAGAATCGAGTTTACTCAACCCCCGTCATTGCGAGCGAAGCGCACCACCACCCCACCGTCATTGCGAGCGAAGCGCGGCAATCCAGGAAGCGGAGGTGTTGACCGGGCGGGCGAGGCAATGGGTAGCCGCATCGCTTCGTGCGCCTCGCTATTATAAGTTAAAAACAGAGTGCAACAAACACCATAGGTGTATTTTGAATTGTGATAGTCTATTTACAAGAGAGTTTGTGATGCTAATTATCAAATCATTATCATCGCCGCTGGTGGACGGCGCGTTGTGCTCTTCTTCAGCGCCCTGTATTGTAAAGGGTGCATTAAAGTTTCAAATGCGACAGATCTAATGTTCTATCTTATTATAGTATTGTGTAGTATATTCAATCGGAGTTAGAAAACCAAGTATTTTTCTTGGTCTATTATTTAGCTTATTTTGAATTTTCTTTATCTCTATGTTTTGAATATCTGTAAAATCCGTGCCTTTTGGAATATATTGCCTGACTAACCCATTGAGATTTTCAACACTTCCTCGTTCATAACTTGCATATGGATGTGCAAAATAATAATCAATTTTTAGCTGCTCTGATAT
>CAXMOU010000058.1:0-13888 GCA_964195465.1 uncultured Rickettsiaceae bacterium
GCTTGTACCAAGATCCAGTAATGTTTCTATTCTGATTCGCTCTTCTGAGCTTAAATGATGTGACATATTCTTCTCTATATAAATTACTTATTTTAATAATATAGATCCTTATGTGTCGCATTTGAAGCTTTAATGCACCGAAAATTATCCGCAGAAAAACGCGACGAATTAAGCAGCTTAATAATAGAACATTTACCAATAAATGACGGAGAAAGCCTAATGAGAACTATTGCAGACAGCTACATCGAAGAAGGTCTCAATAAAGGAATGCTTCAAGGCATTGCCATAGGCAAGAACGAAGGCATCGCCATAGGCAAAAACGAAGGCATTGCCATAGGCGTGAAAAACATGGCTATCAGAATGATGGAAGGGAAAGCTGATATCAAATTCATCTCGTCTGTAACTGGTCTTTCTTCTAATGAAATTCTTAAACTTAATAAAAAAACTTAAGGATATCCATCGACGAGCACTAACAGCCCAAAACACTACACCTCATACTCTGCAATAACTGGCGCGTGGTCTGATGGCTTTTGTTTGCTGCGAGTGTTGTAATCAATTACACAATCTTTTAAAAACGAAACGGCATTGCTCGTTGAGATTATCGTATCAATTCGCATTCCTTTATTCTGCCCAAAGGATCCAGCGCGATAGTCCCACCAGGAATATTCTTGTTTATTTGGATATTTAGCGCGAAAATTATCTACGAAGCCAGAATTTAATATTGTGCGTAATTTCTCTTGCTCAATATGGGTAAAGCATGTTGAATTACGAAGCCTCTCTGGCGAATACACATCAATATCAAATGGCGCTATATTATAATCCGAGCCTATAAACAGCTTTTCTTCAAACGATTTTATCGAATTAATATAGTCTGTAAATGCATCGTAAAAAGCCAGTTTTATCGCAAATTTATCGCTACCGACCTCGCCTCCGTTTGGAGCATATAACGAAATAACGCGAGCATAACCAATCGGAGTGTCAAAGCTAACTTCAATGAACCTGGCTTGCTCTGGAACTGGGTTGTTAGGGAACTCTGTTTTAACTTCATCCGCTGGCAATTTGGAAAGAATCGCAACACCGTTATAGGTTTTTTGCCCATGTATATATAAATTATAAGGCAAGTCGCTAAGCTCAAATGCTGGAAATTTATCTGTTTCACATTTCAGCTCTTGCAAGCAAATAACATCTGGATCGTGCTCTTTGATTAGTTCTCTCAAATGCTCCATACGCACTTTTACCGAGTTAACATTCCAAGTAACAATTTTAAAACTCATAATTAACAACCTTTATTTCTGATCTTGCTTTTGCGTTGATATAAATGCTCAGTAATGTATAGTCTTAGAAACTATAATGCAATCGGAATAAGGTCAAGCACTTGGAAGCAAATAACGATAAAAATTTTGGCTTTGAAAAAGTCACATCCAAAGAAAAGCGCTCTCTTGTAGATGGTGTATTTTCGGACGTTGCAAATAAATATGATTTGATGAATGACGTACTGAGTTTTGGTGTGCATCGCTTGTGGAAAGACGAATTCTGCCGCATGATCCCGAACCTAAACTCAAAGATATTAGACGTAGCTGGCGGCACTGGAGACATTGCTTTTCGTATCAAGGACAACGCAAAGAGGCAAAATTACGACCCACACATAACTGTATGCGATATCAACGAAGATATGCTAAAAGAGTGCAAGGACCGCGCCATTAACCGCAACATTATAAAGAATCTCGACATCATAGCAGGTGATGCCGAAAAGCTCCCCTTCCCCGACAATAGCTTCGATTATTACACTATAGCTTTTGGTATTAGGAATGTTATTAACATTGAAAATGCACTGAGTGAAGCTTACAGAGTTTTAAAGCCAACTGGGAAATTTTTATGCTTAGAATTCTCCAAAGTACAAAACGATTTTATGAGCCAATTATACGATTTTTACTCATTCAAAATAATGCCATCTATTGGCGGATGCGTGGCTCAGAACAAGGATGCATATAAATATTTAGCAGAGAGCATCGCCCTATTCCCAGGCCAAGAAGACTTCAAAACTATGATTCAAAAAGCTGGTTTTTCTGATGTTAATTACAAAAACCTAAGCTTTGGAGTTGCAGCAATCCATCACGGCTTTAAATCATGATCAATTTCATACGATATTTTTTCAAATTACTTAGCGTTGCTTATGTTGTTAGCAAGCATCAGCTATTAACTCACCCAGGTCATTTCAAACTTCCCACTTCTGTAAAAACACTAGGACATATTTGCGGTGTTTTTCTATACCCTAAGGGGATATTTATAAAGCCACAGCATAATTTTGGCCAGCGCTTAGCCTCCTGCTTTCAAGATCTTGGTCCAATATACATAAAACTGGGGCAGACGCTTTCAACGCGCCCAGATTTAACAGGCACGGAAATAGCAGAAAGCCTCAAGAGCCTGCAGGATAAACTACCTCCATTTGACACCTCTATAGTTCGCGCGCGCATTGAAGAGCGCTTCGGTGAGCCTATAGAAAATCTCTTTGCCGACTTTAATAATACGCCAGTAGCAGCAGCTTCTGTAGCGCAGGTGCACAAGGCAACATTAAAGTCTGGGGAAATAGTAGCGGTAAAAGTGCTGCGGCCTGATATTGCAAAAAAATACGAAAATGATATAAAATTCCTAGAATACGCAGCCTCTATTGCTAGCAAACTCCTAAAAAAAGCCAAGCGCTTAAAGCCAAACGAAGTAATAGCAGTGTTCCGCCAGTCCATGAAGTTTGAGCTTGATTTGCGCTCAGAAGCTGCGGCTGCTTCTAGAATATATGATAATTTCGTGGGTGATGATAGTTTACATATCCCTAAAATTTACTGGCACCTAACCGCAGGTGATATCATTACACTGGAATGGGTAGATGGCGTTTCCATATATGAAACTGATAAAATCAAAAAGCTTGGCCTTGAGCCCAAAGAAATCGCCTCAAAAATCGCCATAATATTCTTCAACCAAGCTTACAGAGACGGGTTTTTCCACGCCGACCTACACCCAGGAAACATATTAGTGCGCAAAGATGGCCGCATCTCCTTAGTTGATTTTGGTATTATTGGGATTTTATCAGAAAATGACAGGCTAGCAATTGCAGAGATCCTATACGCCTTCCTAAAGCGGGACTATAAGCTAGTAGCAGAAGTTCATCACCGCGCTGGCTACATCCCCAAGAACACCAATCTGGAATATTTCGCCCAAAGCTGCCGCGCAATCGCAGAGCCAATAATGGGCAAAGCTATCAAGGATATATCCATAGGCAACTTGCTAGCACAGCTATTCAAAGTAACCGAAGAATTTGGCATGGAAACCCAGCCACAGCTTCTACTACTACAAAAAACTATGGTAGTAGTAGAAGGCATAGGCCAAAGCCTAGATAAAGATATCAACATGTGGCAACTAGCGGAGCCCTGGATCAAAAAATGGGCCGCAAAAAACCTCTCACCAGAAGCACGGATATTGAGGTTTTTTAAAAAGCTAATTAGTGAATTGCTTTAATCAAAATCACCGGCAGTGCAAAGGTTGTTACTTTGAGGAAGTACCGCGAAATCGTCATAGAGAGAAGCGAAGCGACGGGGCCGTCATAGCGAGCGAAGCGCGGCTATCCATTCGAGCGCACCACATTCCTCGCCGTTCCATGGATTGCCGCGCTTCGCTCGCTATGACGAGGAGGTGGCAATTCGTTAATATATAGACCCAGCTTCTTAACGCCCTAAAACATATATGAATACAAACAGGAACAACCACACCACATCTACGAAGTGCCAGTACCAAGCGGCGAATTCGAAGCCTAGATGGCCGTTGCCTTTTACGAAATGGCCTTTTCTGGCCCTGAAGTAGCACACGGCTAAGAACACTGTTCCCAGAATCACGTGCAGGCCATGGAAGCCTGTTGCTAGGTAGAAGTTTGCTGCATATACACCGTCATCCATATTGAATGCTGCGTGGTGATATTCATATGCTTGAAGGCAAGTAAACGACACGCCAAGAAGAACAGTTATACCAAGCGCAGTTACTGAGCTTTTTTGGTTATTATGTTCAATAGCATGATGCGCCCAAGTGACTGTTGTGCCAGATAAAAGTAATATCAGAGTATTGATAAATGGTATATCCCAAGGGTCAAAAGTCTTGATACCTTCTGGCGGCCAAGAGCCATCGGCTATAACCCAAACCCCGTCTAAAATCCCAGTTGGAAAGAGGCTTGCCGAAAAATATGAAAAGAAAAACGCAAAGAAGAACATGAATTCAGACATAATAAACATCGCCATGCCCATACGCAGGCCGTTTCTTACCTCTTCTGTATGGTGCTTACCAACGCGCCCTTCGTTAATTACATCACGCCACCAGCTCCAGGAGAAATAAACAACTGCAGAAATACCAAGAGAAAAAGTAGCCGTTCCACCATGATAATCATGCATTAACATGATCGCACCGAATGCAACAATCAGCAACGAAAACGCCATTAAAATAGGCCACGGGCTAAGTTCAACTAAATGATATGGATGTTCTTGTTTTGCCATGATAATTATTTATGTAAATTTATCTATATGCACTTATTATAAGCAAATTACCACCTTAAAGTCCATTATTTATTGCACTATTTAACGTCTCTAACCTTAAAGAAACTATATGACAGGGTAATTCTATCAATATCGTACATTTCTGGATCATTTTCAATTTCTGGATCTATGAAGAAAGAAACTGGCATTAAAACTTTTTGCCCAGCCTTTAGCAGCTGCTCTTCAAAACAGAAACAATGGATTTTTACGAAATATTTGCCAGCCTTAAGTGGCGTAACATTATAAACCGATGTTCCTATAATATCATGATCGCTTAAATTCTCGGACTCATAGAAAATCAGAGTATTCTCGCCAGTGATCACAGTTGTACTGCGGTGTTTGGGAATAAATCTCCATGGCAGGTTTTTGTCTACATTCGCATCAAATTCTACCTTGATCTTGCGAGTGCCCTTCGCCACCTTCACATAAGCATCTGCCCTCTGCGTTGTTCCGCCATAGCCAGTTGCTTTGCAGAATAAATTATAAAGCGGTACCACTGCGAAACTAAGCAACAACATGCTAAGCACTAGCGCAACAATAGCAAAAGCAACGTTCGCATTTGATTTATTGCTCATTTTAACTTACCCATTTTTTTCTGCAAAAGTCTGGCCAAGATACACTTCGCGCACTTCTGCGCTGCCTATAATATCTTCTGGCTTGCCTTCCATCAGCACTTTGCCATCATACATAATGTAAGCGCGGTCAACGATATCCAAAGTATCACGAACATTATGGTCTGTAATTAGCACGCCAATATTGCGATCCTTCAAATGCGATACTAGCTGCTTGATATCCCTAACTGCTAACGGGTCAATGCCGGCTAGAGGCTCATCCAACAGTATGAAGTTCGGCTCTGCAGCAAGCGCCCTGGCAATCTCCAGCCGGCGCCTTTCACCACCAGAGAGTGTTGTAGCGAGCTTGTTTTTCAAATGCCCAATGGAAAATTCATCCAGCAGCTCTTCAGCTATTGCATCGATTTTTTCTTTATCATCATGTTTTATTTCTAGAATCGCTTTTATGTTGTCCTTAACACTCAGGCCACGGAATATAGAAGATTCCTGCGGCAAGTAACCAATACCAAGCCTAGCGCGCATATACATTGGCAGATTGGTTATGTCCTGCTCGTTTAGCAACAACTGCCCTAAATCTCCCTTTATAAGACCGATGATGATACTAAATAAAGTAGTTTTACCAGCTCCATTTGGGCCAAACAAACCAACCGCTTCGCCCTGCTTTAAATAACAGTTCACATCACGCAGCACTGGTTTTTTATCATATGCTTTTGATATATTTTGTATAACAAGTTTATTTTGCATCACCGCCCTGATTAATCGACTCGAAATTAGCTGAGTATATCAGCTTGTCTGTTACTAGTACATTACCATCTTTCTGCATTTTAACATTCCCGTTTAGGGTGAGTTTTTTGGTAATATTATCAAACTCTCCTCTATCTGCAATCACAATCTCCTTGCCACAATCTTTTATTGCTTTAAGTTTTGATGGAATAACAATTTTTCGGATATCTCTTTTTTGCGATATATCCGTATAAAATACAATTAATTTCGAAGTGGTGAGGCGTAGATTATCGAAAATCACCAACACAGAACCAGAGAAAGTGGCGGATAATTCATCCTGTTTTATTGCCAAACTATCAGAGCTAATCTTCAAATTATCTGGCATGGATGCAACAGCGCTATTATGCGCTAGCGATAATAATATTATGATAAGAACTTGCTTTATACGATTCATATTCAAGGTTTTTGTTGTTAGCTTTGCTATTTCCGCACCACATATGTCGCCCAGCACACCATTTGTCATTCCTACACCCCATTTGTTATCCCCCATATGTCATTCCCGCGAAGGCGGGAATCTCAGGAGTATAAGCCGAATAGATTCCCGCCTTCGCGGGAATGACATATGGGGCGATGAATTAACACAGTGACTCCTGACACGCAGTGACTCATCCTGACACACAGTAACTCATCCTGACACACAGTAACTCTATCCCGACACACAGTGGCTCTATCCTGAGCAGGAACAAAGCCCCATTTAAGCAGCATCTCCTACTATTCTAGAAACATCAGCGCCGCAATTGCTTAGCTTTTTCTCTAGCGATTGGTACCCCCTATCTAGGTGGTAAATTCTTCTCACTTTTGTTTCGCCCTTAGCGCACAGGCCAGAAATAATTAAAGAAACCGAGGCCCGCAAATCACTTGCCATTACTTCAGCGCCCGTTAATTCTTTTACCCCTTGTATAGTCGCTTCATTGCCGTTAATAGTTATGTTAGCTCCCATTCTACATAATTCTGGTACATGCATAAATCGATTTTCGAAAATATTCTCAGAAACAGAAGAAGAACCGTCCGCCAGTGACATCAAACACATGAATTGCGCCTGCAAATCTGTAGAAAAGCCAGGATATGGTTGAGTGGAAATATCCACTGGCTTTATAGGACCGCTATGTTTTATATGTATGTAATCCGCATATGGCGTGACTTCAATGCCAGCCTCTATCATCTTAGAGGCCAAATTCTCTACGATATCGTAATTAATACCGCGAAGTTTAACATCACCGCGCGTAGCAGCTGCAGCTATCATGTATGTACCCGCTTCAATGCGATCTGGCAGGATTCTGTGGCTAGCACCAAGCAGCGCTTTCTTTCCGATAATCTTAACCGCGCCCGTGCCTATACCAGAAATTTCCGCGCCCATTTTATTTAGGCAATGGCATAAATCGGCGATCTCAGGCTCACGCGCACAGTTAGATAAATTAGTTTGCCCATCTGCAAGCGACGCTGCCATAATAGCATTGATAGTCGCGCCGACGGATGATTTTGCAAAAGTAAAATCGCACCCTTTTAAGCGCCCATCACTGCTTGCATAAATATACCCTTCCTTGATCTCAATCTTCGCACCCATAGCTTCCATAACTGCGATATGCAAATCAACCTGACGCGCGCCAATAGCGCAGCCACCAGGCAACGAGACTTTTGCCTCGCCAAATCTAGCAAGCAACGGGCCAAGCACCCATATAGAAGCTCGCATTTTTCGTACTATTTCGTATGGGGCTGTTAGGTCTGTTATAGAACCCGATTGCAGCTTCAGGACTAAACTATCATCATCTTGCTCATGCGATGATATAGAAGTGCCATGATGCGCAAGCAAGCTCTTCATCGTATTAATATCGGAAAGTTTGGGGATGTTTAAGAGCTCTAGCTGTTGGTCTGTTAGCAAAGAAGCTGCCATAATCGGCAAAGATGCATTCTTCGAGCCACTAACTATTATTTCACCAACAAGCGGGGATCCCCCACGAATTAAAATACTATCCATAGAAAATCCCCTCTTTTTTTTATAGAAAATTACTTCTTATTTTCATTTTCTTCAAGCACAGCACCAAGGATGTCACCAAGGCTAGCGCCACTATCAGTAGAACCATATTCTTTGATAGCTTTTGCACGCTCATCAATTTCAAGCGCTTTAACAGATAGAGATAATCTACGACTAGATTTATCTATAGAAATGATTTTTGCATCCACTCTATCGCCTTCTGCAAATCTATCAGGTCTTTGGTCTGATCTCTCTGAAGATAGATCCATCTTTTTAATGAACCCAAGTGCTTTATCATCGATATTCACTTCCAAGCCATCGCGAGTTGTAGCAACTACAACACAAGACACAACCATATTCTTCTTGAAATCATCAACTGCACCTTCATAAGGATCTTCAGCAAGCTGCTTAATACCAAGCGCAACTCTGTCCTTATCAACATCAATGCTAAGAACTTTACACTCAACTTCGTCGCCTTTAGTATAAGTCTTTAACAGCTCAACACCGTTACCATCCCAACCAAGATCAGACTCATGAATCATGCCATCTGTATTAACATCAATAGCTACGAACATACCGAAATCTGTGATATTTCTAATTGGCACCTTAATAACGCTACCAACTGGATTATCTTCTGCAAATTTGATAAGTGGATTATCTTGACATTTTTTGATGCTCAAAGAAATTCTATGTCTTTCAGTATCTACATCCAGGATTACAAACTCAATTTCTTGACCAATAGTTAGAAGCTTCTTAGGGTTCTGACTAGTCTTGCCCCAAGCTATTTCTGAAGAGTGAACTAGTCCCTCAATACCGTCTTTAAGCTCAATGAACACACCATAATCAGCGATGTTAGTAACTTTACCAGTCATAACTTTGCCAATTGGGAATTCTTCAGTGATATTTTCCCAAGGGTTAGCATCTAGCTGCTTCATGCCTAGAGAAATTCTTTTTGTTTCTTCGTTGAACTTAATCACCATTACTTTAATATCTTGACCAAAACTCAATACTTCTGATGGGTGATTGATTCTGCTCCATGAGATATCTGTAACGTGTAACAGGCCATCAACACTTCCAAGATCAACAAACGCACCATAATCAGTGATGTTTTTAACAACGCCCTCAAGAACATCGCCTTCTTTAATTTTAGAAAGCATTTCTTCTCTGGCTTCAGAGCGAGACTCTTCAAGAATAGCTTTTCTTGAAACAACAATATTTCCAAGCTTTCTATCCATTTTCAAGATTTGGAAAGGCTGTAGGATATTCATGATTGAAGTTGGATCCTTAATAGGACGCACATCAGCCTGGCTACCAGGTAGGAAAGCCACAACGCCTTCAAGATCCACAGTAAAGCCACCTTTAACTCTGCCAAAGATTGTACCAGTAACATTTTCTGCTTTTTCGAATAGCTCTTCAAGTTTAATCCAAGACTCCTCACGCACAGCTTTTTCTCTGCTAAGTACAGTTCCTCTACGCCCTTCGACTCTCTCAACGAAAACATCAACTATATCGCCAACTACTGGCAAAGGCTGACCTTTTGACATTTGGAACTCGCTCACAGCGATTCTGCCTTCGTTTTTCAGGCCAACATCAACAACAATGATATCAGCGGTCGCTTCAACAACCTGGCCTTTAACTACAGAACCTTCTTTAACATGCGAAGTGCTAACGCTTTCCAGCATTTTTGCAAAATCTTCTTGAACAGGGGCAACATCAGTTAATTGCGGAATAAATCTTTTTTTTATCATAATTAAATCAATTAAAAAACTAAACGAATGCCGAATTTAGTTATATTCTAAAATTAAAAAATAAAGCAAGTATGGCATTTCAGAAAAATACATGCTTAAAGTATAAAATCTATTATTTTTTGAAGCACTTTCTCTGGAGACAAATCGCTAGTATCAATAACAAGCGCATCGCCCGCCGCCTTCAGTGGAGCTACGCTTCGCATGCTATCACGATCATCTCTAGATTTCAGCAGCTTCAAAACGTCGCTAAGCATACAATCTTTTCCTTCATCCTGCAACTGTTTAAATCGGCGTTTTGCACGCACCTCTACATTTGCTGTGATAAATATTTTTAAATCCGCATCTGGCGCAACAACAGTCCCGATATCTCGCCCTTCCATTATGATTCGCGGCGTGTTTTTAATCAGGTCTGTCAGGTAAGTTCCAAGATTATCCCGAACCTCTTGAATAACAGATAATTTCGAAGCAAAATCACCAATCGCCTCAACGTTCAGATCCACCCCTTCAACTTCTGTAATCACATCCGCACTGGCGGAGAGCTCTATTATCCCAGCCTCATCATCTGCGCTAACACCAGCCATCATACACACATAAGCAAGCCCGCGATAAACAATGCTAGACTGCACATATACAAGCCCAAACTTCTCCGCCAGCAAGCGCCCAATAAGCCCCTTACCAGCCGCCGACGGCCCATCCAAAGCTACAACAAACCTCGTGCTAATATCATTAGCCATATTAATCAACCGCATATACACACCTTAAAATTCACAAATCATATCGATAAGTTTTTACGAGATTTTTAGAGTTTTTGCAAATTAAAAACTTGAACTTTTACAAAATACAGAGTAAAAAAGCAATACCCATCCTTACATGGGCGATTAGCTCAGTTGGTTAGAGCGCTACGTTGACATCGTAGAGGTCGGAAGTTCGAATCTTCTATCGCCCACCAATTTTATAAACATTGTAATGTAAAGGAGCAAAGCGCAGCGTACCTTTATATTGCAATATTTATAAAATAAGTCGGAAGATGAAAATTTGAACTTCCGATAACGAAAAGTTCGATGCGCCCTAGCGCGGCCGCAAGGCCCCATCTTCTATCGCCCACCAATAAAACAATTAACCTTCACAAGTAACTCCCAACAATACTAGGACTTACTTACGCCTCATCCTCTGGCAAAACGAATACAAACTTAGCACCAACTCTTTGGCTTTTTGCCGTAATTATGCCACCATGTGCTTCTATAACAGATTTACATAAGGTCAAGCCGACACCGCGCCCCTCCGCTCTTGATTCAGTATTAGAGGCCATTTTAAAAGCTCCAAATATATCGTATATTTCATCTTTAGGAATTCCCCTTCCTTCATCTGTAATAGTAAATGTAACAATACCACCTGGCTTTTCAAGTTTAATCTTAATCACACCTTTATCACTAAATTTTATAGCATTTATTACTAAATTATCTATCGCTTGCTTAATATAGTTTGGGTCAACTGATAGCATAATTTCTGGCTGTATAATAAGCTTGATATCTACTTTCTTATCCTCTACATACATTTTATGACAAACTTGCGCACGCGTTTTAACTATCTCGCTCAAATTCACCAATGTCTTATCCAAATTTACATTCTTAACATCTAGCGTAGCCAAATCTAACATATTCAGAATCATACTAGAAAGACGTATAGAGTTTTGATATACCTCGTCAGTTAATTCTTTTAGCTCTTTATCATTATATTTTTCTAACTGTTCTAGCAACATCTCTGAAAAATTCGTTACGTTACCAACAGGCAGACGTAGCTCATGATTAACATTATTAAGTATCTTCTGCGCCACAGAACCAAGCCTTTCAATTTCTACCTGTTGCTCGTCAATTTTTTCGGCATAATGCCCTACTTTCTCTTTCAAATTTGAAACCCTACTTCCAAGGTCTAAATTAGCATACCCCAAAGTAAAAACTTCAGACTCTAAAGCACAGAGTTTTTCCTCTGTATGCTCTATATAATCCTGCTTTGGCTTTAGAAATGTTATTAAGGCACTGACCACCAATAATGCAATATACATAATTAAATAATTTTGATCTAATGCAATATCAATATCACTCGTTCCAGAGTAATATTTAAATAATTCAGCACCGCATACAAAGCCAACAATTATAGAAAATAAAGCAGTCCTCCACCTAGAAAGATTAAATAACACCATCAAATTTAAGGTAAAAATTATTGCTTGTACCGTACCAAAGCTGCCAAGCATTAGAAAAAAAGTGCTACAGAATGATAGCATATATATGAGTGAAACATTCCACAGAATACCTACTACAACTGGATGCTTTAATCTTGGTGACCACATCATATATAACATAAAGAAACAAGATATAATTAACATTGATTGATAGATATACAGCAAAATAACCGAGTGTTTGCTCATGGCATTATCGTGCATCAAGTAAATGGTGCTAATTGTATAAATAAAGCAAAATATTCCAAATAAACTATATGTTCTTTCGTCATTAGGAGAATTCTTTTTAAAGAAAGTTGAGAAATTGAAATTTTTACTTTTATTCGCAAAGCTTTCTTTTTTTATTGTTTTAGTCATTTCTTTAGATTTACTCCATCCACCAGGTTGTTTTGAAAAATAATGCACAGCAAATATTACTAAAAGATTTATAAAAACAGCTGGCACAATAACATCAAATTTTATATTTAACAGCTTCCATACTAGAACTATAAAGAAGCCTGTACTCATACTAATAAGAATTGTCTTGCTAGTAGTTCTAAAGCCTAAAATAGTAACAAAAATAACAGTAGATACTATCGGAGTATAGAAAGCATTAGCAAACAATAATATACCAAGTAAGTCTCCATTAGATAAAGCAAGAATAATTGCCAATCCACCAAGACAAAGCGCAAAACCACGTGCTATCATCAATTCGTTTCGTTGACCTAATTTTAATGGCCTACATACATCATGGGCAAACAAAACTGATGCAACATTTATAAATGAATCAGCACTTGACATAGACATGGCCACAATACCTATTATCACAACGCCCTTTAAACCCGTATAAGTATAATTATCAACTATATAAGACAATAAATGGTCTGGAGTTAAACCTTGTTTAATATTGAAGATCAAAAATGCAATCCATGCAATTGCAATAATTACGAATAGAATAATTATTGCAGATATAATAAATGCCGTTTTCGCCTGCGCAATATTACGCCCCATAATAATTCTTTGAAATACAGCTGGCATTGGAGCTGGCAATGCAAAGTAGATGAACAAGAAAAACATTTCCCAAAACTCGGCACGATGATAGTCAAATACAGCATTTATATCAAATATTGGCTGCTCAAGACTATTAGCAAACGAAAAATTCTCTATGTTAAAAATCGAATTCCATATAATCATACCAACGATTGGAATCATTACTCCGAATATCATAAACTGAAAAACATCAGTAAATGTCACCGCTTTTATACCACCAAACGCAGAATATAAGGTTACAACCGCGCCAGAGATAATCACAGCATCAATTATATTAATACCTAAAAAATAATTTACTATCCCACCGAATACTTTATATTGTACTGCTATGGCTCCAATATTCGCTACAATTGAACATATTGCAGCAATTATTCTTACTTTATTACCATAATAATTACCCAATGATTCTGCTATTGATACATTACCAATAAATTTGCTCATCCGTGGTATAAGTATATAAGCAGTAATAAGCAAAGAAATAGCAATACCACAGACTGGAATCAGATCATATAATCCATATACATATGTTCTGGAGATCCCAATCATAAACAAACTACCAGTAGTCACAGTAGCCACTATGGTTGAAACTAGAGAAGCAGTTGAAAAATTTCTCCCACCTAAAGCGTAGTCCTCTATTGTTTTAACGCCTCGACCATGCCACAACCCTACCGCCAATGTGATCAGCAAAAACACTCCAACAATGGCTATATCAATGTTAAAATCCATTTCTTTTATAATCATATTACAATTTTTAATAAAATCTCTCGATCATACACAAGAGTCGCTTTATAGTGATTATAAGATGCACTGTCAAGTTACTATGTTTTATAACTATGGGTGCATTAAAGCTTCAAATGCGACAGATCTAATGTTCTATCTTATTATAGTATTGTGTAGTATATTCTATCGGAGTTAGAAAACCAAGTATTTTTCTTGGTCTATTATTTAGCTTATTTTGAATTTTCTTTACCTCTATG
>CAXMOU010000059.1:0-11104 GCA_964195465.1 uncultured Rickettsiaceae bacterium
GCTTGTACCAAGATCCAGTAATGTTTCTATTCTGATTCGCTCTTCTGAGCTTAAATGATGTGACATATTCTTCTCTATATAAATTACTTATTTTAATAATATAGATCCTTATGTGTCGCATTTGAAGCTTTAATGCACCTATGCATATGGTCCTCTCGTTAAGATTAAATTTAAATTGCTCAACGAGACATTAACCTTTTGAACCACGCAAGTCAAGGAGATAATTAATGATTATTAATTAAATTAAGGGCGCTCTGTAATTAGCGCATTAACGACGGTTGAGTTTAGGGGATAAAATGGTAAAAAATAGAATGAAAAATAACTAACTAGCAAGCTACAACTCAAATATTATATTTTGCGAAGTAACAAGCTTGCATTTGTTCCGCCGAAACCGAAGGAGTTTGATAGAGCGCGCTCTATCTTCATTTCTCTGGCTTTTAGTGGGAGCAAGTCGATTTTTGCTTCTTCAATTGGGTTATGTAGATTCAATGTTGGTGGAGCTATTTGGTCGCGGATTGCAAGTGCTGTAAAAATTGCTTCAACACTACCAGCAGCACCAAGTAAATGGCCGATGGAAGATTTAGTTGAAGACATCTTTAAAGACTCATTACCATCAAATAAAGTTTGCACGGCTGTAAGCTCAATTGCATCACCAACTACAGTAGATGTACCATGTGCATTGATGTAGTCCAGCTCACTTGGCTTTGTATCACCATCTTTTAATGCATTTTCCATTGCCCTGAATGCACCACGTCCATTTGGAGAAGTCATATGAAAAGCATCGCCAGTTAGTCCATAACCAGCAACTTCTGCATAAATTTTAGCACCGCGCTTTACTGCATGCTCATATTCTTCAAGCACAACAACACCAGCGCCTTCGCCCATAACAAAACCAGCATGGTCTTGATCCCACGGTCTTGAAGCTTCTGTTGGGTTGTCATTAAAATTAATTGCTAGCGTGCGCGCTGAAGCAAAACCTGCTACTCCCACTGGAGTAATTGGAGCTTCTGCACCACCAGCAACCATAACATCCGCATCGCCATATTTAATCATTCTAGCGGCATCACCTATTGCGTGCGCACCAGTTGAACAGGCAGTTACCACAGAGCTATTTGGCCCCGAAAAGCCATATTTAATGGAGATATGTCCAGATAATAAATTAATCAGTGAAGATGGTATAAAATAAGGGCTAACTTTGCCGCGTTCTTTATTGTGAAATTCCAAAGAGGTTCTTTCAATCATTCCAAGGCCGCCAATTCCAGAACCAACTAATACGCCAGTACGTTCTTTAGCTATTTCGCCTTCAGGGTTCCAGCCACTATCTGCAACTGCTTCAGTCGCAGCAGCAATACCAAAATGAATGAATCTATCCATCTTGCGAACATCGCGCGCAGGCATGTAATCTTCTGGAGTAAAATTAGAAATTGAGGAGGATATTTTACAAGGTAATTTGCTTGTATCAAAATGGTCTATTTTAGTAACGCCAGATTTTCCGGCCAAAATACCAGCCCAAGTTTCTTCTGTTGTTAAGCCAAGCGAAGTCACAAGACCGACTCCTGTTATTACTACTCTTCTAGAGGACATAGCTTTTAGAACCTTTTGTAAATTATATTTTCGTATCTCTTGAGTAAAATCATTATTACATGAAGCTACTCAAATATTTAAATATATACCAACTCTATTACAAAATTATATAAAGGCCAAGCGCCCTACTAATAATTCGTCAAATTTGGATTCTATCTTCAAAATTTACAAATAAAATCCAAACCTTAAATAGACTTGGTATTATATCAAACTTAGTGATTTATGCGTCAAGATTCTTTTCAACATATTTAACGGCATCAGAAACCGTAGCGATTTTACCTGCTTCTTCGTCAGGAATATCGCAATCGAAAGCTGCTTCTATAGCCATCATTAGTTCTACTAAATCTAAACTGTCTGCACCTAAATCATCAACAAACTTAGAATCCGCTGAGATAGTTGACTCTTCAACTCTAAGAGTTTCAGCAACAGTCTTGATAATCTTTTGTTCGATATTCTCGCTCATAATGTAAAACCTTTTGTTAGTTTTGTTTTAGAATCCGTATTTCACGCCTCAAACAAGAAGCGCCAATTCATAGATCATTCTTTTACCATAGAAATTATTTCTTTGCTAGAACAAAAAAATAATTAAACCATCAACATACCGCCATTTACGTGAATTGTCTGTCCTGTAATATAGGAAGATAAAGGGCTTGCTAAGAATGCAACGGCGTTTGCAACATCTTCTGGCTTACCCAAAGTTTTTGCTGGGACCTTCTGCAAAATTGCATCTTTTTGGGCATCAGTGAGTATATTTGTCATATTTGACTCGATAAATCCAGGCGCTACTGCATTTATCGTAATACCCCTTGTAGCGACCTCAATAGCCATGGATTTTGTCATCCCTACTAAACCAGCCTTAGACGCACAATAATTAGCCTGACCAGGATTACCAGAAGTACCAACAACGGAAGATATATTGATAATACGCCCATATCTTGCGCGCATCATTTTTTTGATAGCATCACGATTCAGAATAAAGTTTGCTTTCAAATTAATATCAATGACATTATTGAAATCATCTTCTGACATTTTAATGGCAAGAGTATCTTTAGTGATACCAGCATTACAAACTAAAATATCTAGCTTCTCAATATCAGAGAACAAATTACCGCATTCTTCAGATGAAGACAGGTTACATTGCTTGATTGTGTAATTATCACCAAGCTCCGCGCCTAAAGCCTCAAGCTTTTCTATATTACTACCGCTAATATATACATGCGCCCCAAGGCCATGTAGCTGCTTGACTATTACACTCCCAAGGCCACCACTTGCGCCAGTTACCAATGCATATTGCCCTGTTAAATCTATCATTTCATTCTCCTTATATATATTTTAAGCTAAAGCTTCTGCTTTTTCTTGCTCTGCACCTTCTTCATCAGACCCAAGTAATTTAGCTTTTATTCTTTCTTCAAGTTCCAGCGCCACTTCAGGATTATCCCTCATAAACTTCTTGGCATTTTCTCGCCCTTGACCAATTCTAGTCTCTCCATAAGAAAACCATGCACCAGATTTTTCAACTAAATCATGCTTAACACCAATATCAATGAGTTCCCCTTCTTTAGAAATCCCCTTGCCATAGATAATATCAAACTCAACTATTTTAAACGGAGGCGAAACTTTATTTTTTACAACTTTCACGCGCGTCTGATTACCAACAATCTCGTCTTTATCTTTTATAGCACCAATCCTTCTAATATCAATTCTTACAGACGCATAAAATTTCAAAGCATTACCACCAGTAGTAGTCTCTGGATTACCGAACATAACGCCGATTTTCATTCTAATCTGATTAATAAAAATAATTGTACACTGGGTTTTAGAAGTTGAAGCCGTCAATTTACGCAGAGCCTGGCTCATCAGGCGCGCTTGAAGCCCCATATGGGAATCACCCATCTCACCATCAATCTCGGCCTTAGGAACAAGCGCAGCTACGCTATCTACCACAAGCAAATCAACAGCCCCTGAACGAACCAAAGTATCCGTGATTTCTAATGCTTGCTCACCAGTATCTGGCTGCGAAATTATTAGATCGTCAATATTCACACCAAGCGCCTTAGCATAAACAGGATCCAGCGCATGCTCGGCATCAATAAATGCACATGTACCACCTTGTTTTTGGGCTTCAGCAATCATATGCAATGTTAGGGTAGTCTTACCTGAGCTCTCTGGTCCAAAAATCTCAATGACCCTTCCTTTAGGAATTCCACCAACACCAAGTGCAACATCCAAACCAACAGAACCAGTAGGGATTGATTCAATATTCATTTCCTGACGTTGACCAAGCTTCATAACCGAGCCCTTGCCATAATTCTTTTCAATCTGACTAAGCGCAGCAGATAATGCTCTTTCTTTTTCTAAATTATTATTTCCCATACCATTATTCCTTATAAATTAAGCCGATAAAAAATACTATTACAACCGTTATATTCCTTCTTTATCAGAAAATCTAGTAAAATCTTGAATAACGTACAAAAAATATTATTTTTCGCTTCTAATATCCATCCAGTGCTCAAGAATTTGCTTTAAAGTAGAGTTACTAACCTCCACCTCATGATCCTCAAAATCGTGCAAAGACAGCACCATCTCTTTAAGGTAAGGCAAATTATATTCTGGTATTTCTTCTTCAACATATGCCAATTCTAATTGCTCGGCTATATCTTCTATATCACTCCAATGCATCACAGTTCCTTTAATTAAAGTGCTTACTACTATTACTATTTAATCTTGTCTACCACAAAAAAAATAATAGTATATATTCTCTCTATGAATAAGCGTCAACAGGTGAGATTATTATGCAACTACAAATTAACGCGTTAAAGGATTTTTTAGATAATAGCTTTAAAGAAGATTACGGAGTAGGCGGAGATGTCACATCTAATGCCACAATTGATCGAGGCGCTAAGGTCAGTTTTCAAATTAATGCCAGAACTCCATTAATAGTGTGCGGCACACAAATAGCAGAATATTATCTAAATGAATATTCATCCATCAAATACGAAATTCACCAGCGTGATTCTGCTAAACTAACAAGCTCCGGTGTTATTATATCTGGCACAGGGTCCGCACGTGAGATTTTAATGCTTGAAAGGATAATTCTGAACTTCATGCAGCATCTATCTGGCATATCGACTCTCACAGATGCATTCGTGCAACTAACAAATGGTACAAATGCTAAAATCCATGACACAAGAAAAACCACACCAATGTATAGGCAATTGCAAAAATATGCTGTGAAGTGCGGCGGCGGATATAATCATCGCTTATGTTTAGATAGCAGCATTCTTATTAAGGATAATCATATAGCAATATGCGGAGGCATCACAAAAGCCCTGCAAAAGGCAAAATTATACAATCCGCATTACGCAAAAATAGAAATTGAATGCGACACATTGGAACAAGTCAAAGAAGCAATAAACGAAGGTGTTGATATCATTATGCTTGATAATATGTCTATCTCACAAATAAATGAGGCGATTAAAATCATTGATGGCGGGGCGATCATCGAGACCTCTGGAAATGTCTCGCTTGAAACCGTGCGTGATATAGCCAAAACAGGGGTGGACATCATTTCCGTTGGTAAAATAACTCACTCGGCTCCTGCAGTAGATATAGGGTTAGATATAGAATGAGTAACATAGAACAAACAAAGCAAGAAATAGAATCTCTTAGCAAGCGCCTAAAGCAATATAATACCGAATATTATATTAATGATGCGCCAAGCATTTCTGACGCCGAATATGATCAGCTATTTCATCGCCTGCAAAAGCTTGAAGAGCAATTCCCCAAGCTAATTCAGAAAGATAGCCCAACGCAGACTGTTGGCAGCACACTGCAGGATAAATTTCTTAAGCACACCCACAAGCAACCGATGCT
Organism: uncultured Rickettsiaceae bacterium; assembly: GCA_964195465.1. Classification (GTDB taxonomy): domain Bacteria; phylum Pseudomonadota; class Alphaproteobacteria; order Rickettsiales; family Rickettsiaceae; genus Megaera_A. The sequence continues at coordinate 5,458 of CAXMOU010000059.1, forward strand.
TTCTCTGGGGAACAGCTTTTCGGAAGAAGATGTTATAGATTTTGTAGATCGCATTAAGCGATTCCTATCCATCTCTGAATTTCCGCAAATCTTCTGCGAGCCCAAAATAGATGGAGTATCTTTTTCGGTTACATATAAAAACGGTCAGCTAGTAACTGGGGCAACGAGGGGAGACGGTTATGTTGGCGAGAATATTACGCAGAATCTCAAAACTATCAATGGACTTCCAACCTCTATAAAAGGAGCGCCAGGTTTTCTAGAACTGCGCGGCGAAATATATATCGAGAAAAATGATTTTGAGGAATTAAACAAACAACAAGAAGAAGATGGAAAACCAAAATTCGCCAACCCGCGCAACTGCGCAGCTGGCTCACTAAGGCAGCTTGACTACAGCATAACTGCCAGCAGGCCACTGAAATACTTCGCTTACGCAATTGGTTATACAAGCGAGGTGTTTGCCGCAAGCCAGGCAGAATTGCTAGAGAAATTCAAGCAGCTTGGCTTTAACGCTAATCCACTGCTAACCCTAGCTAACAACACGGATGACATCTTTACTTTTTACAATAAACTCATCAAAGAGCGTGACAATCTGCCATATGAAATCGACGGGGTTGTCTATAAAGTAAACGATTTTGCTATGCAGGAGCGGCTGGGATATATAGCAAGAAGCCCGCGCTTTGCCATAGCACACAAATTCCCCGCAATAATTGCTGAAACTAAATTGCTAGATATAACAATCCAAATTGGCAGGACTGGAGCATTAACTCCAGTTGCTGAGCTTGAAACTATATCCATTGGCGGAGTGAATGTATCGCGCGCTACGCTGCATAATTTTCAGGAAATCGAGCGGTTAGATATACGCATAGGTGATACTGTTCTGCTGCACCGTGCTGGTGATGTCATCCCTAAAGTTAGCGGGGTTAATAAAGATAAGAGGGAAAGTAACAGCTCGGCCTTTATTATGCCAACGCATTGCCCATCTTGCGGCTCTCTACTGCATATTGATCCCGTAGATGTTATTGTCCGCTGCGATAATGGGCTGAATTGCCCCAAACAGCTGGGAGAATCAATCAAGCATTTTGTCTCGAAGAATGCCATGAACATAGATGGCATGGGCGCTAAACAAACCGAATTCTTCCTAGAAAAAGGAATGATAACGCACGTGTCTGATATATTTGATCTTCAAGCCATGAACGAATCTTCCATGACAAAGCTAGAGAACATGCCAGGATGGGGAGAAAAATCGGTTCAGAAATTATTTGAGAATATAGAAAATGCCAAAGAAGTGAACCTACCGCGCTTTATCTATGCGCTTGGGATTAGGCATATTGGCGATAGCAACGCTAAAATTTTAGCAAAAGAACTACCCTCGGCGGAGATTTTCTTAAGCTCCATGCAGGAATTAGCAGAAGGGAATCAAGAAATTTTTGATATGCTAGATAATCTAGACGGCATTGGGCACAAGATCTTGATTGATCTGAAAAGCTTCTTCGAATGCCCTCAAAATATGAGCACTATCAGAAAGCTAATAGATATTCTAGATATCACAGATTACATAGATAACACAGTACCAAGCGCACTATCTGGTAAAAATATTATATTCACAGGAACGCTGCAATCACTCTCTAGAAGCGAAGCTAAAGCGCAAGCTGAAAAGCTTGGCGCCAAAGTTGGCAGCACCGTCTCTAGCAAAACAGATTTGGTTATTGCTGGGGAAAAAGCAGGTAGCAAACTGAAAAAAGCGAATGAACTAGGTGTGAAAGTGATATCAGAAGATGAATGGGCAGAGATTTATAACAAGTAGGTTTTTAGGTGTTTTAGGGTGCATTGTCATTAATCACTCCACCGATGTCATTCTCCGCACCCCCACTGATGTCGTTCCAACCACACTGCTGTCATTCCAACCACACTGTTGTCATTCCCGCGGAGGCGGGAATCTCAGCGGTTTAGCATCATAAGATTCCCGCCTCCGCGGGAATGACAGTGTGGGTAAGGAATGACATCTGTGGCGTTGAAACATTGCAAAAAAACTCACCCCTAATTAATCCGGATAAATGCCCCAGAGATATTTCCTGGCTATCCAGCCTTTATATGATTTGCAGCTGATTTGGCACCAGTCTTTTTTGCATTTATATAAGCCGCATCTGATTTTAGGAACTAGCTTTGCAATTATTTGGTCATATTTAGCGGGGGACTTAAGTAGTGGTGTAGTGTTTTTAGATACAATAACCACAGATCTCTTGCCAGAAATAACGCTTGAATGAACCCATCCGCCTTCGCTGTTAATGTCACGAATTTTACGCCACTCGCCATATTCAGCGACTACCTCTACGGGCTCGCCCTTTTTTATAAAAACCCATTCAATAGGGCAATCACGCTCTGGGCCAGTTCTGGCATTTACTTCGTTGAATTTGATTGTTACGAATCTTGGAACAGGAAGGTTTTTTGGCGCGGCAATAGCGGCAGAGCAATAGCAGCTAATTATAATAGCTGCTATATAAATTATAATTCTATTCATCTTCTTCGGCTTCAAGGAAAGTATCATCTTGTTTGACTACAACATAGTTGCCAGACCTGAACTGACTTTTCACGCGGTTAATTTCATATTCGCTGATACCAATAGCTTTTAGAACGGCGCTTCCAAGCTGCAAGCCCATTTCGCAATCTTGCGGAATAATCGTATTAACACCAGAATTATAAAGCTCTGTTGAATTTTTGAGGCTCTTAAGCCTTACAATAATATCCAAGTTACTAAACTTACCATTTGCCAGCTTACTAATTTTCTTTACTGTAACTTCGTTATTAACAGCAACCACTATAGTCAGCGCGCGTTCAGCACCAACAGCCTCAAGAGTTGCAGCAAGCGAAGCATCACCCTTAAACACTGGCAATCCATTTGCGATTTCATCTCGGACTACATCGTCATTCGCATCTAGCGCTATATAGTTTACACCTTCTGCTTCTAGCACTTTCGCAACCATTTTTCCCACTTTGCCAAAACCAGCTATGATAGTGTGATTAGCTAAGTCTCTAGCGCCATATTCAATAATCTGAGTGGGAGTCCTTCCGAGCCCCCTTTCAATCCTCTCTGCGAATTTTTGGCCAAGCATTGCAAGCAGCGGGGTGAGAGCCATAGAGCAAGTAACTACTAATAATAATATATTAGAGGTCGCCTCATCTAAAACCCCATGCTCCTTACCAAGACCAAACAAGATAAACGCAAACTCACCACCTTGCGCAAGCAACATACCCGCATGGAAAGATACACCCTTATTAAAGCCAAATAAAATACATAGACCTGTAATAATCAATGCTTTTAGAGTAATAAGCGCAAAACAAAGAGTAAGGATTGTAGTAAGCTCTGCATACATTTCCCATACATCAATCTTCATACCAACGCTCATGAAGAACAAACCAAGAAGCAAGCTTTTGAATGGATAAATACTTTCTTCTGCCTTGCCTCTAAAGTCAGTTTCAGCAACCAACACTCCAGAAACGAATGCTCCAAGAGCTAATGATAGACCAAAATGCTCCGTGCCCCATGAGGCAGTAAGAACAACCAGCAAAGTAACTGCAATAGGCAGCTCACTGCTTTCATTATCGGATGAAATGAATGAAAATAACGGACGAAGCAAAACTCGCCCCGCAACGAAAATCACACCAAGCGCAAGCGCAGCCTTCAGCATCGAATTACCTAAAATATAAGGCAAAGATGATGCAGCCTCACCGCTACCCAATATCGGTACAATAACAAGCAAAGGCACAACAACGAAATCTTGCAGCAGCAATATAGCAAGCGCTATACGCCCAACCTGCATAGATTGACTCTTTGTCTCGTTGATAACCTGCATAACAATAGCAGTAGATGAAAGCGCCAGGCCACCAGCGATTATTATTGCTGAATTATTATCGCCAGTCATTAATATTACCGCGCCAGCAATTATAACAGACGTAATTGTTACTTGAAGAGAACCAAGGCCAAATACATAGCGCCGCATGGCTTTGAGTCTTTCGATGGAAAGCTCCAACCCAATAGCAAAAAGCAAGAACACAACACCAAGCTCACCAAGCAAGCTGGTCTGCTCATAAGTCACAACATTAAAGCCATTATCGCCAATAACTGCACCAGCAACCAAGTAACCAAGTGCTGGGCTTAGGTTCATTTTCTTAAAGAGCGCTACAACAAATACTGCGGTAGCAATCAACATAATAACAACGACTAAAACGTGGCTTTCCATAATTTTATCTTAATTTAATTTCTTAATTACGATTTCTTGGAAAAAAGCTCCTCTAATTTCAGATTCTCTCTTGTTTCTGGATGGAACAAATGCACTATAACATCGCCAGCATCTACAAGAATCCAATCAGAGCCTTTCAGCCCTTCAATCGATGCATTACATTTTAGCTCATGTTTTAGCTGCAATGCAATATATTCACCTATCGCCTGGATGTTTTTTGTAGAGCGACCACTGGCAAAAATGATATAATCTGCCAAAGGCACTTCGCCCTCTAGCTTCATGCAGTTGATATTTTCCGCCTTTTTTTCGTCCAGGCAGTTAAGGATAAAGTCTTTCAATGGAGTTTTCTGATCATTCATTAGATTAAACTATTTTTAGATGTTTCGAATTTGAGTGGATGATATATCACACAACCCTTTCCTATGAATCATTATAGAATTTGTTTGAGTTTTATCAAGGGTTGCTTTTGATTTTAAGCCAAAAGCCCTGCTATTCACCAATCTTGTAGGGGTTGGCCTGTCGAAAATAATTATATCGCATAGGCTTTTTATCTCTTCATGCCTGTGCCATTTCCCAAATGATGCCGCACTATCTATGCCCATCAGCCAGGAAAAATCCACCATAGGAAATTTATCAATCAACGATTTGAGTGAATCATATATATATGAACTCCCAAGATCATATTCAGCACTAGAAACTATAATTTTAGGATGATCAGCAATTTTAACCGCCTCATTTGCCCTGTCAAATATATCACGTGACTTTGCTTTCAATGGATTCTGGTTCGCAACTAACCAAATAATATAATCAAATTTATAATAATTCAGCGCCTGCAATGAAATCATCTTATGCCCCGCATGTGCAGGGTCAAATGTGCCGCCCAAAATTCCAACGCGCAAATTTGTACATCGCATAAAATTCAAAGCTTGCAAATTATAGATATTTTTCGTAAATTGCATATTATAAAAATAACTAAGGATTAGAAACCATTATGGCCATTGCCGAGTCAAAACTACAAACTATTTTACAGCAAAACTTCCCAGATGCAAAAATAATAATCAAAGACCTAGCCGGAGACCAAGATCATTACTCTCTAGATATCACATCAGAACAATTTGTAGGGCTACCGCTAATCAAACAACATAAGCTAGTAAAAAACGCCCTAGCCGAGGTGCTACGCGGCGAATTACACGCAATTACTATCAAAACCAGAGTTGATGTATAAAATATAAGATGGACCCTTCTTTGTAAATCTTCTTATACTAAACGGCGTTGTTGCACGAATCAAGATTCTATCAGAAAATATAAGAACATGTTATACTTCTAATTATATAAATTGATACAAAGATCCTATGCGATCACCAAAGAAAAAACCGTTCAGCAAATCCCGCAAACGCTCTAAATTCAAA
>CAXMOU010000060.1:0-1952 GCA_964195465.1 uncultured Rickettsiaceae bacterium
TTTGAATTTAGAGCGTTTGCGGGATTTGCTGAACGGTTTTTTCTTTGGTGATCGCATAGGATCTTTGTATCAATTTATATAATTAGAAGTATAACATGTTCTTATATTTTCTGATAGAATCTTGATTCGTGCAACAACGCCATAATTGCTTACTCTTTTTTTATTTCCTCTTATTAAAAAAATCCGCAGCTTTCCGAGGGGCCCTTTCAATGCCGTCATCATCTTTATAAGTATCGGCTTTCCATGGTGACTTAATTTTAGTTTTTTTAAATCGTTTTCTAGCGTACTCAACTAATTTCCACAAACCAAAGAAGATTATTGCTAAACCGAGAAGAATCGGTGTTGACGTACCATTATTAGTTTCCTTAGAATCCTTTTGATATTCCGCAGCTTTCTTCGCTATTTGACCATTTTGGTGCATAAAAGCGATTTTGTTTGTTGCATCTGTATACCCTAAATCCTCTGCTTTGTGGTAATATTCGAGTGCTTTTGTGTAGTCCTGAGTTACTCCGTAAGCATAATGATACATAGCGCCAATATTATAATATATTGCGCCTACATTACTCAGATCCGCCGCTTTATGGTAGTATTCTAGTGCTTTGGCATAGTCCTGAGTTACCCCTTGACCATGATAATACATAGAGCCAATGTTGTTCATTGCGTAGGCGCTACCCAGACCTTCTGCCTTATGGTAATATTCCAGAGCTTTAGCATAGTCTCGTGTTACACTTTCACCATTATGATACATAGTGCCAATGCTGTATATTGCGTCTGCATTACCCAGATCCGCCGCTTTATGATAATATTCCAGCGCTTTGGCGTAGTCCTGAGTTACCCCTTCACCCTTCAGATGTATAGTGCCAATATAGTATATTGCGTTTACATTACCCAGATCCGCCGCTTTATGATAATATTCTAGCGCTTTAGCATAGTCCTGCGTTACACCCTTACCATGATAATACATAGTGCCAATATTGTATATTGCATATGCATTACCTAAATCAGCTGCTTTGTGGTAATATTCGAGTGCTTTTGTGTGATCCTTAACTACCCCAAAACCAGTATTATACACAAAGCCAATGCTGGTCATCGCATCTGTATTGCCTTGATTTGCTGCCTTTTTATAATATTCTAGCGCTTTAGCATAGTCCGGCGTTACACCCTCGCCATTCTGATACATTGTGCCAATAGTGTATATTGCATCTGTATGATCTTGATTTGCTGCCTTTTTATAATATTCTAGCGCTTTATTATAATTTTGCTTTATGTTTGTTCCGTAGAGATATTCTCTTCCAAGAAGAAACTGAGCGACGGGCTTACCTGAGTTTGCTGATTTTTTTAAATACTCTATAGCCTTACTATAATTTTGCTCTACGTTATTTTCACCAAAGTAATAGTTATATGCAAGCTCAAGTTGGGCCTGTGCATTGCCTGAGTCTGCCGCTTTATGATAATATTCAAGCGCTTTGGTATAGTCCTGAGTTACCCCCTCACCATTCTTATACAGTGTAGCAATAGTGTATATTGCATCTGTGTAGTCTTGATTTGCTGCCTTTTTATAATATTCAAGCGCTTTATTATAATTTTGCTTTATGTTTGTTCCTTCGAGATACTCTGTTCCAAGAAGAAACTGAGCGCTGGGATTACCTGAGTTTGCTGCCTTTTTTAAATACTCTATAGCCTTACTATAATTTTGCTCTACGTTATTTTTACCAAAATAATAGTTATATGCAAGCTCACGCTGGGCTTGCGCGTTACCTGAGTCCGCTGCTTTATGATAATATTCAAGCGCTTTGGCGTAGTCCTGAGTTACGGTGCATTAAAGCTTCAAATGCGACACATAAGGATCTATATTATTAAAATAAGTAATTTATATAGAGAAGAATATGTCGCATCATTTAAGCTCAGAAGAGCGAATCAGAATAGAAACATTACTGGATCTTGGTACAAGC
>CAXMOU010000061.1:0-1307 GCA_964195465.1 uncultured Rickettsiaceae bacterium
ATTATTGTTTTTCTAGAATGATTTTCCTGAAGTTTATACATTGAGACTTAACGATTACGATGATTTTTAAATTTTAAATCAAATTATTATCAGATTCTATAAAAACGTAGATTTTAAAAAACTTTGAAATTCCTATACTACAAGATAGAAAGAGTATTACATGCAAAATTGTCCAAATTAGTAATGACAGACATCACATTTTTTGAAGACAGCGCACAGTTTAATGTGCTAGGGAGGTCAAAAGTAGCAGGATCTAGCACAAAACAAATGCGCCATGTCATACCCTATTCTTTTGTCAGCAAATTGATAGAGCACCTTATAGTCGAGCCCAATTCTCCTCAGGATGCATTTGCTAACTTAGTTGATATTTTACCTATATTCACACACACGCAACAAGGGTTTGCTCTAACTTCAGAAGATTTGGACTCCTCTCCATTCAAAGCATGCTCAACTCCTATCAAAGCTGCTGCTAACAGGGCAATGAAAGGCGGAGGCAGCATAACGTATTTGCTATCCCCAGGACAAGCAGGAGCAATAGGTACGCCAAGCAAACAAGCAATTGCATCAGAGAAGTTCCAAAAAGAAAACCTAACTTATATAAAAGCAGCGATGTCTGAAGTCTATCAAATAATATCGTCTTGCGACTCAAATACCGCGATCATAGCTTCAGAAATTCTATCTCGCTTTATCTTTACCATATCAAACCAATCTCAGCACGTATCCTTTGCAAAAGAAGGAAACACAGCGCCGTATGAGATCAGATTATACGAGTCACCAGCAGAAGCGCGGCGTGGCAAAAAAGATTACACAATAGTCACGGCAAGAGAGCTGAAAGAAATGCATATCGAAGAAATAACAAAATGCATCAGGATAGTGAACTGCGAAGGAGCGAGGGTTAAAGCCGCTCCAAAAGCACTAAGCAAATTAAATAGTCTCATTAACCATTATAATGTACACAAAGAGCTAAATGTAGACCTTATAGAAACATACAATAAAAACAACTTCGAACTCAAATTAGCAAATCATTCAAATGCACTATTATCTTATAATAAATCCATACCCACTAAAGGAATTTTATTTCAAAAGCTCGAAACGATAATCTCAAAACATGTAGCCAAAATATTATATTCAGTCTTTGATTTAACAGCGCTAGAAACATATATACTAAGACCAATGGCACTAACTTAAGCTTAAAATCCATATTTCAAGCCACCTTCAGATGATAACAACTTCTAGGTTTTTGCATTTTAGGAAAAGATTTTGGTCTTCGTTTGACGACTCTAGGTTCGCTTCTCCTTGGTCTATTT
>CAXMOU010000062.1:0-27574 GCA_964195465.1 uncultured Rickettsiaceae bacterium
AAATAGACCAAGGAGAAGCGAACCTAGAGTCGTCAAACGAAGACCAAAATCTTTTCCTAAAATGCAAAAACCTAGAAGTTGTTATCATCTGAAGGTGGCTTGAAATATGGATTTTAAGCTTAAGTTAGTGCCATTGGCCCACAAGCCCCCTCTTTCTTTTTATCTTATAATCGTAACTAAAAAAAGCTTACTTAAAATCTTTTTCGTTAATGACAATTTCTGTAAGTGTCACGCCGATTTTTTCGTCTACTATAACAATTTCGCCTTTAGCTACTTTTTTGTTGTTAACAAACACATCTATTGGCTCACCCACTGTGCGCTCTAGTTCAATCACTGCGCCTTTGCCTAATTTTAGTATACTGCTAAGCGGCATACTAGTTGCACCTAAAACAACAGATACTTGTACAGGAACATCATATAATGCTTCCAATGTTAGCTCTACATCTTTTTCTTCTTTGTCTTTAGCCATATCTTACCTTTTTTATGCCGCACTCTTGAGGCGCTCTATTATTTTATCTATTTCTTCTGTCAATTGCTCAGGGCTATATTCAAGCTTAGTATCGTTCCATTCTATCTTGCAATCATCTGGGCCTAAATTATCGTCTTTAACAACTTGAAAATTATCCTTAAGCTTACTTGATATTTTATCAGATTGCAAAATCTCAATGCAAAAATCGTGCCGATCTGGATGAACTGTCAAAGTAATTTTACCTTCCTTGTAAAAATTTTGTAGCTTCTTGGTCAAGCCATTAACTACTATTTCTTCAAAATTTACTGGCAAAATTAGATGTAACTTTTTTGCAATCCCAGAAATCGCTTCTGCAGAAACTTTTGCTATCTGAGAATCAATTGCTTCTTTTGGCACTATACTAGATAATTTGCTTTCTAGCAACTCTGAAAATTTATTCTTTGCGTTAGACTCTTCTAGCATAGGTTCATATTTTGCCTTCGCCTCTTCCATAGCAGAGTTGTAAGCTTCTTGCTTAATTTGCTCTATATCTACAATATTTTCTGTAGGCTCTGAAACTGTATCACTAATACCGCCAGCATCTTCAGACGGCGCAATCGTTTCTCCGGAATCGTCTTCAGACTCTTCGGCAACTTTACTTAAATGGTCACTAACAGCTTCGTTGATTATTTCATCAGCTTCTGTATCCTGATCGTAATGAGTAGAGTTTACAACTGCCGATTTTGGCAAATCCTCTAATTCAAATTTTTCATGTTTAGACATTTTGTTATAACCTGTAATTAACTTACAAACTCGTCTTCATCACTATTTAGAACGACATCGATTTCGCCATTTTCAATAAGTTGTTTTGCAACAGCAACAACATCTCCCCTGGCACCGTCTACATCCTTAACCCTAACAGACCCAAGAGCCATTAAATCTTCTTCAATGATCTTAGCAGCCCTTTGCGACATACTAGCAAATAATATCTTTTTTAGCTCATCGGGAGCGCCTTTAAGAGCCAATGTAAGACGAGACTTCTCAACATCACGAAGCAAGCGCTGAATGCCTTTAGAATCGATTTTAACAAGATCATCGAATGTAAACATCATGTCTTTAATCTTCGTAGCAGCATCTGGCAAGTTAGATTCAAGCATAGACATAAACTTGCTTTCACTGTTTCTATCAAGGTTATTAAAGATTTCAGCCAGCATTTCAAAGCTATCGTATTTCTGAGTCTTACCAACACTACTAATAAATTCAGCACGCAGAATTCTTTCAACACGCTCAAGCACTTCTTTCTTCACGGTGCCAAGACTTAAAATTCTTGATATAATCTCAAATGCGAATCCATCTGGCAAGTTACTAAGTACTTTTGCAGCATGATCTGGCGAAATTTTAGATAGCACCAAAGCAGCCGTTTGTGGGTGCTCGTTCCTGAAATATAAAGCTAGCAATTCTTCATTCACGTTAGCAAGCTTTTCCCAAGTGTTTCTACCTTGAGGGCCTCTAATTTCGTCCATAAGACTAGCGACTCTGTCTTTATCTAGAATCTTACCAAGCAAACGCTCTGTATTGTGCAAGTTCCCAAGGAAAGAAGAATCTCCGGATAAATCAGATGAAAGCTGGCCCATCACAGAATCCACCACTTCTGGAGAAACAGATCCTAAATGAGACATTGCATGAGAAATATCAGTAATTTCGTCTTCAGACATAAGCGAGAATATTTTAGTCGCGTTATCATCCGACAGTGATAATAATACTATAGCAACTTTTTGTGTGCCAGTGAGTTTAGCAGCATCTTTAGCAGTAATTCCCATTATTCCTCATTCAGCCATTTTCTTAGTATATTAACCATATCCTGCGAATTAACTTCCGCGATCTCATTAACCTTAGTAACTGGATCCACCCTATCTGACGAAGCCTCTGGAGCTTCTCCAGCACCTGGAACAGAAGTAATAGCGTTTGGTCCGATTGCAGCTCCAGGCGTCGCTGGCGCGGCTGGTATTGGAATGCCGTCTGGCCCCATTACCATTGCAACTTGACCATCAAACCCTTCTTGACCTTCTGCTTCTAGGCCCATTTTACGAACTTCAAAAGCCTTAAGTGCGATAGGTCTAATCACTGTAATTAATACTAGCAATACAACAATTGCAAAAATCAAAGTTTGGAACAGGTTTGGTAATTCCTCTTTAATCCAGTCTGAATCCTCATCCGCGAATGGGTCAAGATCTGAAGAGAACCTCATATTGATAACTTCAATTTTATCATCACGATCCGTATCAAAACCAACAGCAACTTTTATTAGATTAGCTATTTTATCTAGATCTTCCTGTGAGCGCTCAGAGTACTCAACCTCACCAGTTTCAGGGTCAGTAGTATATATACCATCAACCAAAATACCGATAGACATTTTAGTAATAGCGCCACTTTCAGAGATATGATTTTTAATCGTCTTAGAAATTTCGTAATTAGTAGTTTGATCACTTTTTTCTATAATCGCAAATTTTGATGAATCGCTATCTCCACCGCCACCACCAGGGATGTTATTTGCAACAGATGCATCAGAGCCGCCAGAAGAAGAAATAGGAGTCTGCTCACGCTCGTCTGTAGACTGGGTAGAACGCACTACGGCGCCATCTGGATCATAAATTTCTGAATTAGTAACAATACGATCGAAATTCATATCAATCGCGACTTGAGCCTTAACTTTACCAGCACCAAGAGTGCTAGATAAAAGATCTTCTATTACCTTTCTAAGTCTGTTTTCAGTAGCAATTTTAATTTCTTCGTTTTTGCCACTAGCGAATTCCATCCCCTCTTCTGCAGAGCCTATCTTAAGCGCTCTACCTTTCGTGTCCACTATAGTCACGCTGCGCATCTCTAGACCAGGAACGGAAGTAACAACCAAATGGCTTATCGCATCTATCTCAGATTTTCCAAGCCTTTTACCACCACGAAGCTTCAAAACAATAGAGGCTCGTGGGTCCATTTTTTCTTTAGAGAAAATTTCCCTTTGCGGCATAACCAAATGCACACGTGCTTTATCTATCTGCTCAAATGCAGCAATAGTACGGCTAAGTTCGCCTTCAAGCGCGCGCACGAGCTTAATATTTTGTGAGAAATTAGTAGCGCCTATGCTATCTTCTTTATCGAAAATTTCATAACCAACAACAGTGCCGCTAGTAGGAAGACCGACTCCAGCCAAGACTAGCCTCGTTGCAACCACCTCAGATTTATGCACCTTAATAGTAGTGCCATCATATAAAACTTTGTATGGTATGTTTCGATTATCTAGCTCTTGAGCTACTTTTGAACTATCCTTAATGTCAAGATCTGTGTATAAAACAGCCATCTCACCATCACTAATTTTGGACATGAAAACCGTAAACAGCACTAAAAAAGTGACGATAGTTATCGCAGTAGCTGCAAGCCTAACTGGGCTCATCTCCTTAAAAAACTGAACTATAACCTGCATCTAAGATAATATATAATATACGAATTAAAAAAATTTAAGTACTATTAATACTCACTTTATCCAAAAAGTCAACGGGTTTGGATGAGGAACTCCTTCAAGCAAAAATTGCAGGGCCACAATACTACGCACCGTAACCCATACAATAACTAGCACTCCAAGCACTGGGCCAATAAAAATTAAAGTTGTAATCATTGCTAAAAAGGCTCCCGAAACGGCAGCAATAAAGGTTCTAAATGCAAAAATATAGTGACTACGCCATAAATCATTTGCATTATTTTGATTTGCAAACGCAAATATCGCACCTACTATCGGAAAAATAGGAATTAAAATTCCACATAAATATAGCACATAGATAAGAATCAAATTCTTTTTTCCCGGATCAAGATATTGCTTTATCTCTTCACTCATAGCTCAAATACCCACTTATTATTTATTTAAATTTTTAATAACCGCACCAAGTATACTACCATGCTTAATATATTCTATTTCATTATCAGTGTATACTTGCAATGTCACATCGACCGTTTCATTATTACCATCCGCTCTTTTTATCACGCATTTGAGAGGCTGATATGGCTTTATGTCATCACTAATGCCAGTAATAGTAATCTCTTCATCGCCTTTTATCCCAAGGCTAGTCCAGCTATACCCAGTATTAAAGGCAATTGGCAGAACGCCCATACCAACTAAGTTAGAACGGTGAATCCGCTCAAAACTCTCAGCAATAACAGCCTTAACACCAAGCAGACTAGTGCCTTTAGCAGCCCAATCTCTTGAAGAGCCAGTACCATATTCCTTGCCTGCAAAAACTACCAACGGAACTTTGTTTTTCTTGTATTCCATCGCAGCATCATAGATGCTTTCTTGCTTGCCACTCAAATAATTAATCGTCACACCACCTTCAACACCTTTGCAAAGTTGGTTTTTGATTCGAATATTAGCAAAAGTACCGCGCATCATGATTTCATGATTACCACGCCTTGAACCATATGAATTAAATCCCGCTGGTGAAACGCCACGATCCATCAGAAACTGCGCTGCAGGACTTGTTTTACTAATCACGCCAGCTGGGGAGATGTGATCCGTCGTAATCGAATCCCCAAACAAAGCAAGCAATCTGGCTCCCTTGATATCACCGAGAGGCTTCTGTGGCTTGTCTATATCATCAAAATATGGCGGATTATTTATGTATGTGCTTGGCTTCCAATCATATGTATCGCTTTCATTTGCGACGATATTTTGCCAATTTTCATCACCAGAGAATACATCACGATATTTTTCTGCGAACATATCTGGAGTAACGCACCGCTCTACATATTCATGAATTTCCTCACGCGTTGGCCATAAATCTTTTAAATATACATCAGTTCCATCTTCTGTTTGAGCTAGCGGGTCCTTATCTAAATCAATATTTACAGTTCCAGCAATCGCATAAGCAACTACAAGCGGCGGTGATGCGAGATAATTACCACGAACATGCGGGTGAACTCTCCCTTCAAAATTTCTATTCCCAGATAAAACCGAAGTAACGGCCAGTTCATTATCCCTAATGACTTTATCGATTTCCGGATCAAGCGGCCCCGAATTACCAATACAAGTAGTGCAACCATAACCAACCAGGTTAAATCCTAAATTATCAAGATAACGGCTCAGATCGCTCCTATCTAGATATTCAGTCACCACCTTAGAACCAGGCGCAAGAGAAGTCTTCACCCATGGCTTAGACGAAAGTCCCAAGCGAGTAGCCTTTTCCGCCACAATCCCTGCTGCAATCATCACAGACGGGTTAGAAGTATTGGTACAGCTAGTGATAGCTGCAATAACTACATCCCCATGGCCTATGGAATATTTTGTTTTACCAACCCGATACTTTTTCGTAACATCTGAACCAGCCGTAGATAATGATGGAAGCACCTCTTTAAAACTGCTTTGCATATCCACCAAACGCACCCTGTCCTGCGGACGCTTAGGGCCAGCAAGAGAAGCCTCAACAGTGCTAATATCAAGCTCAAGAACATCTGTATATTCTGGAACATTTGCATCACGCCATAGGCCTTGCATCTTGGCATATTCCTCAACAAGCTTTACCTGATGCTCGTCCCTGCCTGTTAGCCTCAGATATTTCAAAGTTTCATAATCTGTAGGGAAAAATCCACAAGTCGCGCCATATTCTGGAGCCATATTTGCAATAGTAGCCCTATCCGCAAGCGATAGGCTGTCTAACCCCTCACCAAAGAACTCAACAAACTTACCAACTACATTTCTAGCACGCAACATCTGCGTGATGGTTAGAACAAGGTCAGTCGCTGTTATCGCCCCCTTGAGCTCACCAGTGATATTAAAACCTATTACTTCTGGTAAAATCATCGGTAGTGGCTGGCCAAGCATTGCAGCCTCTGCCTCTATTCCACCAACTCCCCAACCAAGAACTGAAAGAGCATTTATCATGGTTGTATGGCTATCTGTACCAACTAGAGTATCTGGATAAGCAACTTTTCCCGAGTCAGTTTCTGTAACATGCACTGTCTGAGCTAAATATTCCAAATTCACCTGATGGCAAATCCCAGTTCCCGGAGGAACAACTTTGAAATTACGAAAGCTCTTCTGCCCCCATTTTAGGAATTGATATCTTTCTTTATTGCGCTCTACTTCGCGCTGCACATTTTCGGCGAATGACGATGTTTTACCAGCCGAATCAACCTGCACTGAATGGTCAATAACCAAATCTACTGGGATCTGCGGATTGATTTTATGTGGGCTACCGCCAATAACTTTCATAGCATCACGCATTGAAGCCAGGTCAACAATCGCTGGAACTCCTGTAAAATCCTGCATTAGCACGCGCGCTGGCATATAATTTATTTCAGCATCAGAAGTTTTGTTTTTTAGCCAATTTCTAAAATGATCCAAAGAACCATCAGCTGCGCCACTACGCACGACATTTTCCACAAGAATACGCAGACTATATGGTAATTTTTCCAGATCAAAATCATGATCCTGCGCAGCTTGTTTTATATCAAAAATGGTATATTCTTCACCGTCAAAATCTATTTTGCGGGCGTATTTCGACTCTAAATCCATGGACATATAAAAGCTCCTAAAATAAAATTGTTGCACATAGCAAGCAATCTGCTTGGCAAACCTATCATATGATGGTAATTAATCTAACGAATAAGAACAAGTAATTTCGTAGTTTTTAACAATAAAAATAGTGACTAATAGTTTCATAAAATGATCTCATTGCACTCAGTTTCATTCACTCTTGCAGAAAAAGAGTTGTTTTCCAATATATCCATGACCCTATTCCCGTCATCGATTATATATTTAACAGGCCCTAATGGCTCAGGGAAAACATCGCTAATGCGTATGTTGGCTGGGATACAAAAACCATCGTCAGGACGCATTACTGTTGGAACAAAATCGCAAGATATCTCCCTGCTGCCAAAACCATATTGCACATATATTGGCCACAAAACAGCCATCAAACCAGAATTATCTGTTATAGAAAATTTAGAAATCTGGGCAAAAGCATATAGTTCTGAAGAATTAATAAATGCAGCAATAATCTATTTCAAACTAGATGATATTATAGATAAAAAATGCTACGAACTATCTGCTGGTAACCAGAAAAAAGTAGCCCTAGCAAGGCTGATAGCTTGCCAGTCAAAATTATGGCTTCTAGACGAAGTAGACACAAACCTAGACAAAGAAAACAAGCAATTGCTACTAAATTTAATAATTTCACACGCAGATAATGGCGGAATAATCTTCATCACCAGCCACAACGAACCCGAAATAAAAAGCGCTCAGTTGCTTGATATTTCGGAGTACGGCGCAAAGAACTAAACTATCTCCACAACCTTATCACGCAGCTGTGCTAACTTGCTTAAATCCGCTCCGCCAGCCTGCGCCAACGTCGCCTGACCGCCACCGCTACCACCAACAAAGGAGGCCGCTTCTTTGGCTATCTTACCAGCATTATAAGCATCAGATATTGGCTTAGAAACAGCAACTACTATTGACAGCTTACCTTCGTTCTTGCCCACATAAAACACAACAAGGTCATCATGTTTTTTAGCAATAGCTTCAGCCGCCATCCGGATCATTTTGCCGTTCATGTTATCTAACTGACGGTAAAGCAAGCGTCCATCTTTGATCGCACTAGATTCAGCAGATAACTGCTCATCTGACAAGCTAAGCTGAGCCATTTGCATTTTCTCTAGCTGTTTTTCTAAAGACTTTTTAGACTCAGACAAAGACTCAACCTTCTGCAAGAGCTCCATCTTATTTGTTTTCAACGAATCCATAACACTCTCAAGAAGCGCTTCATTTCCTGCAATAGTAGCGAAGGCAAACTCCCCGCAAACAGCTTCGATTCTTCTAACACCAGCAGCAATTGCGCCTTCGCTAATAATTTTGAATGCACCAATATCTCCCGTCATAGTAGAGTGCGTACCGCCACATAACTCGAATGAATATGGGTTTGTATCTTTGTTATCAGCGCCAAGCGAAACCACCCTTACTTCTGAATCATATTTCTCGCCAAACAGTGCCATAGCGCCAGACTCAATAGCCTGATCAGCAGACATTAGCTTGGTAACCACTTCAGAATTATCGCTGATGATCTGATTTACTTTTTCTTCTACCAGCTTGATCTCCGCCTTTGTCATCGCCTTCGTGTGGCTAATATCAAAGCGCAGTTTGTCGTTAGCTACCAAAGAACCTTTCTGGGCAACATGCTTGCCAAGAACGTCGCGCAGCACTGCGTGCAATATGTGAGTAGCCGTGTGATGCATCTTCAATTGCTTACGATATTTCACATCAATCAGCATTTTAATTTCATCACCCTTAGAGATTATACCCTCCTCTAATTCGCATATATGGCCAATAATTTTGCCTAGATACTTCATGGTATCCACAATCTTAATTTTACAATGCGCAGACTCAATGCGCCCAACATCGCCCATCTGACCACCAGACTCGCCATAAAAAGGAGTCTGATTAGCTATGAGAGTGAATTTCTCACCAACTTTAGAGATTTGCTCTATATTGCTACCTTTTTGTACAAGCGAAAGCACCTTGCCCTCTGCAACATCTAGCGAATAACCTAAGAATTCCGTACTACCAAACTCAGATGCCATATCGAACCAAATCGCATCCGTTCTAGACTCACCAGAACCAACCCAAGCAGCCCTGGCGCGCTCTTTTTGAACACGCATATTGTCAGCGAATCCATCATTATCCACGCTCACGCTTTGTTTCTTTAGAATATCTTCAGTAAGATCAAGCGGGAATCCATAAGTATCGTAAAGCTTAAACGCCACATCACCAGACAGGCTACCACCCTTAGCAATAGAAGCAGACTTTTCTTCAAGCAACTTCAAGCCACGATCCAACGTTGTTTTAAAGCGCTCTTCTTCTTGCTGCAAAATACTTGAGACAAAATCTTCAGCACGCTTTAATTCTGGAAATGCGCAACCAAATAGGTCAACTAATTTTGGCAGTAATTTATACATTAACGGCTCTTTGGCACCAAGCTGATGCGCATGCCTCATTGCCCTGCGCATAATACGGCGCAGCACATACCCCCTTCCTTCGTTAGATGGCATAACACCATCAGAAATCAAAAATGCAGATGAACGTAAATGATCAGCAATTACGCGGTATGAGAACAAAGCTTCATCTACAGCAGACACTTTAAGGATTGACTCTGTATGGCCAATTATTTCCTTAAACACATCCGTGTCATAATTATCGTGCACACCTTGAATCACAGCAGATACACGCTCAAGCCCCATGCCAGTATCCACAGATTGCTTTGGCAAGGCAATACGATTATCCTTGTCTATTTGCTCAAACTGCATGAACACCAAGTTCCATATTTCAATAAAGCGATCCCCATCCTCTTCTGGAGTGCCAGGAAGCCCGCCAGGAATATGATCGCCATGATCATAAAAGATCTCCGAACACGGCCCACACGGGCCAGTATCACCCATAGACCAAAAATTATCGTTAGTACTAATACGAATTATACGATCATCACCAATGCCAGCTATTTTTTTCCAGTAACTAGCAGCCTCATCATCATCATGATAAATTGTTACATATAATTTTTCTTTAGGTAGACCGAATTCCTTAGTCAGTACAGTCCATGCGTAATTTATAGCCTCTTCTTTGAAATAATCACCGAACGAAAAATTTCCTAACATTTCAAAGAATGTATGATGCCTAGCAGTGTAGCCAACATTATCAAGATCATTATGCTTACCACCAGCGCGTACAGATTTCTGACTAGAAGTTGCTCTGGTATAGTCACGAGACTCTACTCCAGTAAATACATCTTTAAACGGCACCATGCCTGAATTAACAAACATCAGGCTTGGGTCGTTATGCGGAACTAACGAGCTAGATGGCACATGCGTGTGCCCATTCTTCTTGAAAAAATCAATAAAAGCACTTCTAATTTGCTGGGTAGTTAATCTTGACATGTTATCCATTCATTTTTTATTTTGCTTGTACCTTAATAAATTTATGGCCAAATTACAATGTTAATTTAAAAAGCATTTGGTGTATTTCTATTGCTATTGAGGTCAAATGATCTAAGCTTTAATCTTTAAGCTTTATAGTTTTAATACAAAATTTCATGAGTAACAAGAAAACATCCAGATTAGAGTTTTTTGTAAATCTGTTTAATAATTTACTACATACAAGAAACCTAATAATATTTATTGGATATAATGGCGTTACTTTGTCTAGCTTTAAAAAGCGCCAACTTCAGCGTACGATTTTTGTTCCCTATGAAGATGAAGAGCATCTTAAACGATGCCGTAAGTTTGTTCTAAGGCACAAGCATTATTACATAACATTCCTGCTAGACCACAAAGATTGCGAGCTAAAACACGAAACACTACCAGTATTCAGCAGCGTAATAAAAATCTCACCGATGGAAAAATTCATCAAAGATAATTACCAACCTACAGACATAGTCGCGCATAATGTATATGAGGTCAGCAAGCAAAATGGAGAGGTGTGGCGTACAGCGATTGCATCCGCTCCTTTTGAAAAGCCTACAAGCAAATTACTCGAATATGTAATAAATAAATCTTTCAAATATAGTGGAATATATTTTCTATCATTAGAATTCGAAGCAATTATAGACCGCATTCTGCATAAAACAAAAAATACAGAATATGCAAATCACTTACAGATATTTGTTACGATAACACAATCGAGCGAAATAAAATCTGTAGTAAAATACAAAAAAAACATTCTAGATGAACAAATAACTGAATATCCTGCGGATAAATCTGATGAATACATACAAGGAACAATAGAGCAATTAATATCCGACAAGCTTTTATTCTATAAAAATTATATACAAAAACTAGAATTACAAACCTGCGTAATATTACTAGTAGATAAAAGCCTAACTACATTACTTACTAAAGTAGATTTCGGAGAAAATGTAAAAATTATTGCCGTATCTAGCACAGAGATAACTTCCCTGGAGAAACCAGAGGAAAGTAGGTTTCAAGATAACATATTGCTAGAAATCTTTAATAATTTCAACACTCACTTGGCACTTAACAAGCCACTTAAAGCACTAACAAAACTTACGCTGCTCAATAATATTATTTTCAAACCACTAATAGCCCTAATCATTGGTATTATTGGTACTCTGATGACTCTTGAATATCAAAACTGGTCCACTAACTATGCAACTCAGAGACTAAACAAAAAATATTATGCTATCTCTAAAGAATATCGCCAAATACAGAAAAACAGGCCAGAGCTAAAGCATATCAGTGATCTAGTAGACCTATACAATCTAGAATTAATATTAAACAAAACATCAATTAATCCAGCAAAAAACCTAAATAATATTTTGGCAATTAGCAACGCAGAACTTAAAATAAAAAAAATCAAATGGAATAGCAGACACCCAATAAATGCAGCGCTTTTAGAGCAAGATATAAATATCTCAATTACTATTGAATATAGAGGCGAACAAAGCTCTGCTGTTCATGGAGCTCAAACACTTAACAATTATGCAAATTACTTAGAGTCAGTGTTCCAAGGCTACAAAGTAACTTACTCACGCAACCCCGATGATGTAAAATATCTTGCCAAAAACATCGTAATTCCCGCCCATATTTTAATAACAGGCAAAATAAACTCAGGAGGTGATGATGCTAGATAAGCTAGTAATACACCTAAAAAATGTTATATTCTTCAAGGCTGTTATTTATATAACTGCACTCATAGCTCTGTTCCTATTAATTCCTGTGATCAAAGAGAATTTAGCCACAGCCTCAAATCGCTATAATAAAGCATACTCTTTTTTACAAGATGCTGACCTCAAACTAGACTCTATTATAAATTTTGAAGACGAAATACTAAAAGACCGAGAAAACTACGACAGGCTCTCAAACCAACACAAAAATCTTGGTTGCATAAACAGAACGCGTATAATGCATAACATAAAGCAACTGGCAAATAAATACAACTTATTCGAACCGATAAGCACAGATATTGCACGCATTTTTAATACTGGTCAAACTGCAAACACATCAGGTCACATTAAGCTTCACCATTACGAACTTAACGTGCACTTCAAGTCCAAAGACTATACAGACCTGTTTATAATAACAGAAAACATATATAACATCCTACCAAAAGGATCCATTGTAGTTAGCGCAAAAATGAACTCAATTGACGCATTAACTCCAAAAATAGTTAATATCTTAAACAAAAGTAACGCACCAGCTCCAATAACTGTTAGAATGAAGATTCATCTAAGAGAAATAGTGTATGAGTAAAGCAATGGAGCTTCCAGACGGAGTAGATCCACTACCATTCATAAATGAAATCACAGAACATTTAGGAAATAACCTAAATGGCAATGTTAGCAAATCCATTTCCAACTTACTTGCTATAGATTATGCAAACAGACTAAATTCAGAGCCTGATATAACAGAATATGTAGAATTATGCGTATCTCGTTTAAAAAAACATATTGGCAAAGAAGTTGTGATAGAGGATGGATTCTCTATTTCTATGACTCTATTCACCGTAGCAATAACCCCAGAGCGCGATGTAAGTGACGATAATGACAAAGGCCAAGAACAATCACAAGACGCTTTGATAGAATCAATCATTGGGTCTCATTTTGGAGATCTTTCGCCAGAAGAGCAAGCAAACATCAAAACAGTGCTTAAAGATTTGCTAACTGGCAAAAATGGCAAAGAGATGATGGAAATCGTTGTATCGGACCCAAAGCTTTTTTATTCGATTGTTGTCTCTGCAATAAAATCTCAAAAACACCAAAAGCAAGTAATGGAATTTATTGAAGATCATCTAACAAAAGTGATGAATCAATCAAATAAAGTGCAAAGCAAAACCGGTGGACTAAAAAATACAATTGGCAAACTAGCTCTTGCTGGTAGCGTTCTTCTAGCCGCTTCTGTTGGCATTGTAATTGGTGGTTTGGCCCTGCCAGCCATTATTGTCCCCGCTGCGATTGCTGCTATAAAATATGGCCCAATAATTGGCGAAAAATTAGGTGCAGGCGCTGTAAATCAAAGCTCTGCTATACAAAAAGAAGTTAGCGCACTTGATAATATCAAATCTGCGTCTATGGCTACTGCTCAAACCTTAAGCAAGGCGCAAAATCAAAAAATAGAGAAGCCGAAAGCTATCACAAAGACTCTCTCTAAAGCTAAAATAAAAAGCATTGTAAAGAGTGTAGATATATCCTCAAAAGAAAAGTCCGCCGTAAGCAAACTAAATGACTCACCACAGAAAACGACCTCTAGGTCACGTTAGCCAACGCCTTTAGAAGTTGAATGCTCAAAGTGCAAAGCCTTTCCATCAAACACTCGGACATAAGCATGGTGAAGCGCGGATGCAACTTCTGAAAACCCAGTTAGAATAAGCTTTAACTTGCCTTCGTAAGTAGCAATATCACCAACAGCATAAATTCCTGGAATATTAGTTTCAAAATGAGGATAATCCACTTTAATATGGTGCATTTTCACATCGAAACCAAACTCAGCTAGCGGTCCAAGGTCTTGCGACAGGCCAAAGAATGGCAGCAAAATATCAGCCTGTATATTTTTGCTATTTCCATCAAGATCTGCGACTACTACTTCGCTTAAAGTTTCTCCATCACCATTTAGTGCAGATAGCTGAAAGTTTGTCACCAGATTAATCTTACCAGACTCTGCTAATTCATGAAGCTTTTGCACGCTAGCGGGGGCTGCGCGAAATTTGGTGCGCCTATGAACAATAGTTACAGATGCAATAGACGATAACGAAATAGCCCAATCAACAGCCGAATCCCCACCGCCAGCTATTACTATTTTCTTCCCAGCGAATTCATCGCGCTTGGCGACCAGATAAAATACGGACTTTCCTTCGTAAGACTCAATGCCAGCAAGTGGCGGCCTGTTTGGCCCGAAGCACCCAGCACCAGCAGCGACGATTACAGATTTTGCCTTGATTATATCACCCTTAGATGTGCCAAGAATGAATCCGCCATCCTCCTCTTCCAAAGTCGTAACCTGCCTAGACATTAGATATGTTGGGTCAAACGGCTTTGCTTGCTGCAATAAATTAGCCACTAAATCCTGAGCCAAGATTTCAGGATATGCTGGAATATCGTATATTGGCTTCTCAGGATATAGCGCACTACACTGCCCGCCCGGAACATCAAGCGCATCAATAATGCACGATTTCATACCAAGCATTCCTGCTTGAAACGCGCTAAAAATTCCAACTGGGCCAGCGCCAATAATTGCGATATCTGTTTGCATAATAAATTACTTTTTTTACAATTAGGAGCATTATACAATAAACAATAGGAGCTTTCTAGTTTTTTTATATAAGTCAATTTGCATCGCTAACGAGCCAGCCCATTACCACGCGCCGCGGCGTGGTTGGCCGCGCTTCGCTAGACATGAAGGCGTGGAGGTAGATAACTTCTCCTTTTTATCTAAATGATTGTTTATCCCTGCTAGTAAACTCATGCGGCAATTGGGACTTTATACTAATCTTTTTACCAAATATTTTTGAAGATATAGAGATTTTTTGTGCGTGCAGCAACATACGCCCGTGCGGTATTCCGCCATATTTTATATCACCTATTATAGGGCAGCCTAAGAATTTTGCGTGAAATCTCAGCTGATGCATTCTGCCTGTTTCTGGGCGGAACTCTATTAGTGAAGCGCCCCTATTATGGCTTATAATCTTATAGTTAGTTTTTGCAAATTTACCACCAGAATCTAATTCCCTTACAGTTTCAAAAATACCAGACCTATCCTTACCAATATTATTTTCAATAGTGCCAGATAAGTCTTTAGGCACCCCGGTGAGTACAGCAATGTAAGTTTTAGATATTAGATGCTCACTAAACGCCCTGCCTAATTTTGCAGCGCTATCAAAGCCATCAGCTATCAGCAAAATACCGCTAGTGTCTTTATCCAATCTATGTACTAATTTATACGCAGTATCCTGAGTGCTATTTATATAAGCAAGAGCTTCATCTATAGATAATGAAATCTTACTACCACCCTGCACCGCTAGGCCAGCTGGTTTATCTATTGCTATAAAATCTTCATTAGAAAATAGCAGATAATCTGACATCAATTTGCCAGCAAGTGAGATTGCATTTTGTGAGAATATTTTCTTCTCCGCGCGCCCATCACCCTTGCCAAGTATCCCAGGCACTGCTGTTATTACATCATTATCTGTAACACGATCGCTTGTTTTGGCCTTCTTCCCATTGAGCTTTACTTGCCCTTTGCGAAGCGATTTTTCAATAATACCCTGGGTAATATTCACATAAAGCCTACGCAGATATCTATCTAATCTTACAGGTTCTGCAGATTTTACTATAATTTCGTCTAGTTGCATTTTGATAATAAAAAATAAGCCCACAATAAAGTGGATAATAAAAAGACCGCACCAAACTGATGGAGCAGCGCGAGAGAAATTGGCACGTTACAAAGCAATGTAAGCACGCCCACTAGAAGCTGCAACGATAACGCAGCAAAAACATATAACATCACTCTTGAGAAATGATTATTGCGCAAACGCATCCCGCATATACAGAAAATACTTATAAGCACAAACAGGCCATAAGCAATCATTCTGTGCACAAACTGAATAAAAATAGGCTCACTAAAGCTAGCGATGCTCATGCTAGTTTCAGAAACTTCATGCGGCACAAAGCCATCACCCATCATAGGGAAGCTGTTATAGACCAGGCCAGCATCAAGGCCAGCTACGAATGCACCAAAGGCGATTTGAACTAACAATAATATGATAGAAATAATACATAAACAAGACAAGGAGCTAACTTTGGCGCCCGTTGGAAGCAACATAATATCAAAGCGATCCTTCATTAATTGCCAGAATAATATTGCGTATAACAGAACTGCGAGTATTAAATGACCCGACAAACGATAATGACTAACGCGGGGGTCCAGAACCAAACCGCTCTTAACCATATACCACCCCATCAGCCCCTGTCCTGCAAGCAAAACAGCAGCCAGAAGATAAATCATTGAGTCTCTTCTCTCTATCTCTCCCTTCATAAAGAAAAATATAAGCGGAATAAAATATAATAAGCTCGTTACTCTGCCAGCGATTCTGTGAATAAATTCTAACCAAAAAATTGACTTAAACTCAGATAAGTTCATGCCCGAATTATGCTTTATATATTCTGGAGATTGTTGATAGCGGCTAAACTCCTCCCCCCAGCTAACATCATTCATAGGAGGCACAATACCAGAAACAGGGTGCCAATCCGTCATTGAAAGGCCAGACTCAGTAAGCCTAGTAAGCCCGCCAATAAATATCATAACAACAATAGCAAAGCACATCAGCCCAAGCCAAATGGATATTGCGTTATTTTGTATGTTATATAATCTATTCATTAATAGCTTCTACTAATTGCGAATTCTACAAGGTCGTTTAAATATTGCTTAGCTTCGTGCTTGGTGTCAATATCGTCTAGCACGGAGATTGCCTCAAATTTTAGTTTTCCCAAATAATCAGTGAGCTCTTGCTTAATGTCATATTGCTGCATCAGCTTTAGAACAGAATCGAAATCACCTTGAGTGCGCTCTGATGCTTCAATTATTTTCTGCAAGATAGCGCTATCTGCGTCAGAGGCCTTTGCGTTTAGCAAAATCAAAGGCAATGTAACCTTGCCCTCGTAAAAATCATCGCCTATATTCTTACCAACCTTGGAACTTCCGCTAAAATAATCCAAAGCATCGTCAGCAATTTGGAATATATTCCCCAAACGCAAACCAAAAACCCGAAGCGAGTCAGCCATGTCCGAGCGCCCTGCAACAATAGCACCAACGGCACAGGCAGAACCAAAAAGCTCTGCTGTTTTTGCATTAATTATAGATAAATATTCAGACTCAGTAACTATACGCTTTTGCTGAAGCTTAGTTAGCTGCGAAACCTCGCCTTCAGCGATTATTGCAGATGCATTCGAAAGCACAACCAATGCTGGCAGTAACTCAGTAGAAACAATCAGCTTGAATGATTGACTAAACAGGAAATCCCCGACTAAAATGCTAGCCTTGCTTCCCCATACCACATTGGCTGTAGGCAGGAAACGGCGCATCTTGCTACCATCAACAACATCATCATGCAGCAGCGTAGCCATGTGAATGAACTCTACAGCAGCAGCAAGGCGAATTGCTTTATCGTTTGTATTTTCGAACATTTTTGCAGTAAGGAGCGTCAAAATCGGACGCATCCGCTTCCCGCCAGCATTGGCCAAATGATTACTCACAAGCTGAATTAAATCTTCTTCAACAGCAAGATTATCAACAATCACCGCATTCATGGAGTCTATATCTTTTGACAAATAGCTATGAATTTCCTTTATTAAGTCCAATGTAATTTACCTAAATAATATTTGTAATAATCGCTACTTACCAAAATGCTTTAATAAGTTCTTGCCCAATTTACCCTTAGGAGCGATTTTATTCAATATATTTCTTGCATCCTTGGGTATTGCCTTGTCTATCTGGATAGATTTCTCAATATCTTTCCCGCTTGATATTTTAGGCAATATTTTCTTCAGAAGATTATCATTGCCATCGATTCCTGGAATAATTTTCTGCATGCGCTTTAGAACATCTCCACCACGACCTACTTTTTCAAACAACTTATTATATAGCATCAAAGAATATAATTGTGGAATTTGATCCACGCGCACTGTACCAAACTTAGTCTTATCCAGATTATTAGAATTAATTTCATACACAAAACTTAAATCCTTAGATTCCGCATGAGGATGGTCTGAAATATCTTTAAAGAATGCCTTGTTTACATCTACATAAAGCTTGCGCGCCTCTTTAGAAAGAGTTCTAAACTTACCAAATCTATAAATATACCCAGAAGTAAAATCAATCACGGAAGGATAGTTCTTCACGAATAATATACCATTGATCAACCATTTTTCCCCTTTGCCAAAACTTTCCATTTCATGCTTAATCTGAAAACCAGAATCGCCAGAGAAAATACTAAAATCATCTACTTTCATATGTGTTTTGCCTTTAGCGTAAGAGGAATTAGCCTTTAACGTAAAATCATAATCGCTATTTTCTAGATCCTTAAACCTAAATGCATTTTTATTTTTGATGATATAACGAATTTCCTCATCTATTCTTCGGCCAGATTTCGTGTTCTTCACTTTCTTAGCCATGGCTTTATAGTTATCAAACAACTGATCAAACGCGCCCTCTTTTACGTGCATTTTCGAAGTAGAATTAATTACATAATCCCTGCCCATAACATCATCACCAGACTTGTAGTCCAGCTTAAAGCTTGGAACATTCACAAAGCGTGATTTACAATTAGCATTTGCTTTAATAGCCAAGCCTTTTTGTATTTCCTCTAATTTATTAGCCTTGGTGTCTATTACCACATCTGCTTTAACATCAAACCCAGCTGGTATTGCAGAGAAACCATAGAACAAACTAACAGGCAAACGGCGCGCTCTTGCGTCTATAGAATTGGTTTTAACAACATAATTAGCTGTATAATGCTGAGGTATGTTGTTCATGAGATCTTCCAAAGATTCATATTTTTTCTTCGGAACGAAAGTTAGCTTTAGGCTTTCATAATCCTTATCATAAAATTTTTCATCATCTGATAGGTCAAAGACTTGCACTTTATCTGTAGATATTTTTATATCGCCAATATGGTTTATTATCGCTATAGGCTCTTTCATATCTTTTAATGTTTCAACCAAGTCCATACTTAAAGGCAGATCAACATTAATCGAATAATTTTCAATCAACAGCTTAGCACCAAAGCCGCTTTTTGCTGGCTTATATGCAGAGTTAATTTCTCCATTATAATTAATGAAAACTTTCTGCAAGAACAAATCATAACCAACTACAATTGGTGAAATGTAAGAAATCTTTGCAGACCTGCTTTCCTCAAACCATCCATTAATATTCCAAGCGAACTTAAACGGGAAACCAGTTGGCGTTGCGCTTTTAAAACTTATAAAATAATCTTTTTTATCTATGCCCTTAACTGCGATTTTCTTTCCAGCATATTCAGCGTTAATTTGCTCTGCAACTTTATCCGTCACATAAAACCAACCACCAACAATTCCAACTAAGGCCAATAATAAAATAATTATAAAAGCTTTTATCAATCGCATCATTTTCTTACTCACCTTTTAATTTGATATATTCTTTACTTAATGTTTTAACGTTCCAGATCCACAAGAACATAATCGCAACAAAAATCATAACCAAATAACTAGTAACTGAATCAAAGCTAGCCATAGGCATTAAAATAAACATAGAGGATTGCACAAACGCACCAAGCGACTTACCAAACTTCAACCCCACAACCTCAACCGCAGCTTTACCTTTTGTTCTAAGCTCTAAAGAAAGCGGAATATAAGCCATTTCTTTAGTAGAATCAAATAACGAATATTTTGTAGATTTACTCAAAATATTCTGCACAGCGCCAATTATTACGGCAAAGTAAATCGGATGAAACCAATCTCCTAAGAAATCTATATCATTTGCAAAAATGACGAAACCAAAAAATATCAATCCAGTACAAGTAATCATATAAGGTGTGACTAATGCAGAAAACAACCAAGAACAACGACGCAGAATATTACTACCAATCACCATGAAACTCACGCAGGATATACCCATCCAAATGTTGAACTGGCCCATAAAGTTCATATACCCGATAGTATCTGGATAAAGCTCACGCACTTTGGACTTCCACGGCCCTTCTAATATATTAATCAGCAACCCATAGCACAGCACAAGAAGCACAATATGCCCAATATATTTGGACTTCGCTAATAATTTGATACTTTCTACAAAGGATAGTTTGGTCTTGGTTTGTTCTGCTGCACCTGAAAATTCATTTTTGATTTTAGAGCTTTTCAGAATATAATTATCAATATAACTATAAAGCACCATCGACATTATCCCGGCTGCAACAATAATTCTCATGATTGGCTTTAACACCATTTCGCATTGGAAATTTAAATCGTTAGCGTAGCTATACAATATATTTTCATCAGATACTCCAGATAAATCCGAGAAAGCAACCAGAACATTACCAGCTAGAATCAAGCCAAAATTACCAACCATCCCTAAAATTGGATAGAATCTTTTAGCTGATCTTGTATCAAAAATATGGTTTGCATACTGCCAAAACAACAAATTAATAACAACCACACTCCAGAGCTCGCAGAACAGATACATCAAAGCATAGCTCCATTTGCCAAAAATATAGATAAACCATTTGAGATTTGGATATGCGGCAACTAAAGAAGAGATGGTCTCGTTAGTTGGATGGTAAAAATCCTGATTCGGGAACAGCACATACGTAAAGATTATAAAAAACACAAGAAAAAACGAAACGATAATATAGAATAAGCGCTGGTAATCAAACATATTACTCAATTTCACATACACTAATGTGAAAATAATAGTAGCTGGAAGAACTAGCCATAACTTCAAAAAGCTGATAACTTCCGCGCCAATATTTGGTACCACAAGACTATCCTTGATAGACCTAAGCGCACCAAAATTAAACAGCACACACATCATCATCAAAGCCATAGGTACAAACAACCTAGTCTCTGAGCGCTCAATCGGCCAAAAAATATTTTGTAATTTAGAAGAAAAGGTGACCTCAGCTGAACTTGCGCTCACCTTATTAGATTTTTTCGAATTAGACATTAATTAGTCAAAACTGCTTAAAACAGTACTTACAAGCCTATTAATTTAACCCATAAATACTTAATAGTTCTACTCTACCCGCGCTAATTTGTCAATAAAAACCATTTTACGCCCCATTATTTGTTGACTATCTTAATATAAACACAGATACTCACCTGCCATAACATATAAGAACATCTGGAAAATCTAAAATGATTACAAAGAAGATATTTTTTATAGCCTGGATAATCGGCCTAATGAGCGGCTTCGCCCTTATGATGAGCGGCAACACGCTTAATTTCTGGCTATCAAAAGAAGGAATTAACATCAAAACAATTGGTATGTTTGCGTTAATTTCATTGCCATATGCTATTAATTTTATCTGGGCACCACTCTTTGATTTAAAAAAAATACCGATACTGCATGCAGTGTTTGGTCAGCGCCTGTCATGGGTATTGTTTACGCAGGTGCTTTTGAGTATTGCTGTATATCTAATGAGTCGCCTAAGCCCATCAGAAGACATAGAGTCCATTGCTATTTGCGGTTTGTTGATAGCATTTCTATCATCCGCGCAAGATACCGTCCTTGGCGCGCTCAGGACAGAATTAGTAGACAAAAAACAACAAGGTGAAATATCTGGAATATATGTTTTTGGATACCGTATTGGTATGCTAGTGGCAAGCTCTGGCGCGATATATCTCTCACAAACTATCAGCTGGAATTTAATATATGAATTATTCAGCCTTGTCATAATCACTTTTCCTATAGCTCTGATATTACTAAGCAAAGATTTTGACTTTGAAAGATCTAAATTTGATAACATCCCAGACCTAAGCACCCTTAAAAATGACAGCCTCTTTAATAGGTCCAAAAAATTCCTACTAGATATAATAAGTCCGGTTGGGCATTATAAATATATAGTTTTTGTACTAATATTCCTTATTCTATACCGCCTGCCAGACAACTTCATCTCAATGATGATAAACCCATTCTTGCTACATATTGGTTATGATGAGTTTGAAATTTCAACAGTCGGCAAATTGCTTGGTGTTACATCCGCAATGGCTGGTGGGTTGCTAGCTAGCTACATCATGAAGAAGAAGGATATTTATGACAGCCTGCTAATGTTTGGCGCCATGCACGCTGCTGCGCATGTTTTATTTATCGTTCAAGAAATTTATGGTCATAACATTTATCTACTGATTGTAGTGACTGGCTTTGAAAGCATAAGCGGCGGAATGGCAATGGCTGCCTATATTGCTTACATTGCATCTCTGTGCCAAGGAAAGTTCAGAGCCACGCAATATTCGTTCTTTTCTTCCATGATGGGCCTATCTCGTAGCATCTTCCCTGCTCTATCTGGTTACATGGTAGCAAGCTTTGGCTGGACTGTATTTTACCTATTTACAACTATTGCAACAGTTCCATCTCTAATTATGATATTATATCTAGAGAAAATGCGAAAACGGGAAGGGGAATAAGTTCAAGTGATAGATATAATCATAGTATTTTCCTATCTAGTAATATTATTGCTAGTTGGGGTTTTTCAAAGATCTCGCTCAAAAGGCTTCAAAAGCTTTTCTAGCGTGGGTTCAAAATTCCAAGTTAGCAAACTAGTTCTAGTTGCTACTATATTCGCCTCGTCCATTGGTGGGGGGACTACTTTTGGCATTGCAGAAAAAGCATTCGCTGGAAACATAGCTTACAGCTACGGTTTGTTCCTAGCTATTCCCATTGATATCCTAATTGCAATTTATATCATCCCTAGAATCATTAAGCATTACGGCGCCGAAACAATAGGCGATATAATGCATATTTATTATGGCAATACAGGACGCTACATTGCTGGCTCTTCGGCCATTTTAGTTTCAGTCGGACTAATTGCAGCCCAAATAAGTGTTAGTGGTAGAATATTTGAGTATATACTACAAATAGACTATATATGGGGTGTTATTATCAGCTATGCAATCATTGTGATATACACAACAGTTGGAGGGCTTAGATCCGTATTATTTGCCAACCAATTACAGTTTTTCGCCATATTATTAGCCATACCTGTAATTTCAATGTTTGGGCTTTATCAAATTGGACTTGATAATTTTATTGCAGAGATCCCAAGCTATAAAATTTCATTCTCTGATAATCCTGATTTAGTATCCATGACCATAGCTGCTACTCTTGGATTTGCAGTTATGAATCTATTCCCTACTTTTATTCAAAGAGCATTGATTAGCAAAGACCACAAGGCAACTAGCAAAGCGATCTATATTAAATCTGCTATTTATGCATTATTTCTAATATTCGTGACTATAAATGGTCTAGTTGCGTTTATAAAATACCCAGAAGTAAAAGCTAGCCTGGCGCTACCTTATTTAATTGATCATATGATACCCGTTGGCATTCAAGGATTTGTTGTTGTTGGGTTGCTTGCAGCTGTTATGTCCACTGCTGATTCTGACCTAAATATTACATCCGTCACGATAGTAAAGGATTTCTTAAGCCCAATATTCAACATAAAAAATCAAACTAAAATGCTAATGATAGCTAGAATAGTGAATGTCGCAATTGGCAGCTTGGCTATTGTTATTGCGCTTAGCTTCTCGCAGGTGGTAGATTTAGTCATATTTATAGCAGGATTCTGGGGGCCGATAGTTATAGTGCCTTTAGTTATGGCGCTGTTTGGCAGAGTTATAACTCATATTGGCATGGCTATATCATGCGCATCTGGCGCTACTGCCTTTATTATGTGGGAACAGTTTTTCGCGCAAGATTATAGCTTCAAAGGAGTATTTATTGGTACTATGGTGAATCTAATTGTATTTATGGTATTTTACAAACATGAACCTACTACAACTAAAAGCATCTGACCCTAAATCCTCCGCATGGGTTTCTGCTTCTGCTGGCACTGGCAAGACCAAAATCCTTACTGACCGCGTCTTGAGGTTGTTACTTTCTGGCACGCACCTAAATAAGATTCTGTGCCTTACCTTTACAAATGCAGCAGCTGGAGAAATGAAGGAGAGGATATCTGGCGCACTTGCTAGCTGGTCTGGTATAAAGAATTCAGAGCTCCAAGAAAAACTAATAAATGTTTTAGGAAGGGCGGCAACAAAAGATGAACTAAGCAAAGCCTCAATATTATATAAAAATTACCTACAAGCAGATGAAGGCATAAACGTCCAAACCATTCACTCATTTTGTCAGAAGCTACTTAAAAAATTCCCGCTTGAAGCTGGAATTTCACCAGGGTTTAAAATCATTGATGACGCAAAATCCTATTTCGTGCTGCAAAAAATAAAACGAGAATTATTAAATAGGCCAGAGCTAGAACCTATCAACGAATATTTGACAGTTACTTTTCACGAAGTAATTATCGATGAAATATTTGGGGAAATAATCAAGCGCAAAAACAAATTCTCAATATCAGAAGATCAAAACCATAATCTGCGCGAAGATTCACTAGAGGCGATGAGCGCACTTGGCGAGAATATAGATTATAAATATCAACCAATTATCGAAAGCCCTTTTATACATAATATCGTTGGTTTCAACCCATCAATACCAGAGCTAAAGAAGTTCTTTCTAACCAAAGACTGGAAAAAGAAGAAGCGGATTGTTCCTAAGAAAATAGCCGCTCCTGGTTCTAGTACATACATAGATTTAGAGCAGTTTCAGCATCAGATTTATCTATTAGATCAAGAAGAGAAATCACAAAAATTACTCCTCCATTCAAAGCTATTATCGCTTCTTGCAGGCTCTATAATTACCGCTTACGATTCTTATAAGCTAGAAAAAGGCCTGCTTGATTACGATGATTTAATAATACACACCAGTAAGCTTCTAAGAAGCAGCGACGCTAAGGAGTGGGTGCTATACAAGCTAGATGGCGGCATTGAGCATTTGCTAGTAGACGAAGCTCAAGATACCAGCGCCCATCAATGGCAAATAATTAGCTCCATGATAGAGGAGTTCCACTCTGGTGATTCGGGCGATGAAAAAGACAGAACTATATTTGTAGTTGGCGATGATAAACAATCTATCTTCAGCTTCCAGGGCGCAGATGTTGACTCCTTCGCTGCCATGAACAAGCGCCTCATGCAAAATATGCAAGAAGGCGGCAAGGCATTTACTGATGTTAATCTAGAAATATCATATCGCTCCGCTAAAGAAATATTAGAAATAGTACATGCAGTTTTTGATGAAATAAAAAAGAAAGAACCGTCTCTATTTACAGCAAGCTTAATGCAGCTAACCCCGTTCCGCTCTGAATCATCTGGCGCGGTTGAGCTTTGGCCATTATGCGAACCAAACAAAGATGAACAGATCTTCTGGCCCATTGAAAGCTCACCAGACGAAAAAGCTGGCGAACTAGAACTAGCGAATAAAATCAGCCTTTATATTAAGGATCAACTAGCAAGCAAACGCATTATACCTTCAACGAATGCGCCCGTTAGTGCTAGTGACTTCATGATATTATTCCGCAGGAGGAATCAATTTACTAACGAAGTTATTAAAGCATTGAAGAGTGAGGACCTGGCAGTATCTGGCCTGGACCGTATCTCGCTGCGTGATAATCTAGCTGTGCTAGATTTATTATCTGCAGCTAAGTTTGTAATAAATCCAGATGATAATCTAAACCTTGCTTGCCTTCTAAAATCACCATTAATTGGGCTTAATGAGCATGAGCTTTATAAAATTACTACGCAGCGCGGCAAGTCTTCCATATGGAGCAATGCAGATGAGGAAACTCGCAGCAAATTACAGCAGCTAATAGATATATATGCGACATCAAATGTCAGCAGTTTCTTCCAATATATAGTTGATGTACTTGGTTACAGGGAGGCTCTTAGCAGCTCATGCGGCCCCGATAGTAACGACGCAATTGATGAGCTGCTTTATGCTTGCAATAATTTTAGCGCTCACAACGACACCTCCCTGCAGAATTTTATTTTTTGGCTAGAAAATTACGAATCCTCAATCAAACGCGATGCGAGTGCGGCTGGAAAAATTAGAATCATGACAATGCACGCATCAAAAGGCCTGCAAGCCCCCATAGTTATTCTTTGCGACACAACCAGCGTGCCTACTAACTCAGACCGCTTCATGTGGGATAATTCTGGCAAAAGCGTATCCGCGCAAAATGCATCCTCCGCACCAGAGCATTACAAGGATCTCAAAACTATAGAGCAGAAAAAAGCATATGCAGAATATCTGCGCCTGCTATATGTGGGTATGACAAGGGCAGAAGATAAGCTTGTTGTTTGTGGATATAAGGGCAAGAAAAGCCTGCCCGATGATTGTTGGTATCAACTAGTAAAATCCGCGATGAACAAACTATCTACAGACAAAATGGATGATATATTAAGTTACGGGCACTTACCAAGCGAAGCTTCTGATGTTAAAAATAATGCGCTCTCAAATGAAAATATAGAATTATTTCCATCGCTTCGGCAAACAATAAACCCTATCGAGCCTTCCATAAACGAAAATGGCAAATCACCCTTATCTGGCAAAGACCCTATGGGATATGGCTTGGTGTTTCATAAAACCTTGGAAGACTCGATGAGCGCTAAAGACTTATCCCTAATGAACAAACACCCATTAATCAAGACCCTAACCGCGCCATTACAAAAACGCATGAATGAGAGCATCGCAAGGATTATAAGCAATCAGAAATTAGCTGATTTAATCAAAAACAAAGAAATAAAAATAGAAGTAACTTTGGGGCAAACTTGCGCCAGCGGAACGCCCCAGATAGGCAGAATCGATCTAATGCTGATTGATTCTAAGGAAGTAATAATCGTTGATTATAAGTCCGACAGACACCCGCCAAAAAATGGCATTCCAGAGGCTTATCAACAACAATTATCAATCTACCGCTCAATGGCAGAAAAAATATACACACACAAACAAATCCGAACTATGATAGTATGGTTACAAACGGGAGAGATATATGAGCCAAATTAAAAACGTAGATGCAGGCACTTTAAACCAATGGCTAGAGCGCAACGAGGCAGTACTTATTGACGTGCGCGAACCAGAGGAATTTGAAGATGGCCATATTGAAAATGCAAAAAATATCAAGCTCGCCTTGGTAAAATACCAAGATGTCTCGCGCCCAGAACATGCAGGAAAAAAGATCGTAATGCAGTGCAGGTCTGGCTTTAGATCCCTCATGGCATGCCAGAAAATCGCCGACGAGCACGATGGCCTAGAATTATACAACCTTGAAGGCGGAATATTAGCGTGGCAAAAATTAGGGTTCCAAACGCAGGGGTGCATTAAAGCTTCAAATGCGACACATAAGGATCTATATTATTAAAATAAGTAATTTATATAGAGAAGAATATGTCACATCATTTAAGCTCAGAAGAGCGAATCAGAATAGAAACATTACTGGATCTTGGTACAAGC
>CAXMOU010000063.1:0-17062 GCA_964195465.1 uncultured Rickettsiaceae bacterium
TAGGAACGATCCAGTCAGGAGAATTACAAAAAATACAATCGGAATTAGGTGCAACGCATACATACAGGGAATCCCAGCAATTATTCACATTATTTTCTTCTGAAGAGCGTTATATTAATAACCATGATAGAATCAAACATGTGTCTGAATCGGTAGGAAAATCGCTTGAACAAATTCATAAAGAAGAAAAACAAATTGCTGGTACAAAAGAAGTAAAGGAGTTGGTGATAAACGTAGATGGCGGTCATATCAAAACAAATGAGAAAGATAAACGCAGCATGGAAGCAATGACTTCTGTCATTTATCAACCAGACTCAATTATAGCAAACAAAAAGGATACTCGTAATTACTTGGCTAGTAAAAACTGTGCAGCATCGGTTAGTGATGATTCCCAAGAGCAAATTATCTGCTCTACTATACTTGCTGCATTAAAGCAGGGCATGGGTGCAAGCACTAATGTAACAGCCTTATGCGATGGAGAAAAAAATTGCTGGAATGTTGTGGAGGCAATTAAACCTTTATGTGGCTCAATGACCTGTATTTTAGACTGGTTTCATTTAGCAATGAAAGTAGAAAATATTTCTTTACCAGCCAAGCTTAAGGAAAGGCTATTAAAAGTTAAGTGGTATCTGTGGAGGGGTGACGTTATTAGTGCCACCACAAAATTAAAGCAACTAATTGATGATTCCAAGAATGAAACGCACATAGAAAAGCTCAAAAAATTTAGTAATTACATTACAAATAATGCAGCAAGAATAGTTAATTATCTGGAAAGAAAAGATGCTGGGTTAGTTTTTACAAGTAATTTAGCAGAATCTACTGTAGAGAGCTTAATCAATCGTCGATGCAAAGGCCAGCAGCATATGAGGTGGTCAAGAAATGGATTAAACCCTCTATTGCAAATAAGAGCTGCTATGCACAGCAAGGGAGAGTGGGAAGATAAATTGCAAACAGCCGTGCTGAATGCCGCTTAAGTCACTAATATAATTACACTTCCTATTGCTTGTCGCAGATGCCTGGCCTATTAAGCTCTCTGTAAATCGTACTTTTATGACGACCTAAATATAACGCTATTTGCTTTTTGCTTGTACCAAGATCCAGTAATGTTTCTATTCTGATTCGCTCTTCTGAGCTTAAATGATGTGACATATTCTTCTCTATATAAATTACTTATTTTAATAATATAGATCCTTGTGTGTCGCATTTGAAGCTTTAATGCACCTTATTCACTAACCAGGCCGCTATGGCGCTTGGTTATGTGGGTCGCAGTATTTTTTATTTAACACGCATTCTTTGAACATACATGTGCAAGATTATATTGCGCATGTATGTTCAAGGGAATGTCAGTACAGTTAAATTAAATAGCATTATAGACTACCGCCCCTTGCCTCCTTCTTGCGCCACCATTGTCCTCTTGTACATTTTTGCCATTCTTGCGCCCCGATATTATTCCTGCGCCATTCCCCATCCTTCTTGTGCTCCGATATCACTCCTCTTCCCCATTCTATGTCATTCCCGTACCATCCCTGTCGTTCCCGCGGAGGCGGGAATCTCGAGAGGCTAAACCGCTTAGATTCCCGCCTCCGCGGGAATGACATAGTGGTGCGAGAAGGGACGAAAGTGACACAAGAAGAAGGCAAAAATAGGGTAAGGATGCAAGAAATACAGGAATGGCGCGAGAAAAAAACGCGAGCGCATGAATAACAGTGAGCGTAAAATGACAACATTAGTGGTGGAATCGACGCTTGAGGCGCAGGTAATTAACGACTATACAGAAAATAACGCGTAGTCGGCAGCAATGATACGCAAGGCCAATCCCAAAATACTTGACTATTTTAGTTGGGTAAGTTAAGATGGCGTATATAAATATATCCCAAGTAGGCTTGCTATGATGCTAACAACGAAGAGTCGCTATGCCGTGATGGCCGTGGTAGAGGTCGCATCTAATGGCGGTGATTTACCTATGAAATTGGCGGACATTTCTGCTAATCAGAGCATACCCCTAAACTATCTGGAACAATTATTTTCAAAGCTAAAAAAGGCAAATATCGTTACTTCTGTTAAAGGGCCTGGCGGTGGTTATCATTTGAGTAACCCATGCGAGGAAATTAGCATAGAAAACATTATCGATGCTGTTGAAGAGAATCTAAAAATGACTCGCTGCGCTAAAGATAAAAGCTGTCGCAAGAATGGAATAAACTGCACAACACATAGCTTGTGGAAAGGGCTTAGCAAACAGATCCGAAGTTATTTCGCTAATATTTCTGTGGCGGATGTAATGTCTGGCAATCTAGATACCAAAGCGGGCTGACATGATATATCTTGATAATAACGCAACAACGAATATACATCCAGATGTGCTAGCCCAAATGCTAGACATACAAAAAAACGGCCCCATGAATCCGTCATCTATTCATGCTTATGGCAGAAAGGCCAGGAGCCTGATTGAAAAAGCGCGTAAATCTGTTGCTACATTATTAGGGTTTAATTATTCGTCCAAAGAATATCAATTAGTTTTTACATCTAGCGGAACAGAGGCTAATCAATTTGTATTATCTAATTTTCAGGACGGAGAAATATTTATCTCTGCAACTGAGCACATGTCCATTTTTGTACATAACAAACTATCTAGCAATATCACTGTGATTAATGTTGATAAGAATGGCCTGCTAGATTTGTCTGATCTAGAGGCTAAGCTACAAGCTTCAAGCTCAGAAAAAAAACTAGTATCTGTAATGCTTGCAAATAATGAAAGCGGGATCATTCAGCCAATAAAAGAAATTAGCGATATCGCCCATAAACATGGTGCATTAATGCATAGCGATTGCGTGCAGGCTATAGGCAAAATTGATTGTAATATCAAGGCGCTAGATTTAGATTTTGCTTCAATTTCAGCGCATAAATTTGGCGGACCTCTTGGTGCATCAGCACTAATTTTTAAAGCAAGCATAGCAGTAAAGCCGATCTTTGTAGGCGGCGGGCAAGAAAAATCCCTTCGCTCTGGAACAGAAAATGTTCCAGCTATCGTTGGTTTTGGGGTAGCTGCAGATATTGCGCATAAAGACTTGGCGCAAAGAGCGGAGCATTTAAAAAACTTACAAACAAAACTAGAAGTAGCTTTGTTAGAATCTAATTCTAACATAAAAATAGTTGGCGCTAATATAGCGCGCCTGCCAAATACCAGCTTAATAATAAACGCTAGCAAGAAAGCAGAAACGCAGCTAATAGCATTAGATTTAATGGGCGTGGCAGTTAGTTCTGGTTCTGCATGCTCATCTGGCAAAACTTCGCCTTCTCATGTGCTATTATCTATGGGATACAACAAAGATGAAGTAAATTCAGCAATACGCGTTTCAACGGGAGTCGAAACAACGCAGAAAGATATAGATGATTTTATTAAAATATATAATGAGTTAAATACATGAGTAACTTACAAGAATTAAGGCAAAAAGTAATTAATAGCAATGGTAGTCTACCAATTTATCTAGACAATCAAGCAACAACGCCAACAGACCCACGCGTTGTAGAAGCCATGATGCCATATTTTACTACTAAATTCGGTAATCCACACTCGAGTAGCCATTCATTCTCTTGGGAAGCAGAAGCAGCATGCGAATTAGCGCGCGAGCAAGTAGCTAATCTTATTGGCGCATCTGCTAAAGAAATCATCTTTACTTCCGGCGCCACTGAATCAAATAATATGACTCTACAAGGCATAGCAAAATTCTATGGCTCGAAGAAAAAGCATATCGTTACTCTAGTCACAGAACATAAATGCATCCTCGATACATGCAGGCATTTAGAACAAGATGGCTTCAAAGTAACTTACGTTCCCGTACAAACAAATGGAATAGTGGATTTAGATGTTCTAAGAGATGCTATAACAGAAGATACAATGCTGGTTTCTGTTATGGCTGTTAATAATGAAATCGGGGTGATTCAGCCGCTGAAAAAGATTGGCAAAATCTGCCGCGAAAAGGGCGCATTCTTTCATTCTGATATTGCGCAAGGATTTGGTAAAATTCCAATTGATGTAAATGAATGCAACATTGACCTTGCTAGTATTTCTGGCCATAAAATATACGGGCCAAACGGTGTTGGTGCGTTATATATAAGGCGCAAACCAAGAGTAAGACTATCCCCTCTATTCAATGGCGGCGGGCAAGAAAGAGGCTTCCGCTCTGGGACCCTTGCAACGCCATTAGTAGTTGGCCTTGGTAAAGCCGCAGAGATTGCTAGTAAGGAAATGGAAAAAGACCGTATTCATGCTAAAAAATTATTCGATAAGTTCTTGAGCCTCATTCAATCAAACGCTGAAGAAATATATTTAAATGGCGACAAGGATCAAAGATACCCTGGAAATTTAAATCTAAGCTTTTCCTACATCGAAGGAGAATCAATGATTCTAGCAATCAAGGATTTAGCTGTATCTTCTGGCTCCGCTTGTACATCATCCTCCCTAGAGCCTTCTTACGTGCTGCGCGCACTTGGGGTTAACGATGCTATGGCACATACATCCATTCGCTTTGGTTTTGGCAGATTTACAACCGAAGAAGAAGTTGAATACGCAGCGCATTTAGTGCTATCAAACATCAATAAACTTCGAGAACTAAGCCCATTATGGGAAATGGTTCAAGAAGGGATCGACATAAACGAAATAAAATGGTCCTCACATTAATAATAAAATTAGGTAATAAAAATGGCATATAGCAATGAAGTAATGGATCATTACGAAAACCCACGCAACGTTGGCGCCTTAGACAAAAAAGATGATAATGTTGGAACTGGCCTTGTTGGCGCCCCTGCTTGCGGGGATGTATTGAAACTACAAATTAAAGTAGATGATAATGGCTTAATTACCGACGCAAAGTTCAAAGCCTTTGGCTGTGGCTCTGCTATCGCATCTAGCTCACTCGTTAGCGAATGGGTTAAGGGTAAGAATATAGATGAAGCAATGACTATTAAAAACACAGAAATTGCCAAGCATCTTTCTCTACCTCCAGTAAAATTACATTGCTCAATGCTTGCAGAAGAAGCAATCAAAGCAGCTATTAGTGACTATAAAGCCAAGCAAGAAAAATGACTAAACGACAAATAATGTCTTTAACAGATAATGCCGCCGCTGAGATAAAAAACCTACTAAATAATCGCGGAAAACCGTCTCTTGGTATCCGCATTGGCGTTAAATCTGGTGGGTGTTCTGGCCTGAAATATTTCGTTGAATATGCGGATGCTAAAAATCAGTTCGATGAAATCATAGAGGACCGGGGCCTAACAATCCTGATAGACCCAAAAGCCCTAATGTATCTTCTTGGCACCGAAATGGACTACGCTGAAGAAGAATTCAAATCCGGCTTCACCTTCACCAACCCAAACGAAAAAGGCAAATGCGGCTGCGGTAGCTCGTTTAATGTTTAGTTTTAACACTCTCCAAAACCCCATTTAAAATCTCCTTTATCTCCGCAGCATTCATTTCACTATCGATGGTAAAATCGGCCAGTATCTTTTTTTCTTCTTGAGGCAGCTGGGTTTTTGTTATTTTTTTAAATAGCTCATCATCTTTAACGCCGCGGATTTTGGCTCTTTTGATTCTTGTTTTTTCTGAACAATAAACACAAATATTATGATCGAAATATTTATTAAAACCAGACTCGAATAGCAGCGGGACTTCAGAAAAGATAATTTTCTTATCTAAGTTTTTTGCTTCGAAATTCTTAATCCCAGCCCGAACCATTGGGTGGATTATTGATTCTAATTTTCTTCTGGATTTTGTGTCGTCATAAATAATATTTACTAATTTTTGCTTATCAAAAACATCTAGCCCATCTATTGAATCTACTACTAATTTTTGCAAATTTTCGTCTTTATATAATTCTCTAATATATTCATCGCAGGAAAAAACAGAATATCCCATTGACTGTAAGCATTCCAAAACAAAGCTTTTACCAGAGGCAAAGCTTCCAGTAATTGCAATATGTTTGGTCATTTTACCATCTTTTTATGTTCGTAATATTCTTTCATGATAATTGCTGCTGTTTCTTCTATTGAGCGCATGGATACATCTACTGTGCGCCAGTTATTTTCAGAACATAATCTTTTTACTTGCCTACATTCTGATTGCGCTATTTTTATATCTGTATAATCAGAAGATTCGTGTATTTGCAGCAGGTTCATGCGGCTTTCGCGAATATCTATAAGCCTGCTTGGGTTAATAGTAAGCCCAAAGATCACTGGGTGGCTCATTTTGGGTAGAAAATCAGGAAATTGGCAATTGTGAACTAACGGAATATTAGCCGTCTTAAATCCGTTATATGCAAGATATACCGATGTCGGTGTTTTAGATGTGCGTGATGGACCAATCAATATTATATCTGCATCGTCTAAATCGTCCATCGCTTGGCCATCATCATGACGAAGAGAATATTCAATTGCTTCTACTTTATCAAAATAAGTTTCATCAAATTTGTTACCATAACCAATTCCGCTATCAGCTCTAGTCCCAATATAATCGGATATTTCATTCACAATTTTACTAACCACTGAAACACATGGTATTTTATTTTCAAAACAAAATTGCTTCAAAGCATCGCGAAGCCTTTCATCAGAAATAGTGTATAATATCATGCCTGGTTTTCTTTTTACTTTTTCGAAAACCTCCTCTAGCATTTTGATATTTCTGGTCATTGGCCAGTGGTATTTTTTTACTTCCAAATCACCAAATTTAGACAAAGCAGTGTTAGCTGCATGCTTTACTGTCTGGCCAGAAGACTCGGAAACTAAGTGTACTGTAAGCTTTTTCATTTTATGCACTTATGATTGTGGATAAACTAATAGTGTTATTAACAAATCAAACACCTATACTAGTATTAATTCTAACGGTTTTTGGCCTATAAATCTATAAATATATCTAGTTTTCAAGCTTGTTAGTTTTTTTGTGCATAGATTGTGTACTAATAGGCAAACATTGACTTACGCACAATTGATCCATATATTATTCACATAAATATTCACTGTATAGTTTCTATTGTGGATAATTA
Source organism: uncultured Rickettsiaceae bacterium (assembly GCA_964195465.1). Classification (GTDB taxonomy): domain Bacteria; phylum Pseudomonadota; class Alphaproteobacteria; order Rickettsiales; family Rickettsiaceae; genus Megaera_A. Next base: position 7,038 of record CAXMOU010000063.1, read on the forward strand.
GGATAAGTTTTTACAGAGCAATAATTTAAAGCGCTTACGAGCAAAAAAAATTGTTGATAAAATTGTTGGTAAGTTCTAATCTGTCTTTTCCACACTACCAACAACATACTAATATACATATATAATTATATATATTATTTATTTAGGGCAGGGAAAATATTCATGACACTCTTTTTAGAAACCTTCGAAGGAAAAAATAAATCAGTACCAATCTGGCTAATGAGACAAGCTGGTCGTTATATGCCAGAATATATGGAAGTTCGAAGATCGATAAGTAATTTTCTAGAACTCTGTTACGACTCTTCTAAGGCCTCAAAAGTAACAATGCAACCCATTGATCGATTCGACATGGATGCAGCCATCATATTCTCTGATATCCTGGTATTACCACATGCTCTTGGTTGGGATGTTGCTTTTAAAAAGGGTGAAGGCCCAATATTGAAAAAATTTGAATCAGAAGCAGATTTAAATTTACTTAAAGATTCATTCCTTCCACAAATCAATAATGTGTATGATACGGTCTCTAAAACTAGAGCAATGCTTCCTAAAACAAAGTCACTAATTGGCTTTGCAGGTAGCCCGTGGACAGTTGCTAGCTATATGCTAGAGGGAAAAGGTAAGACAGATTTTTCAGTTAGCAAAAGTTTTTTGTATAATAAAAACCAATTGGCAAAAAAACTAATTCAAATTATCACTGATAAAACTATCGAATATTTATCCATGCAAGTAGAAGCAGGAGCGGATGTACTTCAGCTATTTGATTCTTGGTCTGGAATGTTAAATGGTGAGCAATATGATGATTTTGTTATAAAGCCAACTATAGAAATAATTTCAGCATTAAAGAAAAAATATCCATCAGTGCCGATAATTGGTTTTCCTAAAGGCTCTGGTTATAAATATGATAAATATATCAAGCAAACTGGTATTGACGCTGTTGGTGTTGATCAATTCACTCCTTTGTCTGAAATTAATAGATGGCAAAAGAATATAGTCGTTCAAGGATGCTTAGATCCTGTTGTTTTACTTGGTAGTAAAGAGAATATTAGAAAGGAAGCGGAAGAAATTTTATCTACATTGGGCGATAAAAACTTCATATTTAATCTAGGACATGGTATATTGCCTACCACTCCACCAGCTAATGTAGAATATCTTGTAAATTATGTCCGCGAGTATAAAAAATAAAAAGACCGCAATAATATTGTTTAACCTTGGAGGGCCAGATAATATAAAGGCGGTAAAACCGTTTTTATTCAATCTATTCAACGATAAATATATAATATCATTGCCGAAATTTTTGCGTTATTTCGTAGCTAAGATAATTTCTTCTAGAAGAGAAAAAACTGCTCAAGAAATTTATTCTCATCTTGGTGGTAAATCTCCTATTTTAGATGAGACCAAGAAACAAGCAGATGCTCTTGGTAAAATATTAGATGGAAAAATTGATTCAGAATATAAAATTTTCACATGTATGCGTCATTGGCATCCAATGTCTGATGAGGTAATAAAACAAGTGGAGAAATATTCTCCAGATGAAGTAATATTACTTCCATTATACCCACAATTCTCAACAACAACCACGGCTTCTTCTATTGAAGATTTTAAATCTAAGCTTAGCGATGATGTTATTTGCAAGGTTATTTGTTGTTACCCAACAGAGAATAATTTTATAAATGCGCACGCACAATTGCTCGATGATGCAATTAAGAAAGTAAAAAATAAGAAAAAATTTAGAGTTCTTTTTTCTGCGCATGGTTTGCCTAAAAAGACAATTTCTTCTGGTGATCCTTATCAGTTTCAGATAGAGTCTAGCGTAGCTAAAATCCTAGAATTAATGCCAGATATAGATTATAAAATAACATATCAAAGCAGAGTGGGGCCACTTGATTGGATTGGGCCAAATACTAAAGATGAAATAAATTTAGCTGCTAAAAAAGGATTAGAACTTGTTATAGTGCCAATTTCTTTTGTTAGCGAACATGTTGAAACATTAGTTGAACTTGATATAGAATATAAAAAAATTGCTGATAGATTTAGAATAAATTACATAAGAGTGCAAGCTCTTGCTATTAACGAATTATTCATAGAATCATTGAGTGATATTGTAATTAGAGCTAGTAAAAAAGATGGTAATTTTTTATTATCTGGTGATATGTCAAAAACCTGTTCAAATAATTATAAAAAATGCCCGTGTAGGGCTTAAATGAGGTAAAAGAATGGAAGATTATTTTGCTTGGTATAAAGCTATCCACGTGATAGCTGTTATTTCATGGATGGCTGGAATGCTTTATATGCCAAGGCTTTTTGCTTATCATACAAAGGCTGAAAAAGGATCCGAAATGGATAAAACATTTCAGGTGATGGAATATCGTTTGATAAAAATAATAATGAATCCAGCGATGATTCTTACCTATTTTTTTGGAACTCTTATAGCTTATATTTACGGATTCGCAGCACTTGGAGTTTGGTTTCATATAAAATTCACGGCGATAATAGGACTTACTATTTTTCACGCTATGCTATCTAGATGGCGTAAAGATTTTGCAAAAGGCGAGAATAAACATTCAGAAAAATTCTATAAAATAGCCAATGAAGTACCAACAGTCCTTATGATTATTGCAGTCATCATGGTTATTGTTAAGCCGTTTGAGTGATTCCTGCACAACACTATGTCATTCCCGCGGAGGCGGGAATCTCGCGGTATACACTCCTGAGATTCCCGCCTCCGCGGGAATGACATAGTGTAGGCTGAAATGACAGTGAAGGTACAGAAATGACATAGTGTAGGCAGGATATTACAATAGAAAATATCAATTTCTTCTAGCTAAATGAGCGTAATCATCGTATTTCATTGAGTTTTGTTCTAGGGGGAAGTTTTTCTTTGACAGGTAATGTTCAAGTAGAGATATCAAACCTTGCTTGTGTTTGTAGATATCTTCTCTGGTTAGTTCTATTTCTATTAGTTTAAAATAAGGCGCGCTGCTATTGATTTTTACGTATATTATTTTTTCTGGAGTGCGTGATTTTATATCAAAGCCACCTTCTGATAATATTATAGCTTCAATTATTAACTGCGGAGATAAACCAGATAGCACATCTGTTTTGCTAGGCGGAGTGCCTGTTTTATAGTCAAGAATTGTTGCTATTCCATTTTGGTTTATTTCTATTCGATCCGCAATTGCTATTAATCTTATTTGTTTTCCAGCAATTTCTAATTCAAGTTTTCCTTTTATTTCGCTATGAACATAAATAGAATCTTTGCGCCTTTCTTCGTCAAAATCAATAAAAGAAGATGCCATAGCAGAAATTTTGATCAACCATGATTTCTTGTTATATTCTGGAATTTGTGTTTCTTCTAATATTTCCTTTGCGATGTTTATTAGGTCTTGATCTTTATCCGAATGAAAGCTGTTATATTGTTTGGTATATAGCTCTGCTACTAGATGGAAAAAATTACCAAACTCGGCAAGATTAGGGCGATCATCAATCTCATCAATTTTCCGTAGATTTAGTATTTTTTTTGCATAGAAATTATAAGGCGCGCGGATTAATGTTTCAAGGTCGGTAGCTGAGATTTGCCTTGGGAATGTTAGGCTATCAGCCGCTTCTACGCGCTCTTCTTCTGCATGTAAATACTTTGGAGCAGCAGTGCGCTTATGTATTTTATCTCCTAATAAATGTTCAAGATGCAATATAAATTGGGAAGGTAACATCTGTGAGTTACTGCCGTGTTTTTTTGCTCTGGTAAGTAATATATTTGGGTTATGTAGGTTTAAATAAAACTCATAAAAAGCAGCACCTAAATTTGCCTGTTTGCTATCTAAGCAAAGCTCTTCTTGCATTTTTTTATTTAGCCAAGGGCTATTGAAGCTCTTGCCTGGATAAATGCTTTCATTTAAATCTGAGATAATAACTAAATCATAATTAATTAAAGCTGAGTCATTTGGTCTGCACAAAGTTATGTTTTGTCCTGATTTTCTGCTGCTTACTCTTCCGCCATCAAGAGTTTGCTGTAGTAATTCAGGAAAATCATCAACATTATTAAAAACATACCCCCAATTAAATTGTATTATTTCAGATAATGCTGAGGATATAGATGGGTGTTTCTGCCAGATTTCTGGAGCTAAATTTTCTGTGCTTTTGAGAGTTTGTTTAAATAAATCAGCAAAGGATTTCTTTCCATACCTGCTATCAATAGCTAATTTTATATTAGTATAATATGATTTAAGATCCTCGTCATCTTGTGATTTTACTAACTCGCTAATTGAATCTAATTTAGAAACTAATCTATTTTCTTTGCGAATTAATTGTTTTAGTTTTTGCGCTAATTCACAGTTAATCAACGGATGAGCAAGCAGGGCGAAGAATTTTTTATTATCAAACTTACAACATAAATTTTCAGCAACCAACAAAATCAAGGAAATTAGATTTTGCTTCAAAACATCGTTGCCAAATAGATCGTGATATTGAATTTGATACTTATCTAGAAAAACTGAATATTGCTCTTTTGATTGCTGATTATGTGTAATAAAAGCAATTTTAATTTCTGGATTTTTCTCAATCTCAGCTTTGCATTTTAAAGCTATATATTCAGATTCATGGAATATATTTTCGAATTCGACATAATCAATCTGTTGCGGCAAAGAATTGCTTTTACTTGGTGTTAGTAATTTATCTAAAATACTTTTTTTTTGATCGCCTAAAAAATGTAAATTTTCCGCAGATTCTTCTATGTTATTCAGCAATTTATCTATTTTGTACATTGCGTCTTTGGGAGAGAAATTCTCCGCCTGGTCAATTTTTGTAAAAGGAGCAAAAATCAAATGGCCATTATCCCGCTTAGATATGTTTTTGATAAACTCAATACTCATAGCATCATTACCGCATACCCCAGCGATTAGCAGCTGATTACTAGAGTCGCTTGCTAGCCTGGATATTTCTGCATCAAAGATTAGTTTTTGATGAGAGGCTCTGGTCATTTTGCCCATTTTAGCGATTTTAATTTTCCATTCGTTAAACGCATAATCAAGAAAATTATATATCATATGCCAATGTTCTGGCTGGTCTAGTGTTGGAAGGTTTTTTAGACTATCAAGATCTACATTATTTGCTTCTAGGTCGAAAAACAAATTAGCAAGTGAAGGCGCCAGGCGCATGCTCTGAGATATGTCGTAATTTAAAACTTTGTAAGAAGAAATCGCATCAGCAAGAGAGATCTTTTCTTCTAATCGGCTCATAGATCCAATTTGCTCTGATGGGATTTTGAATATTTCCTCACCTTCTGCGATAAGTTCTTCTAATGGAATGATGGTGGGTAATATTCCAATTTCCAGTCGATTAAGCAAACTACGCTGCATTACTTTGCACAACAAGCCGCTGGGCAAAATGATTTTTAATTTAGAAAAATCATCAGAAAAGTTTTTCATAGAAAAATCGATTATTTCTTCTATAAAATCTTCCTTATTACTTGCGCGGTAGATAGTCATAGTACCAACATAAATATTGCGTAATAAACTAGTTTTGCTAAGCTTCCTATGCTAATTGCTAAGAGAGGACGCACTTTACAAAAACCAGAAAATAATATTATAAACTTACCAAAAAATGGTACAGCGCTAAGCAAAAGCAATAAGGGAAGATGTTTGTTATTACGCACTAAATCAATTTTTATATTTTTGTTGTTCTCCTCGCTATTTAAAGGCGAAAGAATTCTATAGCAAATAACACCAAGAACGTAATTGATACAACAAGAAGCAAAAAAAGCCAAAGCCGCAACTACGACGATTATATACGGATCATGCAGCCCGAATATTTTCATAGAAGAAATAGCAATTTCCGACGATGCATTAAAGGCAAAATTGCTCACTAATGTATCAGTAAAAAGCAGTGTGTAGATTTCAGTTAGGTTCATTTTTGATGTTTCTTTATTGTTATTATGTACTATAACCTAAATACACATAATTAATTAGAATATACAATATGCAAATTATACCGTTCATAGAAGCAAAAAATACTTTTAATTATTTAATGGATCAAGTTTGCGAAGATCATACTCACATTATTATTACAAAAGAGAAGCAGTCGCCTGTTGTTATGATGTCTTTAGAAGGCTATAATGAGCTTAATAAGTCTCTGCTACAGACACAAATTCAGGATACATAAAATATACTTGCAAACTCATGCATCTAGGGCTAGTTTTATAGCATAACATATATTTATAAAAACAAAATTTTGAGGAAGCCATGTTGAATATTTCTTTTGAAACCACAGATCTTTATGCTAACGATGCGATAGCAATCTTGATTAATGACCAACTTCATATGGATAAACACCTTATGGAGATTGATCAAAAGCATCATGGGATGATCTCGAAAAACATAAAGGATAAAAACAAATTTGAAGGTAAGTTTGGACAGGCTCTAAATCTTACTACTTCTGATAAAGATGGTAATTTGAGAAATTTAATTATTCTTGGAATTGGCGATGAAGCTAAGCTTGAAGAATATCAATTAGAGCAGCTTGGTGGCAAAATATATGCGTATGCAAAAGCAGCCAAGGCATTATCTGTTGGCTTTTCCGCTACTGATGTTAGGGTTGGTGATTTCAAGGGAAATAAATTAGCTTCAATTGTTGCTAGTGGTGCTTTGCTTGCGGCTTATACTTTCGATAAATATCGTACGACACAAAAAGAAGTAGAAAAATTCGCTACTAAAGATTTTAACGTAATTGTTGAAGAGCAAGAGTCCGCTTATCATGCGTTTGAAGAATATAAAGCAGTAGCAATGGCTGTTTATTTTGCTAGAGATTTAGTGAGCGAAGTGCCAAATGTACTTTATCCTGAAAGCTACGCAGAGCAAATCATCAACAAGCTAGAGCCTCTTGGCGTGGAGATTGATGTTATCGGCGAGCGCGAAATGCATGATCTTGGCATGGGCGCGATTCTTGGTGTTGGGCAAGGTTCTGACAAAGAATCAAAAATCGTAGTAATGCGTTATAATGGCGGCGAAGATGGCGCAAAACCTGTATGTTTTGTAGGCAAAGGCGTCACTTTTGATACTGGCGGAATATCTTTAAAACCTCCTGCTGGCATGGATAGCATGAAATATGACATGGGTGGTTCTGCTTCTGTTGTTGGCGCTATGAAAGCTATAGCTCTTAGAAGCGCTAAGGTAAATGTTGTTGGCATAGTTGGTTTGGTTGAGAATATGCCGGGAAGCAATGCGCAGCGCCCTGGCGATGTTGTAAAAACAATGTCTGGCCAAACCGTTGAAGTGTTAAATACAGACGCAGAAGGTCGCTTAGTTTTATGCGATTGCGTTACATATTTGCAAGAAAACTTCGAACCAGAATGCATAATTGACCTTGCGACTCTTACTGGAGCTATTCTAGTTGCTCTAGGCAATAGCTATGCTGGTTGCTTTTCTAACGACGATGAGCTAGCTAATCAGCTTATATCAGCTTCCCATAAAACCAACGAAAAGCTATGGAGAATGCCGCTTCATAAGGATTTTGACGAAATGATAAAATCACCAATCGCGGATATTGCAAATATTGGCGGTGATCGCGGAATGGCTGGAAGTTCAACCGCTGCTCACTTTATTGGACGTTTCATTAAAGATGGTGTAAAATGGAGTCATCTGGATATCGCTGGAACAGCTTGGGACAAGAAAGGTAAAAACGCAATCTGCCCGAAAGGAGCTGTCGGCTTTGGTGTCCGTTTGCTTAATAAGTTCGTTTTGGATAATTATGAATCAAAATAATAAACCTTATATTTTTGTTATTGGTAATGAAAAAGGCGGAGCAGGTAAAACTACCTGCTCTATGCATTTGATTATTGGCCTGCTTGATCGTGGCTATAAAATTGCTAGTATAGATACAGATGCAAGGCAGCATTCGCTTACTACTTACATCAATAACCGCAAGGAATATAACAAGAAAAACAAAGAGCATAAAGTAGACATGCCTTTGCATTTTCATCTAAAGGAAGAAAGTAAGCACGATTCCATTGAGGAAAAAGATAAAAGTGAAAAAGCTCAGTTTGAGCAAGCTTTTGCTATGGCAAAGAATCATGCAGACTATATCGTGATTGATACTCCTGGTAGCCACACTAACCTATCCCGCGTGGCGCATTCATATGCAGACACCATCGTAACCCCAATTAATGACAGCTTTGTTGACCTTGACGTTATAGGCAAGATCAATGGCGAAACTATGAACATAGACAAGCCATCAATCTACAGCCAAATGGTGTGGGAACAAAAAATGGAGCGCGCAACTAGAGATCGCGGTGAAATTAAATGGGTTATAATGCGCAACAGGCTTAGTAATATTGATGCACAAAATAAGCGTAATGTTGCAGATAGCTTAGCAAAATTATCAAAAAGAATATCCTTTCAAATAGCACCTGGCTTTAGTGAGCGCGTGATTTTCAGGGAGCTGTTCCCGCATGGACTTACATTGCTTGATCTAAAAAAAGCCAACTTCAAGAAATCTTTCAGCATGTCACACGTTGCTGCGCGCCAAGAATTGCGCGATTTCTTAGATAGTCTGGGTGTAAAATAATCGTATTTGCACGGAGTAATAATTAAATGCTTTTCTACATATTAATCGCCTCATCAGCTATTTTGGGCGCTGGCTTTTTATATTCATTAAATAAAAATTATCGCCTCAAGCTTGAGCTAAAATTCCTGACAGCAGTCGCTGATGAGGACAAAGCTGCGCGCGTAAAATTAGAAGAAGAAAAACTAGTATCCCTGAAGCAGGTAGAGCAATTATCCAGCAAATTACAGCATCAGGAACAAATAGTTGAGAGCTTTGAGAAATTGCGGGAAGAGTCAAATAAATCGACTAAGGCAGCGTTGTTTGATCTTGGGAACGAACTCTCGAAACAGCTAATTGATATTCACAAAAAAGAAAATAAAGAAACGCGTGAGATATCTGAAAAAAATATCGAAAACACTGCCAAGAAATTCAATAGCGAATTCGAGCGCGTGGTTAATATGGTTGGTTCCTTGAACAGGGAGGTCTCGCAATCTAAAGAAATTGTGGATGTAATCAAAAACTCTCTGCTTTCACCGTCTGGTGCTGGAAATTTGGCCGAGATTACGCTTGAGAATATATTAAAACAATCAAATCTGCGCATCAATATAGACTTCATAATGCAATATAGCGCCATAGGCGAAAATCAAGAAATGCTCCGCCCAGATGCAGTGATTTTTCTACCGCACAATAATTTGATGGTTATAGATGCAAAAGCCTCAAAATTCCTGGTGGACGATCAGGACGATATGAAGAACCTTGCCAAAACAATGAATACTCATTTGCGCTCGCTTAGCGGCAAGCCATATGCTGAGGCCGTACGCAAGAACTTGCAAGAGCATAAAACCAACAATGTAGGCAATATCATGACATTGATGTTTTTGCCATCCGAACAAGCGGTTGAGAAGCTGGTAGAGGCGGATAAAGATTTCCTGAACAAAGCCTGGAAGGCAAATATTTTCCCCGTGGGCCCAAGCGGAATCATGAATATGTTATCCTTCGCCAGGTTCCAAGTATCAGAGCAAATGATGATGCATAACCATCAGCAGATTATAGAAGAAGTCAAAAAGCTACTTGGCTCCGTTAGCATAATCGCAGACCATTCAACCAAATTAGGCAACAGCCTCTCTAGCGCTGTGGGTCACTACGATAAATTTGCAGGATCATTCAATCGAAACCTACTTTCCAAAGCCCGCAATATAAGCCAAATGGGCATAGAAAGCCCCCTGAAAAAAGACCACCCCCCACTAAAACGTTTCCAGGTAATAGCAGCAAAATCCGAACTAATAGAAGTAGAACCCGAGGAAGAAACTACCAAAGAAGAGGTGAAGAAACTGGAGGGGGCTTGATGCATAAGGTGCATTAAAGCTTCAAATGCGACAGATCTAATGTTCTATCTTATTATAGTATTGTGTAGTATATTCAATCGGAGTTAGAAAACCAAGTATTTTTCTTGGTCTATTATTTAGCTTATTTTGAATTTTCTTTACCTC
>CAXMOU010000064.1:0-17637 GCA_964195465.1 uncultured Rickettsiaceae bacterium
GTTTTTCTAGAATGATTTTCCTGAAGTTTATACATTGAGACTTAACGATTACGATGATTTTTAAATTTTAAATCAAATTATTATCAGATTCTATAAAAACGTAGATTTTAAAAAACTTTGAAATTCCTATACTATTAATTAACATCATATCCTTTATATCTACATCTGCGATTAAAGGAATTAATGAATTCATAGTTACAAATGGCAACACATACGTCAAATAAGAGAAGCTATTAACAATGGCAATTCTTAAGCAATCTATTCTAGACTTCCAAATAATTCTTAGCCCATGATAACTATATATTTGTAACTCGCCAGAAGCCTCTTGTTTATCTATTGTTATTATGCTTTTACGCAGAATATAGCCAATAATAGCCGCGCTTCCACCAAACAAATAGCAAATTCTCCAACTCCATACAAAATCAGCATACTCCACTAAAGTGGCGGCTAAAGATGCAAGCGCAATCCCTAAAACAGTTGATGTTTGATACAAATAAGAGCTGCAAAAAGCTTCTTTATGGTTCTTACCTTGCAAAATATACAATTTTGAAATCGCATTTTCGCCAGCTGCGAATACATCTCTACACATCCTAAGAAGCACCAACAATACAGGTGCGAAAACACCAAACAAACTATAGTCTGGTAGTAACCCAATGCCAAATGTTATGCAACCAACGCCTATTAAAGACACTGATAGCGCTTTTGTTGGATTGTGTTTTTTTGCAATCATTCCAAATACATAAACTCCTACTGGCCTAGTTACTATTGATGTTGAAAGAACGGCATAGGCAATCATGAGTTCGACTATTGAATCTGAATTTGGGAAAAACAACGGCGCTAGCACAGGTGCTAGAAAGACATATAAATACATGTCAAAATGATCAACTACATTTCCTAGAAGAATTGTAAAATCTTGTTTAGATAAATATTTCATAATGATACTCTGGATATTTATAATTAAAAAATACCAGATAAGCAAAAGAACAAATTAGAAAGCTAAGATAATCTACAGCAATAACCATAGACTAATCGTACAAATGTATAGATTAGTCTATGGTTATTGCTGCAGACTAATCGTACAAATGTATAGATTTGTTATTTACACTCCCTACGCAGGCATTATCCTGGAGCAGGTTATAAGAGTCTGTTCTCAGCCTTAAGAAATAATCTCAAAGCACCTCTGGTATTAAATAGCCAATTGACTATTTGTATCGACAAAATATAGTGTTTGCACTTCAGGATGTCAACGAATTAAAAATGGACTATACAAATAAATGTATAGCCCATTAAAAAGTAACATTATCAAAAGCTAGATATACTACGCATTATCCTCAATTACTTGATCACGCTCGGCAGCTTTCTTTTTAGCCATGGCCATATGGAAACCAGTACCAGCTGGGATCAATCTACCTACAATCACGTTCTCTTTCAAGCCTCTCAAACGATCTATCTTACCAGCGACAGCTGCTTCTGTTAGAACCTTAGTGGTTTCTTGGAAAGATGCAGCAGAAATAAACGAATTAGTCTGCAACGACGCTTTAGTAATACCTTGCAATACAGGGTCACATCTTGCAGGCTCCCCGCCTTCTTTGATTATTTTCTCATTGATTTCATTCAATGAGCGCGCATCTAGCAACTCACCAACAAGAAGAGTCGTGCTACCTGGGTGAGTGATTTCAACTTTTTGCAGCATCTGACGAATTATCACTTCAATATGCTTATCATCGATTTTTACACCTTGCAATCTGTAAACAGCCTGAATTTCTGCAATCATATAGCTTGCAAGGGCTTTAATACCCAAAACTTTCAAGATGTCTTGCAGCACAGGGTTACCATCAATAATCATATCACCACGCTTAACGAAGTCACCTTCATTAACCACAACGTGCTTGCCCTTAGGTAGCATATATTCGATAGGCTCTGCGCCATCTGCTGGGTGCAGAACAACTCTTCTCTTAGATTTATAATCCTTACCAAATTCAATACGGCCATCTACATTAGCCATTACAGCATGGTCTTTCGGGCGACGTGCTTCAACAAGCTCAGCCACTCTTGGTAGACCACCAGTAATATCACGAGTTTTTGTAGATTCACGCGGAATACGAGCTAAAATATCACCCGCAGCAACTTCCGAACCATCTTCCACACTCAAAACAGCGCCAACTGGTAAATAATGCTTCACTTCTAGGCCAGTTGATAATTCAACAGATTTGCCCTTAGCATCAAGCAACTGAACACGCGGACGTAAATCTGCGCCTTTAGAATATTGCTTAGATTCAATCACCACCTTGTTTGAGATACCAGTATTATCATCCATCACAGTTCTAATAGAGACGCCCTCTAGCATATCCGTAAATACTACTACACCTGTTTTTTCAGTGATAATCGGGATAGTATATGGATCCCACTCAGCCATTTTCTGTCCTGTTTCAACTTTGTAACCATCATCGACCATCAATCTTGAGCCGTAAGGAATTTTATATCTTGCACGCTCATTTCCTTTATCATCAACTAATAGCACTTCACAAGAACGTCCCATAACAATCTGACGCCCTTCGGAGTTAATAACTAAGTTACGACCAAGAACTTTAACTTTTGCATCATAAGAAGCCTCAACAGAAGATACTTCCGTACCTTTAGTTGCCGCGCCGCCAATGTGGAACGTCCTCATTGTTAGCTGCGTACCTGGCTCACCAATAGATTGCGCTGCAATTACACCAACTGCTTCACCTTGTGAAACAAGTGTTCCAGCCGCCAAATCACGACCATAGCAACGCGCACAAATGCCCATTTTTGTTTCGCAAGTTAGAACCGATCTAATCTTAATAAGGTCTAGACCAGAAGATTCAATTTGATCCAATTTCGCTTCATCAATCAGCTCAGCAGCAGAAACTAATAACTCACCAGTAACTGGATGATTTGTATCAATTGCAACTGTTCTACCCAAGATTTGGTCAGCTAATGAAACAACTACTTCACCACCATCGATGATTGTTTTAGCTTCTATACCATCCTGAGTTCCACAATCTTCGGCAGTAATAATACAATCCTGTGCTACATCAACCAATCTTCTCGTCAAGTAACCAGAGTTTGCAGTTTTTAAAGCTGTATCAGCCAAACCTTTACGCGCACCGTGAGTGGAGTTGAAATACTCACGCACAGTCAAGCCTTCCTTAAAGTTAGACTTAATAGGTGTTTCGATAATTTCACCAGATGGCTTAGTCATCAAACCACGCATTCCTGCAAGCTGTTTAATCTGAGCTGCAGAACCCCTAGCGCCAGATACTGCCATCATGTGAATGGAGTTCAACTTTTGTTGATTAGTTGTATTCTTCAGCTTTTGACCAGATACCGCAATCTCTTCCATCATTTTTGAAGCTACTTTATCTGTACAAGCGGTCCAAGCATCCACAACCTTGTTAAATTTCTCACCATAAGTGATCAAACCATCAAGATATTGCTGCTCAAACTCATTTGTAATGACATTAGTTTCTTCCAAAATTTTATTTTTGGTAGTTGGTATTACCATATCGTCCATACCAAAAGATATACCAGACTGACAAGCATGTTTAAAACCAAGCGCCATCAATTTATCAGCAAAAATAACCGTAGCTTTTTGCCCACAATAACGATACACAGAATCAATTGCACTGGAGATATTCTTCTTATTCATCTCTTTATTCAACAATCTAAAATCAATATTCTCGCTCTTAGGCAATAGCTGACCTATAATCACTCTTCCTGGAGTTGTGTCAATTATAGAGTCCCCAAACACGCCTTCAGCATTCAATAATTTAGTGCGATATTTGATTTTAGTATGCAGTGTAATTATTTTCTCAAACAAAGCATATTCAAGCTCTTTAATGTCTTCGAATACCATCCCTTCGCCAGGATCTTTATCAATAACTATTGTTAGATAATACAGACCAAGAACAATATCCTTATCCGCAGAAATAATCGGCTTACCATTTGCTGGGCTCAAGATATTATTTGTAGACATCATAAGAACTCTAGCTTCAAGCTGAGCTTCAATAGATAGCGGAATATGAACGGACATAGTATCACCATCAAAGTCAGCGTTAAATGCCGCACAAACAAGTGGGTGCAACTGTATCGCTTTACCTTCAATTAGCAATGGCTCAAACGCCTGAATACCCAAACGGTGCAACGTCGGAGCTCTGTTCAGAAGCACAGGGTGTTCCCTAATTACTTCCTCTAAAATATCCCAAACTTCGATTTTTTCAGCTTCAACAATCTTCTTTGCCGCCTTAATCGTGGTAGCGATACCATACATTTCTAACTTAGAGTATATGAATGGCTTAAATAGCTCAAGCGCCATTTTTTTCGGCAAACCACACTGGTGCAGCTTCATTTCAGGACCAACAACAATCACAGAACGGCCAGAATAATCCACCCTTTTACCAAGTAGGTTCTGACGGAAGCGACCTTGCTTACCTTTTAACATATCACTCAAAGACTTAAATGGTCTCTTGTTTGCATTCTTAACAACTTTACCGCGACGGCCATTATCAAACAATGCATCAACAGATTCCTGCAACATACGCTTTTCGTTACGGATAATAATATCCGGCGCTTTAAGCTCAAGAAGTCTTCTCAAACGATTGTTTCTATTAATAACCCTTCTATATAATTCGTTAAGATCAGAAGTAGCGAATCTACCGCCATCTAGCATAACTAGCGGACGAATTTCTGGTGGAATCACAGGCAATACATTCATCACCATCCATTCTGGCTTATTGCCAGAGCCCATGAAAGCATCAACTAGCTTCAATCTTTTGATGATTTTCTTTCTTTTTGTTTCAGAAGACGTCTCTTCAAAGTCAGCTTTCAATTGAGCTTGCAGCTCTTCTAAATTGATTTCCGAAAGCATGCGCTGCACAACTTCAGCACCAATCATTGCTACAAAATTATCTTCGCCATACTCGTCTTGCGCTTTAATATACGCATCTTCAGACAGCAAGTCACCTTTTTGCAAAGGAGACATACCAGGTTCAACAACCACATAATTTTCAAAATAAAGAATTTTTTCCAAATCCTTCATTGTAATATCAAGCAACGTGCTGATTCTAGAAGGCAATGACTTCAAAAACCATATATGCGCAACTGGAGCCGCTAGCTCAATGTGTCCCATACGTTCACGACGCACTCTTGATGTTGTAACTTCCACACCGCACTTTTCACAAGTAACACCGCGATATTTCATGCGCTTATATTTACCACACAAACACTCAAAATCCTTTACAGGACCAAAAATACGAGCACAAAAAAGACCGTCCTTTTCTGGCTTAAATGTTCTATAATTGATTGTTTCAGGCTTAGTAACCTCACCAAAAGACCAAGAGCGCACCTGCTCTGGACTGGCGATATTAATTTTAATTTGATCAAATTGTTGAGTGCTGCTCAATTGGTTGTAAAAATTGACCTGTGACATATAGATTCTTCCTCAAACTAACTCTAAAGAAGCGCAAAAAGCGCCAAACTAATATTTTCTTAAACTTTTGCAACGTTATATATAAACACCGCAAAAGAGCCAGGCCATTACAGGCCTGGAACCTAATCGCTCTATTTAAGAGCCACTATCTTCTAGCTGAACATTCAAGCATAATGATCTAAATTCTTTAATCATCACGTTAAATGACTCTGGAACACCAGAATTAAAGGTACTGTCACCTTTAACAATATTCTCGTAAATCTTAATTCTACCAGCAACATCATCAGACTTAACAGTAAGCAATTCTTGCAATGTGAATGCTGCACCATAAGCTTCAAGTGCCCACACCTCCATTTCACCGAATCTTTGTCCACCAAAGTGAGACTTACCACCAAGCGGCTGCTGAGTAACAAGACTATACGGGCCAATAGAACGTGCGTGAATTTTGTTTTCCACAAGGTGATGCAATTTCAGGATATATTTATAACCAACCGTAACTTTACGATCGAAATATTCACCAGTTCTACCATCAATAACAGAAACCTGACCAGACTCATCTAAGCCCGCAAGTTTAAGCATTGACTTAACACCCTCAACTTTTGCGCCATCAAACACAGGAGTAGAGAAATACACGCCATCTTTCAATGTGCCGCAGAATTCAATAAACTTATCCTTATCTAATTTCTTAACTTGGTCCGCAACTTCGCTTCCTTCGTAAATTTTGCACACAAATTCTTTCAGCGAATCAATCTCTATCTCGCTCTTAGCATGCTGGTCTAGCATTTTAGTTACATTATGACCCAAATTCTTAGCCGCCCACCCAAGGTGAGTTTCAAGTATTTGCCCTACATTCATACGAGAAGGCAAACCAAGCGGGTTAAGCACAACATCAATAACTGTACCATCTTCTAAGAAAGGCATATCTTCCTGCGGCATAATGCGCGAGATAACACCTTTGTTACCATGACGTCCAGCCATTTTATCACCAGGCTGTAATTTATGCTTAGTTGCAATAAATACTTTCACAACTTTCAAAGCGCCCTGCGGTAAATCATCACCACTTTGCAGCTTTTCTACTTTACTTGTGAATCGCTTATTTAGCTCATCTTTCTTTTCGTCATATTGCTGTTTAATCTGCTCGATTTTACTCATAACAGCATTATCTTCAACAGTTAACTGCCAATATTGACCATGAGAAAGCGTCTCTAGCAACGCATCATCAATTTTCTGACCAGCTTTAACAGATTTAGGACCACTAACAATAACCTGACCTTCAAGCACTTTGCTCAAACGCATAAACACGAAATGATCAATAATTGTTACTTCATCATCTCTATCTTTAGCTAGCTTTTCAACCTGTTGCTTCTCTATAGTAATAGCACGTTCGTCTTTTTCAACACCGCGGCGCGAAAGCACACGAACTTCAACCACAGTACCAGCAGCACCAGGCGGAACATACAACGAAGTATCCCTAACATCAGAAGCTTTTTCGCCGAAAATAGCTCTTAGCAATTTCTCTTCTGGAGTCATCGGAGACTCACTTTTTGGAGTCACTTTACCAACCAGAATATCACCAGGCTTAACTTCAGCACCAACATGAACTATACCAACTTCATCCAAACTACGCAGCGCTTCTTCACCAACATTTGGCATATCGCGAGTAATTTCTTCAGGACCAAGCCTAGTATCTCTAGCAACTATCTCAAACTCTTCAATATGAATAGAAGTAAACACATCATCCTTAACAATACGCTCAGAGATCAAAATTGAATCCTCAAAATTATAACCTCTCCAAGGTATGAAAGCCACCAACATATTACGCCCAAGCGCAATCTCGCCTTGGTCAATAGCTGGGCCATCGGCAATCACTTCGCCTTGATAAACTTGCTGGCCAACAGAAACCAAAGGCTTCTGATTAATACATGTGTTATGGTTTGATTTTTGATACTTCATTAAAGTATAAATATCAACTTCAGGAGCGCCATTTTCCTTACGCTCAAGAGTTTGAACAACTATTCTTTCCGCATCAACTTCTACCACTAAACCATCGCTTAGAGAAACAATAGCAGCTCCAGAATCTCTTGCGACAACACCTTCAATACCAGTTCCTACAAGCGGCGCATCACTTTTCACAAGTGGCACAGCTTGACGTTGCATATTTGAACCCATCAACGCGCGATTCGCATCATCATGTTCAAGGAACGGAATCAAAGAAGCTGCAATAGAAACAACCTGCATAGGAGTAACATCAACAAACTCAACTTCAGCTGGTGGTACAGACACAAAATCCCCTGTCGTAAAACGACAATTGACCATTTCAGCTTTAATTTTGCCATCTGGAGCGATTTCCATATCCGCTTGAGCAATTTTATGCTTACCCTCGTCAATAGCGGAGAAATAAACAACCTCATCAGTTACAAATCCGTCAACCACCTTGCGGTATGGACTTTCGATAAACCCGTATTTATTAACACTTGCAAAAGTAGCCATTGAGTTAATCAGTCCAATATTTTGCCCCTCTGGAGTTTCAATCGGACAAATACGACCATAGTGAGTTGGATGCACATCACGCACCTCAAAACCAACCCTATCACGGCTTACACCGCCAGGGCCTAAAGCCGATAATCTTCTTTTGTGAGTAATTTCAGATAGAGGATTCGTTTGATCCATAAACTGAGACAGCTGAGAGGTACTAAAGAACTCCTTCACCACTGAAACAAGTACTTTTGAATTCACCAAATCATGAGGCATAATAGTATCTACATCAACAGCACTCATGCGCTCTAGAATAGATTTTTCCATACGAGCCAGTCCAACTCTAAATTGGTTCTCAACTAGCTCACCAACAGAACGCACTCTTCTATTTCCAAGATGATCAATATCATCAATAGAACCTTTACCATCTTTCAGATCCACAAGCACTTTAACGATAGCCTGAATATCATCTTTAGTTAGGCAAGTATTTTTTAGATCAACATCTATATCTAAGCGTGAATTCAATTTAATTCTTCCAACTTCGGATAAATCATATCTAGCAGAATTAAAGAACAAGCTTTCAAATAGCATTTGACCAGCTTCCACAGTAGCAGGTTCACCAGGGCGCAGCACTCTAAATATATCAATTAGAGATGAGCCTTGATCTTGGTTTTTATCCGCAAATAATGTATTTCTAATATACGCATCACTTTGTGAGGGAATTTTCAAGACAGAAATAGCTTTAGATCCAGACTCAGTAATTGCTTTCAAAATATCTTCAGTGATTTGCTCACCTAATTTTACCAATACTTCGCCGCTTTCGGGATCAATAATTTCCTTGCCGATATAACTACCAAGCAATGAATCCTCTTGAAGCAAGACTTTCTTCAGACCGTTTTCTACAAACTTCTTAGCTAATCTTGGAGTAATTTTTTGACCAGCTTCTAATAACATTTCGTTAGTGTCTGCATCAACTAAGTTTGAAAGCAAACGATGTACAGTCACGTTTTTTAGATCGAAATCAACAACCCAGCCCTTCTTCTTGCGAGTATAAGTTTCAATATCATAGTAGCTTTCAAGAATTTCTGCAGCGCTCATACCAATTGCCATTAGCAACGTGGTAACTGGAAGCTTTCTTTTTCTATCAATTCTTATGTAAACTATGTCTTTTGCATCAAATTCAATATCTAACCAAGAACCTCTATAAGGAATTATTCTTGCAGAATATAAAAATTTACCGGACGAGTGAGTTTTGCCATCGTCATGATAGAAAAATCCACCTGGTGATCTGTGCATTTGAGAAACAATTACGCGCTCAGTACCGTTAATAATAAACGTACCGTTGCGAGTCATGAACGGAATATCGCCCATGTAAACTTCCTGCTCTTTAATGCCTTTAATCTCTTTCGCACCTGTTGCTTCGTCTATATCCCAAACACTTAAACGCAGAGTAACTCTTAAACCAGCCACGTAACTTAAACCGCGCTGTATACATTCTTCTACATCGTATTTAGGGTTTTCAAAACTATACTTAACAAACTCTAAAGTAGCTTCGCCAGCAGGATCTTGAATAGGAAAAATTGAGGCAAGCACAGACTGCAGCCCCTTATTCTCTCTTTCGCTTTCCGACAAACCAAGCTGCAAAAAGCTGCCCTCGTAGGATTTTTTTTGAATTTCAATCAAATTAGGAATAGATGCTACTAATTTAATCTTACCGAAGTTTTTTCTAACTCTCTTACTAGTTTGTAAGGATTGCGACATAAGATCTCCAGATATTTTTATATCATTTAAAAAAACGAATTTTCTACAAACAACAACTAAACATTGCCGTTAAAAACATAAGCACTATCACACAAGTCAATATATAGATACAAACTACAATTTAAAGCCATAAACCTTAAGCCAACAACAAAACTGAATAACAAAAATACTCAGAAAAATCGTTTAATTTATAAACTATTGTCGAGTCATTCAATTATATCAAATCCACGCTTATCTGAAGTTAGCATAAAACCAATCTACAAAATAACTGCGCAGCTTTACAAACAACCGCTATATTTCCTTATGCGCAAAAAAGTCGCACCCTAGCATAAACTCTATCAATAGAATTGACCGCCAGAAGTGCAACTATATATCATACTTAAAGTATACAAGTCAATATATTTACAACAAAGAATCTCTTCTTTTTTGTATTTATTTAACTTCTACTTTAGCGCCTGCAGCTTCAAGCTTAGTTTTTGCTTCATCAGCATCAGCTTTAGATACACCTTGCTTTATAGGTGATGGAGCACCATCAACTAGACCTTTTGCTTCTTTAAGACCAAGACCAGTAATAGCTCTTACCGTCTTAATAACTTCGATCTTTTTCTCGCCAATACCAGCTAAGATAACATCAAATTCAGTTTGTTCTGCTGCTGCTTCGCCGCCGCCAGCTGCTGGAGCTGCTGCTGCTACTGGAGCTGCTGCAGAAACACCCCATTTTTCTTCCAAAAGCTTAGCAAGATCTGCTGCTTCCATTACTGTCAATGTAGACAACTCGTCTGCAATTTTTGTTATATTTGTCATAATATTTTACCTAATTATTTATTATTACTATTAATTTATTTATCCGCATAGGCTTGAACCACCCTAGCCAACCCACCTGCTGGAGCTTGAACCACCCTAGCAAGATTTGAAGCTGGAGCTTGCAATATACCAATGATTTTACCTCTAAGCGCATCAAGAGATGGCAATTTAGCAAGTTCATTAATAGCACTCACATCCAACAGTGTATCATTTACTATACCAGCGATAATTTTCAAATTATCGTTAGTTTTTGCAAATTCCACTACACCTTTCGCAGCAGCAACTGGATCTTCTGAATATGCTATTGCAGTCGGTCCAGAGAACATCTCTGAAATATGCTCAAGCTTAACATTAGATGCCGCTATCTTTGAAAGAGTATTTTTTACCACTTTAAACGAAGCCCCATTCTCCCTTAAATTACGACGTAAAGCCGTAACTTCCGAAACAGTAAGACCGTGATAGTGAGTTATAATTACAGAATTTGAGGTGTTATAAATTTCCTCTAGCTCCGATACAAAATGTTTTTTATTAGATCTTAACACTGTATATTTCCCCAAATATTTCTAATTTGAAATTGTTGATAAGTCGACTTTAAGAGACGGCCCCATTGTTGAAGAAATGTATATTTTCTTCAAATAAGCGCCTTTAACGCCCGCAGGTTTTGCCTTTACTACTGAATCCAAAAGCGTCTGAGCATTCTTAAGCAAATCACTCTCTGAGAATGAAAGCTTACCAAGACCCGCATGAACTATGCCAGCCTTTTCAACTCTGTATTCAACTTGACCACCTTTAGCATTTTTAACAGCTGTAGCGATATCTGCCGTAACTGTACCAAGCTTAGGATTAGGCATCAAGCCCTTTGGACCCAAAATTCTTGCTACTTGCCCAACAACACCCATCATATCTGGAGTTGCTATGCAAACATCAAAATTAATATTACCAGCTTTGATATCATCAATGATAACATCAGACCCAGCTAAATCAGCACCAGCGCTAGTTGCTTCGGCGATTCTGTCATCCTTACAAACAACAACCACTTTTACATCTTTACCAGTTCCCGCAGGAAGTGAAACCATCCCTCTAACCATTTGGTCTGAGTGACGAGGATCAACGCCTAAATTGATTGCAACTTCCAAAGTTTCATCGAACTTAACAAAGGTGTTTTTCTTCATAAGAGAAATCGCATCTTGTAAGGAATACTCCTTATCTAGATCTAGCTCTTTCTTTACTGCTGCTATTTTTTTACCCATAATAAATATCTATCTAATAATCTTTATTTATTTTACTACTTCAATTCCCATAGACTCAGCAGAACCAGCAATAATCTTTGCCGCTGCAGCTAAATCATTAGCATTCAAGTCTACCATTTTGATTTTCGCGATCTCTTCACAATCAGCTATAGTTACTCTACCAACAAAACCTTCTTTCTTAGTAGCGCCAGAACCTTTTGGGATCTTAGCAAACTTTTTCAAATAGAATGAAGCTGGTGGAGTTTTTGTAATAAACTCAAAACTTTTATCTACGAAAACTGTAATCACTACAGGAACCGGAGTTCCAGGCTCTAATGAGCTTGTAGAAGCATTAAATGCCTTACAGAATTCCATTATGTTCACACCTTTCTGACCAAGAGCTGGACCTACTGGAGGTGCAGGATTCGCTTTCCCAGAAGGGATTGTCAACTTTATATAACCGTCAATTTTTTTTGCCATTAGTTTAACTCTACCTTAAAACTTATATATTCAATTCTTCTTCACTTGCGTAAAACTTAACTCGATTGGAGTTGCTTTACCAAATATTGACACAGAAATCTTTAATTTCTGAGCCTCACCATCAACATCTTCCACAACACCAGCGAAAGTATCAAATGGACCGTCAATAACCTGCACCTTGTCACCCACATTATATAGGCTAGAAATGCTCGCAGTCGCAGATGCCGCTTCAAGTTGCTTAAACACCCCTTGAACTTCAGCCTCACTAAGCGATTGAGGATGTGTTTTGCTCCCCAAAAACCCTGTCGTCTTCGGCACGGACTTAACTAAGTGCCAAGACTCATCGGTCATTTTCATCTTAATCAGCACATAACCAGGCATGAACTTCTTTTCGGTAATAACCTTCTTACCTTTTTTGATCTCTGGAACCTCTATAACAGGCACAACGATCTCTTCAAAATACTCAGACATTTTTTTCTTAGCAATCTGATCTTCAATTAGTCGCTTGACTCCTTTTTCAGAACCAGAAACTGTATGTAGAATATACCACTTGGCCATAATTATTACTTACCAATATTCAACAAAAAACGTACTGAATTATGTATACCATAATCCAAAATCAAACAAGCCAAGCTAAACAAGAACACCGCAACTAATACTATAGATACAGATGCAATAAGCTCTTTCTTCTCAGGCCAAACAACTTTCTTAGCTTCTTGTTTTACCTGATCAAAAAATTTATACGCTTTTAATCCCTTTAACATTGACCTACCTAAATTCTAACAACCAAAATGGCAGGAGCGACAGGCATCGAACCCGCAACCTCCGGTTTTGGAGACCGGCGCTCTACCAATTGAGCTACACTCCTATCATATTCTAAACATCTAATCAACATATTTCTGCATCAAAAATGTTTAGCCACAAACTAGCTAATTAATATTAGCCGCCTTGTTTACTCAAAATACCTTCAACAACCTGTTGTGGCACCTGTGCATATATATCAAATACCATGCTATACTGCGCTCTACCTTGAGACATAGATCTCAGAGTATTCACATAACCAAACATCTCCGCCAATGGAACGCTAGCAGTAATTATCTGCGCATTACCTCTTGGCTCCATGTTCTGAACTGAACCTCTACGACTATTCAAATCACCAATGATATCACCCATATATTCTTCAGGAGTAATAACTTCGACTTTCATCATAGGCTCAAGAAGCTTAGCGCCAGCTTGTGGCATACCTTCTCTAAATGCAGACTTAGCCGCTATCTCAAACGCAAGTACACTTGAATCAACATCATGATAAGCACCATCAACCAGAGTCGCTTTAAAGTCAATCATCGGGTAACCAGCTACAACACCAGAATCCATGATTTGCTTAATACCCTTCTCAACACCAGGAATATATTCCCTAGGCACAGAACCACCAACAATTTTGCTGTTGAATTCAAAACCCGTACCAGGCTCGCCTGGCTCGAATATTATCTTAACTCTAGCAAACTGACCAGCACCACCGGACTGTTTCTTATGAGTATAGTTAACTTCGTGACTCTTTGTAATCGTCTCACGGTAAGCAACTTCTGGAGCGCCAACATTTGCCTCTACTCCGAACTCTCTCTTCATTCTATCAACAAGAATTTCCAAGTGAAGTTCACCCATACCAGCAATGTTTGTTTGCCCGTTCTCACTACTACTAACTCTGAATGAAGGATCCTCAGAAGCAAGCTTCTGCAATGCCAAGCTCATTTTTTCTTGATCCGCAGTAGATTTAGGCTCAACAGCAAGCTGAATAACCGGCTCAGGGAATTCCATTCTTTCTAGAATCACGTGAGCATCAGAAGCACATAACGTATCACCAGTAGTAGTGTTCTTCAAACCCGCTATAGCAACAATATCACCAGCCTTCGCTTCTTTTATATCTTCGCGATCATTCGCATGCATAAGTAGCATACGGCCAACACGCTCTTTCTGCCCCTTAACAGTGTTCATAACACTAGAACCAGTAGTAATACGGCCAGAATAGATTCTTGCAAAAGTCAAAGAACCCACAAATGGATCAGTCATTACTTTAAATGCAAGCGCCGCAAAAGGAGCATCTTCTGAATTAGGAACAGATGTTTCTTCGTCAGTTTTTGAATTAACAGCTTTCATATCTGGAACATCAACTGGAGAAGGCAAATAATCTATAACAGCATCAAGCAATGGCTGAACACCTTTATTCTTAAAAGCACTACCACAAGTAATCGGTACAAAAGTACCAGAGATAGTTCCTTTTCTAATACATTTCTTTATTTCTTCTTCAGTAAGATCTTCGCCAGCTAAATATTTTTCCATTATTTCGTCATCAGACTCAACAACAGTATCTAGAAGCGTAGCTCTATATTCATTAGCTTTATCTTGCATATCTGCAGGAATATCACCACAAGTGAATTCAGCGCCCAAAGAACCATCTTTCCATATAATGGATTGCATCTTTACTAAATCAACAACACCCACAAAATCTTCTTCAACGCCAATAGGCAATTGAATAACAAGCGGGTTAGCGCCAAGACGATCAACAATCATGTCAACACATCTATAAAAATTAGCACCAGCTCTATCTAGCTTATTAACAAAGCACATACGTGGGACATCATATTTGTCAGCCTGACGCCATACTGTTTCGGATTGTGGCTCAACACCAGCAACACCATCAAACACTGTAATAGCACCATCAAGAACTCTTAGTGACCTTTCCACTTCAATCGTGAAATCTACGTGACCGGGAGTATCAATAATATTGATTCTCTTTTCATTCCAGAAACAAGTAGTAGCAGCTGAAGTAATTGTAATACCTCTTTCCTGCTCTTGCTCCATCCAATCCATAGTAGCGCCACCATCGTGCACTTCACCGATATTATGAGACTTACCAGTATAATATAATATACGCTCAGTAGTAGTAGTCTTACCCGCATCAATGTGCGCGCAAATACCAATATTACGTACGTCAGATAATAATATTTCCTTACTAGACATATAAAATTACCTCTGATTTCTTTGCGCAAAGTGAGCAAACGCCTTGTTTGCTTCAGCCATCTTATGAGTATCTTCTTTCTTCTTAATCGCGACACCACGGCTATTTGCAGCATCAAATAACTCTTCAGCTATTTTTTCAATCATACTACGACCAGAACGCTTCTGCGCAGCATCAACAATCCAACGGATCGCTAAAGCATTTCCTCTTCTGTCATCAACAGGAGAAGGAACCTGATAGTTTGCACCACCAACTCTAACTGAACTAACTTCAACAAAAGGCTTCACATTGCTCATAGCATCTGTGAATGTCTTAAACGGATCAGCACCATGTTTCTTTTCGACTCTATCAAGAGCACCATAAACAAGCTTTTCAGCAGTTGCTTTTTTACCGTCCTTCATGACGTTATTAATAAACTTAGTCAACGGAATACTTTTGTATTTCGAATCCGGACTTACTACTCTTTTTACCGCTGCATGACGACGTGACATTTTATACCTACAACCTTATTATTATATTTTTACTACTTAAAACTTTATTTAGCAGGAGTACCATAACGTGAGCGAGCTTGCTTACGTCCTTTAACACCTTGAGTATCCAGCGCTCCACGAACGATGTGATATTTCACACCTGGAAGATCAGGAACTCTACCACCACGAACAAGAACAGCCGAGTGCTCCTGCAGATTGTGGCCTTCACCAGGAATATATGCATTTACATACTCACCGTTGCTCAAACGAACTCTTGCGATCTTACGCAAAGCTGAGTTTGGTTTTTTAGGAGTTACAGTTTTAACAATAACACATACACCTTTTAGGAAAGGATTAGATTTAAGGGCAGGAGAATTACTCTTTTTCTTCTTTGACTTCCTACCAAATCTTACCAATTGATTATTTGTTGGCATTTGACCTACTTCTTTTTAAATAATTAAAAAAACTACAAGGGATTTAGAGTATAAACCGCTTGCTTCATACATTCAATACAAAAATTCTTCCGAACTATAATGAATTTTTCATCGCTTGGCAAGAGTTTTTATGCAAAGAAACTCACTAATCATCCACTATTTATCAAAACCCCCCTATTACGCATTGCTTATAATGGCTTTTTGCTGTAGTTTTGGGGCTATTATCAACCAAATATTTAGCTTGCGCATGTTTGAAATATTTTACAATTTTGCTGGAATCAACAAGCAATTATTTATTGCTATAAACGATCTTACGAATGTCGGGTCTATACCTGTTATTTTAAAATATCTATCTAGCATATTTTTTATCGCAAATTTTGCTGTTATATATGTAGTGGTTTGCGGGTATTTTTATTATAGAACAAAAAATGCTGCAAATAAAAAAGAATATTTTCTGCCAATTTACCATGAGCTTAGCCGCATCGGGATATGCTACGCCGTATTTGGATGCACATTTGCAGCGCTCAAATTTTCAATCAATTTACCACGCCCGTTTTGCTCGCTTGAACTAACGGAATTCAGCAGCATCGCAAGCACCATAAACGAAAGATGCCTCTCATCATTTCCAAGCGCGCATACTGGGCTTTGCATATTAGCCGCCTATTTTTTATGGCCTTATCTTGGAAAAAAGCTCAAAATGCTTGCAATCATCATAACGCTAGCAGTGGCTACATCCCGCATAACGCTTGCCATGCACTACCCTGCAGATATATTATATAGCGTGATTGTAACTATGGCTGTTATTATCGTCGGTAATATCTTATATAAAACACTAAAGAAAAAAATCATCACCCCAGTAGGAGGTTTTATATTTAAAATTACTTTTTGTTGACCAGTAGTTGTACTCTATGTATAAGGTTTTACCCAAAAATGATGATCAACTTAAACCACAATGGAGTAATACTATGGCTAAACAATGCGAATTAGAACCATCAAAGGCTATTAATACACCTAAAAAGCGAGGGCAAGATGAACTCCAGCGCCATAACTCACTGCCAATAGATATACCTTCACCGTGGATACTCAGGGGAGCAGAAACCCCCTTGAACACACCTTACCAAGATGAATTGTATGTAGGGCCCCCAAGAAGCGAGCCGAAGCCGGATCAGCTCTGGCTCAACAAACTACTCTTCGCTAAAAACTCATTCAACGAGCTTTTAGGCAGCGAGTCTCCATTTTTACCTACCCCTAACAATAATAAAAATGCTATAAAGATAGAAGATTTAGGTTTATCTGACGACGAAATGCCTATTATAGGCGCTGCTGCGCCTGCAGAAGAGCAAGACATCTCAGATTAAACACAATCAATATATGACAAATATATCTTTAAGCACATCAAACAAACTGTAATTCTTACGCTTAGCTGCATTATGCTGATTTCTTCAGCTAATGCGGCTCAAGAATTATCTAGCTTAGAAAACCAAGAGCATGACCGCTATGTGCATGTTATGGAATC
>CAXMOU010000065.1:0-21564 GCA_964195465.1 uncultured Rickettsiaceae bacterium
GCTTGTACCAAGATCCAGTAATGTTTCTATTCTGATTCGCTCTTCTGAGCTTAAATGATGTGACATATTCTTCTCTATATAAATTACTTATTTTAATAATATAGATCCTTATGTGTCGCATTTGAAGCTTTAATGCACCAGGTGCACCAGCCAAAGTCGAAGTTTTCTGCTTTTAATGCGATTGCTGCTTTTGCTATTGGTTCTTTGCTTCCAGAAACGGCTATGCAATCAATATTTTTGGGTGCATTCTCTTTGATTTGTTGAACGATATTACTGTTTGAATCTATTACGATTGTAACTTGATCTTCCATTGTTTTTCTCTCCCAAGATTAATTTGTATTTTAATTGTAGAAGGAAATCCTCTCCAGGGTAAAGAATATATTAGTTTGAGCTGTTATTTTTAGTTAGGCTAGTAACGTCTTCTTCGGATAAGTGGAATATTTCTGGCATATTTACTTTAGCGACGAAGTGGTTTTCTGCTTTTAGGAACAGTGTGATGGAGCTGTTGGATTGTTCTGGTTTTTTCTTGCCATCTAGTAGTTTGACTATTCTTTGTAGCTCTGTTTTGTTTTGTGGGTATAGGGATATATTGTGCTGCACGCCTTTAATTTCATCTTCAACGCTAGTGAATTTAGTGCCAGTTATGCGCAGGCCGCCTTTGTCTTTAGAGATATCGCAATTCACAACGATTGCGTCTTTGACGTTTGTGAGGTGGGCGTAATCTTTTAGGGTATCTTCGTTGTAGATTGTTACTTCAAAAATGCCGTGCGGGTCGGAGAGTAGAAGGGTGACAAACCTTCCGCGCTTGGACATTCTGGCATCTTTTTTTGTAATGATTCCAGATAATTTTAGGCGATGCTTGCCTTCCTTTAGTTCGTTTTTAATATAGGATGAAGTTTTAACGTGGCATTTTACCAGCGAGGCTTCAAGTTCTGTTAGCGGATGATTCTTTAGGAACAGCCCCATTACTCCAAACTCGTTATAAGCAAGCTCGGATGAGCTCATTGGCTCTGACTTTAGTAATACATCTGGGCTATTGGAGTTGACGGAAATCAAGCTAAATTGATTCGATTTTTGCTCCGCATGGTAAGAAGCGCAATATGCTAGTATTTTGGGAATGCTAATAAGCAAGCTGTTACGGTTAGAGTGTATGGAGTCAAAGCAGCCAGCTTTTATTACATTCTCAAGGAGTCTTTTGTTGATTAGTTTCGGCGAAATACGTTCAGCAAAATTGGTGATTGATGTGAAATCTCCGCTTTTCTCTCGCTCTTCAAATACGGCCTCACCGAAATTGGCTGTTACGTTTTTAAGCGCACCAATAGCGAAGATTATAGTTTTTTCATCATTTTTTTTGCCAATACTAAATAACCCGCGTGACTGGTTGATGTCTGGCGATATTATTTCAATATCAAACCCATGCGCTTCTTGGATAAAGATGTTTATTTTGTCGCTGCTATCAATGTCTAGATTCATTGAGGCCGTGAGGAACTCAGTAGGGAAGTTGGCTTTTAGATATGCTGTTTGGTAAGAAATAACGCCGTAAGCTGAGGCGTGCGATTTGTTGAAACCATAGCCAGCGAACTTTGCTACTGTTGCAAATATCGATTTTGCCTGGCTAGCTGGAACTTTATTTGCGATTGCTCCGCTTACGAACATTTCCTCTTGCGCGTCCATTTCTGCTTTGACTTTTTTACCCATAGCGCGGCGTAATAAATCCGCGCCACCAAGGCTATAGCCAGA
Source organism: uncultured Rickettsiaceae bacterium (assembly GCA_964195465.1). GTDB lineage: Bacteria > Pseudomonadota > Alphaproteobacteria > Rickettsiales > Rickettsiaceae > Megaera_A. The sequence goes on from CAXMOU010000065.1 coordinate 1,741, forward strand.
AAGGCGGCGGGCGATTTCCATCACTTGCTCTTGATAGATAATCACGCCATATGTGGATTTTAATATTGGCTCTAATAATGGGTGCAAATAATCTACTTCTTGTGTTTTATGTTTGCAGCCAATATAGGTTGGTATGTTGTCCATGGGGCCAGGGCGATAAAGGGCTCCAAGCGCGATGATATCGTCTAAACTATCGGGCATTAGTTTCTTTAATGCGCTTTTCATGCCGATGCTTTCAAACTGGAACACACCAGTGCTTCTTCCGTCCGTTAGCATTTTGAATGTTTTTTTGTCATCGAATGGTATGTTGTCGATATCTACTATCGTTCCTTCGTCCTTTAGTAGGTTGATGGTCTTAGTGATTACGGTTAGGGTTTGTAGGCCCAAGAAATCGAATTTTACCAAGCCAGCTAGTTCGCAATATTTCATTGAATATTGAACTATCAGCATTTCTGAGTTCATATCCTTGTAGATAGGAACCAGGTTAGTCATATCCTGATTCGCAATCACAACGCCCGCTGCATGGGTTGAGGCGTGGCGCTGCAAGCCCTCTAGTGTGAGCGCAGTGGAAAGCACCTGCTTAATTAGGTCGTTATTGCCATCTATATTATATAGGCCTTTGCCTTTTGCCGCGCCTCTTAATTCTACAACATCAGTAATTGCTTGGCTTAAAGTAACGGGGTTTATCGCGTTAAATGGGACTAGTTCAGTCAAATAATCGGCAATTACGTAAGGCAGGCTAAGCACTCTAGATACGTCTTTGATTACGGCTTTGGCTTGCATTTTTCCGAAAGTGATAATCTGCCCAACGCGCTGCTCTCCGTATTTGGAGCGCACGTATGAGATTACTTCCTCGCGGCGTTCTTGGCAAAAGTCGATATCAAAATCGGGCATGGATACACGTTCGGGGTTCAAGAAGCGCTCGAATAATAGGCCGAATTTAATTGGGTCTAGATCCGTTATTTTCAGCACCCAAGCGATGATAGAACCAGCGCCAGAGCCCCTGCCAGGGCCAACAGCGATTCCGTTATCTTTACTCCATTTTATGAAGTCCGAAACGATTAGGAAATAACCAGAGAAATTCATGCTGCATATGATGTCTAGCTCATAGTTAAGCCTTTTGTTGTATTTTTTTCGTATTTGTTCGTGCTCGGACTTAGGGATATTTTCTTTTTCGAATTTTATCAGTAATTTTTCTTCCAGCCCAGCAGCAGATTGCGTGCGGATTAGATCTTCTTCAGATATTGAGCCATCAGAGAAATTAGGCAGAGATGGTGGGCGCGCTTCAGACATAACATAGCAACGCTGCGCTAAATGCACGGTGTTTTCAATAGCTTCTGGCAAATCCTCAAAGAGTGCTATCATTTCATTCGCGCTTTTGAAATAGCATTGGTTGCTTGCGTGTTTTCTGTTTTGCTCGTCCCGTACTACGCCCTCTGAAATACATAGCAGCACATCGTGCGCATCATGCATGGAAACATCACTGAACAGCACCTGGTTTGTGGCTATTAATGGGATTGATAGGTCATTTGCGATTTGTAGGTAGTCTGCTTCGATTTCGCGTTCTGCAAGCAACCCGTGGCGCATGATTTCGAAATAGAACCTATCGCCGAATAATTTTTGCAGTTTTTTGGCAGAATTAATAGCAGATGCTTTATCTTTGTTTAGTAAGAATTTGCCTACAACACCTTCGCTATAGCAAGAAAGAGCAACCAGCCCTTCGCTATATTTTTGTAGATCATCAAAGCTGATATGGTTGCAGGTTTGTCGTTCGTTCGTGGTGAAGGTAAGGCTCACTAGCTTCAATAAATTCTGATAGCCAGCTTGGTCTTTTGCTATAAGCAAAATCTCGGCAAAGTCTTTTTTTCCTTTGTTGGTAAATAGGATGTTTAAAATAGAACCATGAATTGGCTGTATTTTAGACCCGGTAGCAGCAAGCGCAAATTCTAAGGATGCAAATAGATTTCCGCGATCTGCCAGGCAAACGGCGCTCATTTCATTTTGCTTAGTAAGTTCTATTAGTTTGTTTATTTTAATGGCGCTCTCAAGCATTGAGTAGGAGCTCTGGGCACGAAAATGAATGAATTTATCTGGCATTTTTTCTTCCTATAGAATGATAGTTAAAGCCAATAGATTCCATTTCGTGCGGTGTAAGAATATTACGCAAATCAATGATCACTGGAGTCTTCATTGTGGATTTAATTGCAGCCCAATCAGCTTTTACGAATTCTGGCCATTCTGTTGCAATTACTATCGCGTCTGAGTCTTTTGCTGCATCAGGTATTGAATCGGAGCATTCAAGAGAATCAAAATATTTCGGAGCATTGACCATTCCTTCTGGGTCATAAGCTACTATTTTTGTGCCAAGTTTTTGTAGTTGATTAATTAAATCAATCGCCGGGCTGCTGCGTAGATCATCCGTTCCTGCTTTGTATGTAAGGCCAAGCATAGCTATTTTTTTGCCCTCGGTATCACCACCAATTGCTGAAATGATTTTATTTAGCATAGAAGTAGGGCGATTGCTGTTGGCTTTTATTATAGCATCTAGAATTAGGAAATCAGAACCAGCTTTTTTTGCTAATTGCTGTAGGGCTAGGATATCTTTTGGAAAGCACGATCCACCAAAGCCTGGCCCTGCCTTTAAAAAGTCACTACCTATGCGCTTATCTAAACCAACTCCTTCTGCAAGTGTTGTGATATCAGCGCCGACTATTTCGCACAGATCAGCCATCTCATTGATGAAGGCTATTTTGTTTGCTAAAAATGTGTTGGAGGCATATTTGATTAATTCTGAAGTGCTAAGGTCGGTCTCTACCATAGCAACACCAGCATCCGTAAGTGGTTTGTAAATTTCGCGCGTTACATTAAATGCTTGTTTATTATCTGATCCAATTACAATACGGTCTGGTTCTAGAAAATCTCCGATCGCGTTTCCTTCACGAAGGAATTCTGGGTTTGAGACGATAATTATTTCTTTGCCCTTATTTTTCATAAATTCTACAGCAGAAGCGCAAGTGCCAGGTGGCACGGTAGATTTTAGTACGATGACGCATTCGGGCTTTATATATTTACAAACATTTTCAAGCGCATTAAAAATCCCGCTTAAATCTGCATCTCCATTTGCTTTAGGCGGCGTACCTACTGTTATGAATACGCAATCTGAGTTTTTTATTTGATTATCATAGCCATGTATGAATTGCAGGCGCGGAGTATTTGCATATTTTTCTATATATTCATCCAAGCCTGGCTCGTATATTGGAGCTTGCTTGTTTTTTAGCTTATTGATTTTGCCTGCATCTGTGTCTATACAAATTACATCATGACCAATATGAGCCATCATAACCCCAGAAACCAAGCCAACATAGCCAGTACCGATAAAAGATATTTTCATATATATATGCTTTAATTTTTTATTGGCTATAGATTACTGCAAAAAATACAAAATTAAAATAGTAAAAGCACGAGTTTGTTGCTTTTGTTGGAGAAAAAAGTTAAAAACCTATATAATCATTCTTTAGACAAAAAGATTAATAACGCATAGATGAAAATAATATCAAAGCTTCTTATATTAATTGGCTTGCTTGCCGCATTGACGGCGGGGCTGATTTATGCTGCCAATAGCGGTAAGCTCGATAGGCAAATGAAACATGCGCTGCAATATTATCTTAAGCTAAATGGCATAAATGCTAAGCTTTATCATTTTACTTTTAAGAACGGTTTGTTTAAGTCTACTGAGGCAAAATTTGCGATTGGTAATGGCACCGTGCGTATCTATGATCTGCAAATTCAAACTCATCTATTTGGCCCTTGGGGCAACCCGCAATTATCAGCAGAGATTGCTCCATCTAACATTGTGATATTTGATGAGGATAATCATAAGTTCTTTGATGCGAATTTAACGGTAAAAGCAGAACGATTGTTAGGGATGGGGCAGAATTATGATATACAAATTGATGATATAAAATTACTTGGCGTCAATGGAGTGAACAATAAACCTATAGAAAAAGGTAGCGCCAGATTTATTAAAAAAAATATCAAAGGAATCCAGCAAATTGATTATTCAGTAATGTTTGGAGATGATAGTTTTCTCAAAGTTGGCAATATAGATAAAGAAAGCAGCAATCTAAAAATAAGCGCCCAAAACATCCCGATCTTATTCTATAAAATAGCAGGCAAAATCTTGCCAGAGCATGGTTTGTTATCTTTCTTAAACAGATCTATCAAGGATGGGTACATACAAACAGCATCCGTAGAGATAGATCCAGAGCAAACATTAAAGATGAGCGGCGCAGTTAAGGTCAGTGGGCTTGAATATAGTTATGCTTCAGATAAGCCAAGCCTAAAACGTATGGAAGTGGATATAGAGCTCAAAGATGCCAAGACCATTTTCTTCATTAAAAGCGCTTACTCATCTGAAATTAAGCTAACAGATGGCATTATAGAAATGGATTGGAAAGGGCTTGATAACACTATTTTGAGGATAAGCGCCAAGGGACATGGCCCAGTGCGTAGTCTGACTGATTTTATTCAAGAAGAACAGCACAAAATCATGGGCCAAGCTAATATTAATTTGCGCAAAATTACTGGCAATACGGATATAGATGTAGAAGTTCTGGTTCCTTTAAAGCCAGGTACTAAGAATATTTATAATATCTCAGCAGAAATACCAAATGCATCGCTTAATATATTTAAGAATTATGTGAAGCTCAGAAAGGCCAAAATGTCTGGTATTTTCAATGGGGATCAAGTGATTCTAATTGGCAATGGACGTATTAATGGCTTCAATAGTGATTTGAAATTTATCTATAATGTAGATGAAGAGAATACAGAATTTGGCCATAAGCTGGATATTAAAACTCGTTTTAGAGCAAAATCTACAACAGCGGATCGGCATCAGAAAATTGCTTTTATAAGCTTGCTTGGCGGTAATTCTATTGTTGATATTAGTTATGTAAATAAAAACGACAAGGGGTTCATTAAGGTGGATTCAGATATTTCTAATCTTGATTTATATTTTGATAAATTAGGAATCCGTAAGCAAAAGAACAGTAAATCTCGCATTGTCGTCAACGGTGTTTTTGAGGATCAAACAAAAGGCTCATTGGATTTTGCTATTATTGGCCAAAAAGGCCTGAATGTTAATGGTAATATAGAGATAGAAAATAATGCTGCGAAGATTGATATTCAGAAAATCAAGAGCCTTGGTACAGATCTATCTGCTAAAATTAAAATAAAAAACGGCTTCGTTGATATGAAATTACGAGGTAAGACTCTGGATTTATCAGAAGCCGATATGTTGCAATTCCTTGAGAAAGAGCGCGATAGTGGTAATACGAAATTAAAGATGGATATAAAGCGCGTGCGCTTGCAAGAGAATATCTGGCTTGATGATTTAAGCCTCCAGTTTGAGTGTGATAAGTCACGTTGTTATTCGGGGTTTATTGACTCTAAAATAGGCTCAAGATCAATCGAGATGCTGCTTACCGCAAACGGGGCAGAGGAAGAGTGGCTAATAAAATGCGGTAATGCTGGGGCTTTTTTGAAAGGGATCGGAGCATATGATGATATGAAATCTGGCCAAATGACTCTCAATATTAAAACCAGCAGAAAAGAGGTGAGACCAGGTCAGATTATTCCTATTCTAAAGGGGCACTTTACCTTTCAACGCTTTGTATTACATGACGCGCCAGCAATGAGCAGGCTAGTGTCTGTGGCGTCTCTGCCTGGATTAGTTAGCTTAATTAGCGGCAATAAGGATATAGTTTTTTCTGGTATGAATGGTGATTTTAGTTTTAAAAACAACATACTTATTATAGATAACAGCGCTGCAGAAGGGCCATTTTTTGACTTTACATTAAAAGGTAAAATAGATACGCGCGCTAAGAAGATGAATCTAAAAGGCCATGTGAATCCAGCATTGTACGGCGTAAGCTCAATAGTTGGTGCGATACCTATCATAGGACGTATCTTTACAGGTAACGACAAGCATCGTGGCTTGATGTCTGCTACATACAAGATTGATGATAGTTATTGATGAGTAGGTTCTGTGGCTTTCTCGGAACTTGTTTTTTATATTTTAAAGCGCCACAGGCGGCGTGTCATCCTTCACTTCGTTCTGGATGACACGCCGCCTGTGGCGCTTTATGTATAATTGTCTTACTCGCAAAGTTTATTTAATTCTGGCGTTGCTAGATCTATTTCTGCTTTTAGTTTTTGAGCCAGGTTTTTGAATTGCTCCAGGTCGTTACTCCCACTATCAACTAAATTCCTGCAAAGCTCTTCGATATTCTTAGCTATCTCAGCCACTCTCTCAGCGCCAAGTTGCTTAGCAGAGGACTTGATTGTATGAGCTGGTGCTATGGCTCTTTCTGGATCATCCTCGCTTGCCCCTTTTTCTATTTCTTCCAGGTACATTTGTGTGTCTTCTAGGAAGTAGCTTACCATAGTTGGAAAGCGATCAGTCATTAGATTTTTTGCTTCTTCTGCAAGTTTTGTATTAATTATATCTAGTTGTTGTTCAGTCATTTTTGTACCTTTGTTTGTTGTTAACTTATTTTGATCCATTTGCGTATCATAGCGGCGAAGTCTTTTTGTCTTACTGGTTTGCTTAAATAATCATCCATACCAGCGTCCAAACACCTTTCGCGATCTCCTTTCATTGCATTCGCAGTTAGAGCAATAATAGGTATGTGGCTTAGTGATTTTTTCTTACTGAACTCTCGAATTTTTTTGGTCGCTTCAAAGCCATCCATTATTGGCATTTGGCAGTCCATGAATATTAGATCAAATTCTCTGTCTTCTTGCAAGAGCTCAAAGGCATCTCTGCCATTTTTTGTGACTATTACTTCGCAGCGTAGTTTTTCTAGCATCTCTTTTGCGAATTCGGCATTGATTCTGTTATCTTCTGCCATCATAACGCGCAGCGGGTGGTTCATGTCATGCTGGAACTCAGCTACGGAATTATCAACAGCTTTTTCTACGATGGAATCTGCTGAGGCTAAATCAAGTAGCATAGTGAAAGAGAAAGTAGAGCCCTTGCCTGGTTCGCTATCAACTCCAATTTCTCCGCCAAGCATAGTTACAAGCATCTGACAAATCGCAAGCCCCAGGCCAGTGCCACCGAATTTACGCGTTGTGGTACTATCTGCCTGAACAAATTTGTTGAATATTGTTCTGCGCTGTTCTTTTGTAAGCCCAAGCCCTGTATCTATTACAGAGACTAGCATCATAGTTTTCCCCTTTGGCAATGAGCCGGAATCTTGTTCTGTTACGCTGATAGTGATTGAGCCTTTTTCGGTGAATTTTATGGCATTACCAACTAGATTATGTAAAATTTGCCTAACCCTTACAGAGTCACCAGTAAAATGTTCGTGTAGGTTTTTATTAAAGTCTAGATTGATTTTTAAGTTTTTCTGCTGCGCTTTTGGCAATAGTAGCTCTATAACTTCTTGCGATGCTGTACGCAAATTAAATGGTACCGACTCTAGTTCCATCTGGCCAGCTTCGATTTTAGAGAAATCTAGAATGTCATTTAAAATTTCGAGTAAATTCTCAGCAGATAGCAGCACATTATTTAAGTAGCCTTGCTGCTGCGTTGTTAGTTTTGTATCCAGCAAAAGCTCTGTAATACCAATCACGCCATTCATTGGTGTTCTGATCTCGTGACTCATGGTTGCTAAGAAATCAGATTTTAATCTGGTTGCTTCTTCTGCTTCTTCCTTTGCTTTTTCAAGGCGTTTTTCTGTGTTTTTACGGTCGCTAATATCACTAAGTGAGCCAGTCATTCTTTGTATGCCTGTTGCAGAGTCTGTTGACAGTGCGCCTCTAGACTGGAACCAGGTATATTTGCCGTTTTTCTTTTTCATGCGATGTTCAATATCGAATGCTTTATCCCTTAGCAAATGCTCATCCAAAGCACGCTGCATGTCCTCTAAATCATTGGGATGTATCATTGTTTTGAAAGTTGATCGAGTTGGGTCTACCTCTTTATACTCATATCCAAGTAATTGATAAAATTGTGGTGACCAATATTGTGCATCTTTAGAAAGGTCTACCCAATCCCAAATTCCGTCTTTAGTTCCTTGCACCGCTAGCTTGAACCTTGTTTCGCTTTTGTTTAGCTGTGATGCTTTTTGTTTCACTAACTTTTCAATAGTGTCTGAATAGCCTGTGATAATCATTGTTAGAATGGCGGACATAGCAACGAAACCAAGGCCAGCAAAAAGCAAATACCATAAATGCCAATCCTTATTTGTGACAATATATTCTTTTGTTTGATGGAAAGTGATAGACCAAAATCTGTCTATTACTGGCGTGCCGATGGACGTGGTTAGCAAAAATTCTTCGTTATCCTCACCCGGTGATTTATAAACAAAACTACCATCCGCGTTAGACTGGTTCACTTTATGATCCAAAACAGTTATCTTAATACCTTGTGCACTTAGGTTTTCTTCTAAATGTCCGATTAGTGAATTTACTTTGTAAGTGGTTGAAACAAAGCCAGCAATATTTTTTCTACGCTGATCTATAGTGTTGTTTATACTACCGCGCTTGTAAATTGGCTGGTATATTGTAAATAATTTTATGGCAATATCATTCTCCGTAACTTCAAAAATATCAGAAGAATATATTCCGGTATTATTTATTGAGTTGTCTAAATCTATTCTTCTTTTTGCGTCAGACAATACGTTAAGTCCCAGGCGGTGCTTGTTTTTGTTAGCTGGTTCGGAATATAAAATAGGGAAGTATGAGTCGCTTTTGTAGTTAGATTTTTTTAAGACATGGTTTTCATTATAATCATATATTTGAAAGTTTTTTATTCCATCCTTAATAGTTAAATTTAGTAATGAGTGTAATTTATGTTTTTCAATATAAGGAACCCATTCAATTGCGTATATTATATCTGAATTATTTATTATCTCTTCAACAAACTGTCCAAATTCATTGCGATCAATAAAATTTGAAGCCTTGTAAAAACTTTTTAGAGAAGAGATTTGTTGTAATTGTTGTTCTATAATATTTTCTAAAGAAACAGAAGCGGCTCTAGATTCAATTTCAAGCTCATGTTGCAGGGTTTTTTGTTCAGTTTTATTTGTGTTAATAAAAACGATAGACACCAAGCTCAAAGATGTTATAAGCGGTATAATTATGTATATTTTTCGCCTTGTGCTGATATACGAGCTTGGCGAGAAGATAGTAACCAATATTGGAGTAAAAGTAATGATACCAAGAGCGTTGCCAATCCACCAATAGAACCATGTATATGCGTAGCTTTCTGTTGTAATGAAACCTTGAGCCAAAAATGATGTGACGCTAATAGTTGGTGATGGCATGGATCCAACTAATCCAGCTAGTAGAAATAAAATTAATACATCTTTCCAGTGAGAAAAGTTGCTTGGGAATCCAATAAAGCGTTTTACTATATATGCTACAGCAAAGGACTCACTCATTGCGCCAAGGGCGATGAATCCAGTTTTGGTTAGGTGAGGTAATATTGCTGGCGAAAACATCTCAGCAATCGATAGAGTGTCATGAAGATTGGCTATGATAGAGCCTAGAAAAACCCCAGGAAGTGCGCCATAACCAAGTAATATAATACCAGCAGAAGCAATGCCAGATGCGGGCCAGATCGCAGTTGCTCCGTCTGGTGGAAGGGCGAGCAAGAATCCTAATTTTGCAGGTAGGAAATATGCAAAGAATAATATGGTAATATTTAATAGTCTATTTTTCATAAATTATTTACCAATCAAGAGCTTTCTTTTCTGTGTTATCTATTACAGCTAAAACTTTGTTTCCTTCTTTATTATATTGTAATTTTGAAAATACCATATTAGCACGTGCTACACCGCGGCCATGATTATCTAAAGCGCGTCCTGGGTTTATCTGTAGGAATTTCTGCCATGCAAAACCTTTTCCTTGATCAGAAATTTGTAGTAAATAAACCTCGCCTTTTTTTGAAAAAACCACTTCTGCTTTTTTATCTTTATATTCCGGTAGATCTGCACGTTTGTTTAGTTCTTCTCTCCAGTTTCCAGACTCTATTAATTTTGTTTTTTCTTTGTAAGAAATCTGTAAGTTACCATGTTCTATAGCATTTATTAGTAATTCTGCGATAGCCGGTAGTAGGTTTTCGGATTCCGGAAAGCAGTTTGCGATAAAGCAAGATATGTTTTCTGCTTCATCTAGCGTGCGAATGTGGAACCGCGCTTGATCCATCAGCATAAAGCTAGTTCTATGGCGCTTTAGTTCAGCGTTTAAAGATCGTTTCTGTTGGGACTCTTTGATTGCAGATAATGTAACAGACTTTAGCAAATCTGCCTGTACTGGTTTTGTTAAATAGTAAAATACTCCAGCATCTATACCTTCCTTGATTTGTTTTTGAGAGTCTGAGCCTGTAACCATGATAATTGGTGGCTTCGTTATGTGAGTTTGCTTTTTAAGCCAGCTTACTACTTCAATACCATCCATCCCTGGCATCATACGGTCTAGTAATATGGCGTCTATTTTATCATGCATTTCTTCTATGAGCGTGCATGCTTTCGTGCCGCTCATAGCCGTGATGGATTTATAGCCTTGTTGCTGTATTCTAGCTTCTATAGCCATTAATATAGTTCTGTCATCATCTACTATAAGAACTAGTGGCGGCTCTTTATTGCTGCCTATATCATCCATTTTGTAAAACTCTCTTTTTTTATCTCTCTGTAAACGCCGTAGTTACTGATCTGTGGATTGGTTTTAGTAAATATGCAAGTATAGATTTACTTCCAGTTACTATATCTGCCTGTACTGTCATGCCTGGTATTATTAGATTCTTTTTAGGGTCAGAACCTACATAATTTTGTGCAATTGATACGCGCCCCATGTAATACCGTGAACCGTCTGTATCTACAAAAGTAGTGGCAGATATGTAGTCAAGAGTGCCCTCAATAGTGCCATATCTTGAGAAATCATATGAGCTGATTTTTACTTTTACATCTTGCCCTGGCTTTAAGTAACCAACATCTTTGGGCTTGATTTTGGTTTCTAAGATAAGCTGCCCTTCAAGCGGCACTACTGCTGCAAGAACCTGACCAGACTCAATAACGCCTCCAATTGTTTTGATATTTAGAACTTTTATATAGCCATAAGAAGGGGAGCGAATCTCTAGGCGTCTTACTTGCTCTTCAACTTTTTTGATAGTTTCTGCAACTTGCACCATATTGTCTTTCACGGCACTCAGTTCTTTATAGGCATCATCAATAAAATTAGATTCTAGTGACTCTAGTCTGTTTTTATATTCTAAAATAGCATTTTGTGCTTGAATCAGTTCAGACTCAGTTTCTTGAAGCTCTCCTTTGATTTCATTAAATTGCTTTTTAGTTTGAAGTAATTTAAATCTACTAAGATGGCCTTTTTTATTTAGTTCTGTTTTTAAATCCAGTTCCTCTTCAACTAGTTTTATATTTGCTTTTAGAGTGTTTGTCTTGTCCTCTAAGCCATTCACAGCTTCTTCTTTCTGAGTTATTTGCTCTAGTATTACTTTCTTTTCATCGTTTTGTGCTTCAATCATGCTTTCGAATGATTTTAGTTGCTCTGCTATTAAAGTTTGGTTGCCATCTCCATTTTCTATTTCGTTGAAATTTGGAGAAGTGTTATTGATGAAAGAGCGTAGTTTTAGTGCTTGGTATTGAAACGATAATTTTCTAGCCTGTAGGGCGGAAAGATCTTGTTTAGCGGCTGTGCCATCTAGGATTATAATAGCTTGTCCTTTTTTTACTAGCTCACCTTCAACAACTTTGATTTTAGAGATTATCCCACCTTCCAAATGCTGAATAGATTGCACATGTTTGCTAGGTATTACTTCGCCATTAGTGATGGCTATCTCTTCAACTTCAGTTAATCCGGCCCACGTTATTAGCGTAAGAATAACTACACTAATAAGGAATAATGTAGTTCGCACAGCGTAAGGAGGTCTTGTTTCCTCAATCAATGCTGATTGCGATAGATATCGTAATTGATCTATTTTTGCGTATGAGTTTCTGTTTCCAGTTAAAACTCTTGATAGTAATTTAAACATTTAATTATCACCCGTATTTATTGATAAATTCTTCAGATTTTAGTATGGACGGTCTGTTGCCAGGATGTAATACAATTACTCTATCAGCAAGCTTAATAAAGTCATCACGTTGGCTGACAAAGAATATAGTTCTCTTCCCTTTAGCGCTTGTAATTAGGTTCTTATAAGCGATTCCAGCATCTTCGTTAAGTGATGCATTAGGCAATTCATCTAATAACACAAAATTGCTCTTTGCCTTTAGAAAAACTCTCGCCAAATTTAGTGTATAGATGAATCCAGAAGGTAGGGCGGGGTTGTTGCCTCTAATTACTGTTTCAATTCCGTTTTCAAGAGATTCGATTTCATCCATTGCTGTAGCATCAACTAACGCTTGATTTATCTCTTCGTCAGTCGCTAGTGGGTTTACTAATAGTAAATTCTCTTTGATTGTTCCCTCGAAGAAATTTGGGATTTGCGGAAGATAAGCAATATAGTTACGCAGCTCTATGGGCTCTAGCTGCTTGATGTTAGTGCCATCTATACGTATTGTTCCTGTTTGCGGCCTGTATAGACCATTAAGCAGTTTAAGCAACGATGATTTACCAGAGCCATTCCCGCCAGTAATGGCTATGATCTCTCCTGCCTCAACGTCAATATCAAGACCAACAAAAATAGGTTCAACTTCTGTGCTATAACGCAGGCCAATATTAGTTAGCTTAACTTTGCCCTTTATACCCTTAACAGGTCTTTTTAGAATTGTAGGCTGCCTTTCAATCTCTATATTAGTAAGACGGTTAATTTGTTCGACACTGTTTTTAAGCTGTTCTAACCTAGGTAGCATAGAGCATATAGTCTGCAAGGGACCAAGAACTCTCCAGATGAGAATCATGATTGCAACAAGCGCGCCAATTGTTATGCTTCCATCCCATATTAAATGAACACCAAATCCAATCACAGCAATACCAGAGATCATTGAAATAGCATGAGCGGCTGTTTCTATGACTGATGAAATCATATTCGTTTTAAAGCTAGCAGTGGATGAGTTACTTAGTTTTTCTTTGTATTTTAACCACCAATTCCTTGCCATGCCATTATGGTGCAGCGCATGCATTTTAATGAATGTTTCCATTCCATGCTGCTGGCGATTAGAGCTAGTTCGTGATGCCCCGCGCATAGCAACTCGTAATTTGAATTGGTAATAATATAATAATAAAATAAACACTCCAACAACCACTAATGGAATATAAACTAGCGGGCCAGTTAAAAGCCATATTGTTATGAGTAAAATAATAGTGAAAGGCAACTCAACAATCACAGAGAACAGCGGACCAGTGAAGAACTTTCTAACCGATTCAAACGATTTAATGCGAGATATTTGTGCAGAAATTGAGGCCCCTTCTGTGTAGGCAGCTTTCATTAGCAACAAGCGTTCGAAAATAGTGTTGCTGACTATGTTATCTAGTCGCACTCCTAGCCAAACTACGGATCTAAGTCGTATTATTCGCAATATGGATTCAGCAAATACAGCGATTCCTACGCCAATCACTAGGTATTTTAATGTAGTAGTAGAGCCAGAGCCAATCACTTTGTCATAGATAGACATGATGAAAAGTGGCATAGCTAGCGCCAGTAGATTAATGAATAAGCTAGTTAGAACAATTTCTTGAATAACAGGCTTAAAGCGGCTGAATATTATGTTGAACCAATTCATGCCAGCGGCTTGTTTGGTTTCCTTTTCTTCTTGGATTCTTTCCGAGTTCATTCTATCGAAGAAATATGCTTTGCCACCTACATTCTTGGCTCGGAATTCTATTTTCTGTTTTTTCTTGCTGTTAAAGGCGGTGATTAGGCCATCTTTTTTAGATAGCAACACCAGCGGAGCTGCGCCTTTTCTATCTGGTATAAACATACATGGCATTAGCCTGTCGTCTATTTCTTTTAGGTCCATATCCATTTCGTGAGCACTAAAACCAAGATTAGCCATAGTGTTTAATATGTCCAGTAGGTCAATCTCGCGGCCTTTAGTGTATGGAAGAGACTCAAATAAATGCCTAATATCACCGCTCCAATGCATGGATGTAACAAGCATAGCAAGAGAAGTTGCATATACATGCTCGTGCTTTGACATCGTAGGTATCAAATTATGCATGTCAAATAATTCCAATAAAGAATCGATTTGATCAGTATCTATATAATTTGCCTTCCCTTCTTCTGCGACTATGTCTACTACTGTTGCACTGGTCATATTTTTAGCTCTTTATATGGCTTTAATTCAAAAATGCTACTATCTTTTGAAAGCTTTGTTTCTGTGAGCGCTCCATCTTTTAGCGTGAAATGCCTGTCTGCTAATTTACTTATGTTATGGTCATCTGTGGTAATGATCATCGCTACTTTGCCCTTTAGGAGCGTCAGAAGTTTAATCAAATGGTTATATCCTTCTCGGTCTAGGCCATTATCTGCATTATTGAACAGGATAATTTTCGGCTTATTGATAAGAACTCTTACTACTGCAATACGCTGTTTTATTCCAGGAGCTATTGTGTCTGCAAAGCCGTCATTTATTTTAGTTTCATAGCCGTGCGGTAGAAGAGCAATTTCTTTATCTAATGCAAGTAACCTTACCAGTTCCATTGCGGCTTCTTCTTTGTCTTCATTGAAAGCTGTTAAATTATCCATGATAGTTCCTTGGAACATAGGATTCTGCGCTACAATTAGACCTACATGATTTACCAAATCTTCGGAGATAAGAGAGCTTGAATGCATACCATCAATGATAATCTCTCCCTCTGTTGGATCCGAAATACCAGCTATTAAACGAAGCAGGGTGGCTTTGCCAGCATTGTGAGGGCCATGCAGGGCCACAACATCCGGCACCTTCATTGATAAGTTAACGTTACTAAAGAGCATTTTTTTGCCATAACCAAAGCCAAGATTTTTTAACTCTATAGTGCCAACTTTCTTTTTTGAGTTACCCTTGCGCGTGCGATGCATCTGGTTGATTGAAAACATATCTTCCGCTTTGTCGTTAGCTAGCCTGTAATCTTGGAATTGAGTCCATAGGAATAAAGCTTTTTGAATAGGCTGCATTAATCTGCCCGAAAGAAGCACAGTTGCAATCAGCGCACCAGTAGTTAGCTCTCCAGCTATAACCATGGGAGCGCCAAAAGTTACAACAGAAATAACCATGATTTCATTAAATAATACACCGAATGTATAGCCTTCTGTGCTTATTAATGAAGTTTCGTAGTTGTTAATACTAGAGTCTTCCTCTAAGCGCTCATAGCGCCGTTTAAATACTGATTCAATTCCATAGGATTTTATAGAGTGAATTCCTTGTAATGTTTCAATAATAAAATTATATCTCTTATCATCGTTTTCATCCTGCGCCTTTAATGCCTTCATTAACCTGTTTCCTAAAAGCCATGTAAGTGTAGTAAACACTATAATTAGAATTAGCGGAACAAATACTAATTTTCCAGTTAAATATGAAATTAGCATCAAGAAGATAAAAGCAAATGGAATATCTACTAGAGTTACAAGGGTTTGACCGCTGTAAAAATCCCTGAGCTTGCTAAATGCACCCAGATTTTGAATTTGCTTGCCAGCCCCTTCTTCTTTTAGTTTTGCTGGGTCTGCATTGATGTAATAGCGCATAGCATTCGCAGCCATGGTATATTCGTATATCATGCCAGTCCAGCCAGTAGTGTAAGATCTAGCAATCCTAAGAATAGCCTCAAAAAGCACAGCAATACACACACCAATAGCCAAAACAGATAAAGTGCCAACACTATGGTTGGTCATTATTCTGTCATATACTTGCAAAACCATCACTGGTAGAGCTAAAGATAAAAGATTCACAGCCAGAGTAGAAATAATCAATTCAGACTTGTTTAGTCTAAAATGACACGCTGGATCGTCTAGTTTATATTTGTCAATAAGGTTCATCTTACCTTTACCTAAATTTATACCCTTTAACTCTTTGATATAATCTTGCTGAGTAAAAGGCAATTAAAAATTGCAATCTTCCGTATTAAATAAATAAACAAGCGATAGAAAAGTTGCTAGTCTATCGCTTGTCTACCATGGGTTAAGTTTGACCGCCGTCATTTTGCTCCGTTGGATCTATAGTTGGAGTTAAATCGTCTCCACCACCTAGATCATCTTTTTCGAACTCATCATAATCACCTGAGTGGTCATGAGAATCTAGCTCAACATCTTCCATCCAATTGCTTGGGTCGACATCCTCGAAATTATCATCCTCAGAAATCGCCTCCATCCAATCATCAGTATCGTCAGCAAGTATTTCGTCGTTAAGGACTGGACCGCCGCCACCGCCGCCGCCACCACCGCCGCCGCCATGGTCATGATCGTCGTGCCCATGTCCGCCGCCACCGCCGCCGCCACCGCCGCCGCCATGGTCATGATCGTCGTGCCCATGTCCGCCGCCGCCACCGCCGCCACCGCCACCGCCATGGTCATGATCGTCGTGCCCATGTCCGCCGCCACCGCCGCCGCCACCACCGCCGCCGCCATGGTCATGATCGTCGTGCCCATGTCCGCCGCCGCCACCGCCACCGCCGCCGCCATGGTCATGATCGTCGTGCCCATGTCCGCCGCCACCGCCACCGTCATGGTCATGATCGTCGTGCCCATGTCCGCCGCCACCGCCACCACCGCCGCCGCCATGGTCATGATCGTCGTGCCCATGTCCGCCACCGTCACCATGTCCGCCACCGTCATGGTCATGATCGTCGTCATGTTTATCATGCCCTTTACCTTTGTCATGGTCATGATCGTCGTGTCCATGTCCTTTACCTTTGTCATGGTCATGGTCGTCGTCATGTTTATCATGTCCTTTGCCTTTGCCATGGTCATGATCGTCGTCATGATCGTCGTGTCCATGCCCATGGTCATGATCGTCGTCATGGTCATCGTGTCCATGCCCATGGTCATGATCGTCGTCATGATCATCGTGTCCATGCCCATGGTCATGATCGTCATCATGGTCGTCATCATGGTCGTCGTGTCCATGCCCATGCCCATGTCCGTGTCCATGCTCGTGTCCGTCATCGTCACCAGGAACTGTATCATCCCCGCCATCGTCTCCGCCGCCGTGAACTAAACCACCTCCGCTTCCGTCGCCGTCGCCATCGCCATTACCAGCTCTTAAATCGTCCACTACTACATGGCCATCACTGAATTGGAAAATCTCTACATTTTCTACAATGTCTGTTCCATCTCGCTCAGCTACTGTATCCTCTATAGTAAAGCTACCATCTTCATTTTCTGTGATGTTATATTCTTCGTAGGCTCCGTTATAAATTGCGATATCGTCACCAGCTCCGCCATCGATTATATCATCGCCTTCGCCGCCAATTAAAGTATCGTTTTGCCCAACAACTTCTTCTCCGCTGATTGTTGCTGTAGCAACTACATCATCAAAGTCTTCATCACCACCACCTACTAAATCTTCAAAGCAGATTTGCAACTGGTTAAGGCCGTTATCATCAACCATATGGTCGAAGCTATCTGGATTTAAGTCTTCATTTGAGAAGTAAGCTGGAACGCCTTGAGCGCCTTCTAGTTCATTACCATCTAGCACAGGAGTCCATTCTCCTTCGCCATTTTGGATGAACGTAACCTCGTCACCATCGGACAATCCAGGGTTCTGGGTTGATCCATCTGGGATAATGAAGAAGCCAATTTGTTCTGCTCCAGATGGTATATCTCCTTCTGCGTAAGACATTGTTGCAGCATCACCTTCGCCAAGGGAGTCTTTAACATTTGCAAAGCTAACAACACCAGATATTGGCTCACCATTTTCATCTGCGAAATAATAACCTAGAGAGTTGTCGTATCCAGCATCCGAGGAGATTGAGTCAATAGAAATAGTGAACCCGCCGCCATTTGAAATATCGTAATTGCCATTTTCAAGCAGAGTAGGTTCTGGGCTTGGTATTGTGTCTCCTATCAATACGTCGTCACCAGCTCCTCCAGCTATTACATCATTGCCTTCGCCGCCATCTATAGTATCAGAGCCTTCTTCTCCGTATAGATGATCGTCTCCATCATTTCCGTCTATAGAGTCGTCGCCGCTTCCACCAACTACGTAATCATCGCCTTCGCCGCCGCTTAGAGTATCGTCTCCATCATTGCCAGCTACGAAATCATCGCCTTCGCCGCCATGTACGGTATCGGATCCTGTTCCTCCAATTAGCACGTCTTGACCATCGCCGCCATCGATTGAATCATCGCCGCTATTTCCTTGGATTGTATCAGACCCTTCGCCGCCAGTGATATCATCATTGCCATCACCGCCTAGCACTAAATCGTCACCATCGCCTGCGCTAATAGTATCATCGCCTTCGTTGCCCTGAATAGTATCATCGCCGCTGCCGCCGGTTACTAAGTCTTCACCTTCGCCGCCTTCTATCCAGTCATCGCCTTCTCCGCCATGGACTGTATCATCGCCGCTATCACCATGCAGATCATCGTTGCCAGCGCCGCCTTCAATCAAGTCGTCCCCAACTCCGCCAAGGCCAGTATCGTCGCCTTCGCCGCCAATTAGAGTATCGTTGTTGGATCCGCCATCGCCGCCTCCACCAGGGCCATCGGCCCCTTCTACTGTTACATTAGCTATTACGTCATCTAGGTCTTGATCTCCGCCATTTACTAAATCCTCAAAGCCAATTTGTAGTTGACCTAATTCGTTATGGTCCATGTGATCAAAGCCATCAGAGTTCAGATCCTCATTTGAGAAATAAGCTGGAACACCTTGTATGCCTTGTAGCTCATTGCCATCTAGAACAGGAGTCCATTCCCCTTCGCCATTTTGTATGAAGCTAACTTCATCGCCATCAGCTAGGGATGGATTTTGGTCCGCCCCATCTGGAATAATGAAGAATCCGATCTGCTCTGCTCCTGCTGGAACATCGCCTGCAGAATATTCAACAGTTGCAGCATCGCCCTCACCAAGAGAGTCCTTCACGTTTGCGAAGCTAACAACACCAGAAATTGGCTCACCATTTTCATCTGCAAAATAATAGCCTAATGAGTTGTCATATCCAGCGTTTGAAGAAATAGAGTCAATTGAAATAGTGAAGCCTCCGCCAGAGGAAATATCGTAATTACCATTTTCAAGAAGGGTAGGTGGGTCTGCTGGTGAGTTAGTATTATTATCATCACCAACCATTAAATCGTCGCCGTCTCCGCCTTCAATGTAATCGTCGCCATCGCCGCCGTGCAGGCTATCATCACCGTCATTACCAAACATGCTGTCTTCGCCGTCATTACCAGACATAACATCATCGCCAGCTCCGCCAGACATGTTATCTTCGCCAGCGCCTCCAACCATACTATCTGCACCAGTTCCGCCAGTCATTATATCATCGCCTTCGCCGCCATCTATACAATCATCGCCGTCGTCGCCGTGAAGCGTGTCATTACCAGCAGCACCGCTGATAGTGTCATCACCACCGCCTTCGCTGATCAAGTCGTCACCATCACCACCGCTTATGATGTCATCATCATCACCGCCTTGTAGGTCGTCATTGCCTTCGTCTCCGCTGATAGCGTCTTCGCCTGCGTTGCCGTCTAGGGTATCATCACCTTCGCCGCCGCTGATAGTGTCGTCACCATCACCGCCGCCTATGATATCGTCGCCATCATCACCTTGTAGGTCATCATCACCTTCGCCGCCGCTGATAGTGTCGTCACCATCACCGCCGCCTATGATATCGTCGCCATCATCACCTTGTAGGTCATCATCGCCTTCGCCGCCGCTGATAGTG
>CAXMOU010000066.1:0-6059 GCA_964195465.1 uncultured Rickettsiaceae bacterium
AGGTAAAGAAAATTCAAAATAAGCTAAATAATAGACCAAGAAAAATACTTGGTTTTCTAACTCCGATTGAATATACTACACAATACTATAATAAGATAGAACATTAGATCTGTCGCATTTGAAGCTTTAATGCACCAATAATACCCTTGACTGGGCTTAATAATAGCACTAGGACTTTCAGGCATTTCTGGAGAAGGAAAAGACGATAAATCACCCCTTAGCACAAGATCTTCATAATATAGAGGCGCCCCTTCCCCGCTTTCTACTGACAAAGAAGAAAGCAACGCAGACAACTTAGAAGTAAATTCGCCAGGCTTTTTAGCGCCACTTGTTGGCGATGACGGAGATGGTGATAATGATAATGTTGATGGAGTTGTTGGCGGTTGTGGCGATAGCGGCGTTGATGGTAATGATAGTGGTGGCGGCGTTGATGGATAATATTCACCCAACTCTTTTAAAGACAAATCAAAACTATCAGGTATTGACAACTCTTTCTGAAAAAATAACTCACTATTATGAACACCAGACTTTACTGGCAGTGCATGATCATGCAGCATATTGTGCTTTGGCATAAGAACCTCCCTATTTATTTAATTATCAAGGAAGCAATTGCAACAATCAACAAAATAAAATAATAATTGCATTAATTTAACCTATGGTTAAATTGGTTAACGTCCGTTTATCTACTAGAAAGTCGCTAAACATGAGGATGTGGAGTAAATAGAAATACTACAATTTACGCTTAAAGATTATAGCATCAGACACCGGCCTAACAACCGCTTGCCCAGCCAGCTCGTCACTATCACCAACTGATTGATTGATGTATTGACCGTTTATATACAGGGTAGAGGAACCTCCCCCATCTAGATTAATAGCAGAAACACAGCCTTGATCATGCATGAAATGCGCAAGCTCCAAACTAGTCAAACCAACTACGTTACCCATCTTGCTTAAGTCAGCTGAAACGGACTGCACTACGTCATAAATCTTTAATTTTGACAATGAAAGATTCTTGCTCTCAGCGATTTTCTTAATATCCTTTATTGTCATATCGGATAATTTGCTCTTATATACATGCTCAACAATTACCACAACCAGCTCGCCATTTTTCTTCACACCAACAGCGCTTCTGGCATGTTTCGAGACTTTAGACAAGCCCTCTTGAACCTTCCCATCTATAATCAATGCAGGAATCCCCATGACAGCAAAGCTATTTTTATTATCAAAATACCCTGGAGACCAACTCAAAGACGCCTCTTGCCCAACTTTTATATAACTTAAATCAACCTTCTTAGAAAAAGAAATCAGCGCACCATTTTCTGGTATAGCACCATTTCCATGATCATATACAGCAAGTATTTTCCCGCCAGAATCAATCGCTACTTCTTGCCTAGAATCATAAGCACTTAAACTAGATTTACCCCAATATTGATTAAAGAAGAAAATATTCTTCCCCCGCGCGAACCTATTAAATTTAAGCGGCCTAATTATCTTATCACCTATTTTTATAGACAAACTTGGCTCAAGAAACTCAACCAAATATTTACCATTATTCTTAACAAAACAAGCATGTTTTGAAGTACGCACACCAAAGACCATAGCATCATTAACCAGCGTGCCCGTAGGCCGCCCATCCTGAACATCACCTATCTCAAAGAAGCCAGCATTTATCGCAATTTCAGCATTCTTGCGCCTGGCGATATCACCAACGCGCTCACGCCCGAACACCTGGTCATGAGCCGCAACTAAAGAGGCGTCATACTCAAGGGGATCCATAATAACCACATGTATTTTATGCCCGTCCCGTTCTATTAATTGATATTTATATTCAGCAAACGCGCTAGGAATATACAAACTCAAAATCACAAATAACTGAACTAATTTAGACATATTATTTCTTATACTCCTTAGATAAATCAACATAATTCACAACATTACCCTTCATAAACTCAATCTCTTCATCTGTTACCATGCGCGCAAATTTAGCGGGTCTTCCTAGCCATAATTCCTTCTTCCGAACAATAGTACCTGGCGCGACTAAACTACCAGCAGCAACAAATCCATATTCCTCAATCACGGCCTTGTCCATAACAATAGCGCCCATTCCAACAAAGGAATAATCCGTGATATCACACGCATGCAACAACGCCATGTGCCCAACCGTAACATCATTACCAATGTTCGTAGAGCCACCATCGAATCTAGAAGTATGAATTACCGTTCCGTCTTGAATATTTGTATTTGAACCTATGGTTACAGAATCAACATCACCGCGAATAACTGCGTTAAACCAAATGCTAGAATCCTTGCCAATTGTCACATCGCCAGCTATCACCACTCCATCTGCTATAAAAGCGCTTTGGTGAATGCTCGGCTCAAGATTTTTAAACTTTAGCAGCTTACCCATTTATAAAAAACCTAATCCATATTATATTTGGCGCGCAGATCGTCATACTCACCAGTGGCTTTTAGCGAAGCTAAACCATCTTCAAAAGATTTTATATATTGCTTAATCGAAGGTATCTTAGAAGAAAACGCAATATATATTGGCTGCTTGTTTTTTGTCACCATGCCTGCATTTCTGATGTAAGGTGCCAGGCCATTTTCATTGATATAATTCTCTACAACGCGCCTATCTTCAATATACACATCGCTATCACCGTCAATCAAATTAGCGATAGACTCAATAACTGCATTTTTACCATCCTCTACAACGAACATCCCAGGATTCATTGGGTAATGGCTTCCTACATAATGATTCACTGTATCATCTACCACATAATCCATTATGATTCCTAGCTTTCTCCCGCGCAAAGACTCCAGACCATCATATACCCATTCGGTATCTGCCCTGGTATAAGCACTTGCAACGCTATACTCAAGTGGTAGCCTGGTAGTTACCATTTTACGGCCTCTAACATCACTAACGCCTATTATCCCATCTATTTCGCCAGCCTTTACAGCATCCAGCGCGTCGCCCCAAGGCATCATGCGATATTCCACATCTATTCGGTAAATATACAAAGCGCGGCGTATTAGCTCAACCAAATAACCTGGTTTGTCCGCCCCTTGCGAGCAATTATACGGGCACCAATAATCTCCAGCTATCACTAGAGTTTTGCGTTCAAGGTTCCTACGTTTATCAGCTGCAGCAGAAAAAGAAACAGCTAACAAAGAAATGCATAATAGCGAGCAGATAAATTTGATTGTTTTCATGATTGTTTTCAAATAATATAAGTTTAATTTTCTAGATTAAAGCAATAATCGATCCATAGACATAGATTTTACATGAATTTTCGCGACCAAGGTATAATAATTTCAAAAAGGATGCTAAAAGAGCGTAGTTATATAGTTACTATCTTCACAGAGAAGCATGGCATTTACTCTGGAGTCCTTAAGCAATACAGCAAAAAAACTGGCGACAGCTTGGTGGAAGGCAACCTTGTAGATTTTTTCTGGAGCGCTCGCCTGCACGAACATCTAGGCTCTGCAAAAGCTGAGCTTATAAAGTCATATAATTCTCATATCATGATGAATAAAACCAAACTATACGCCTTCAATTCCATAGTGAGCCTGCTAAAAATAGCCTTTTGCGAACGAGAACCACACAATAATTTATTCCCAAACTTGCTAAGATTCATAGAAAGCCTAAAGTACGAATTTTCATTCCTTGAATATATGAAACTAGAACTATCCATCCTCGCCGAATCTGGATACCAATTACAGCTAGATAAATGCGCCGTTAATGGCACAAACGAAGATTTGTGCTACGTATCACCAAAATCTGGCAAAGCTGTCTCTAGGTCAGAAGGAGCTCCATATGCAAGCAAGCTCCTAAAGCTACCGGGCTTTCTAACCACAAGCGCAGAAGCGACCCCATCAGACATACAAGACGCCCTAACCCTAACATCCTACTTCTTCGAGCGATATATAACCCAGAATAAGCCGCAACCCAAAGAAAGAAGCCGCTTTACAGAGTCGTTGCACATCGCTTCTAATCACGTCTAGCAGAGCTCCGCCAGCTCTGTCGCATCGTATATAATAATAAAAAATGGTGCACCTGATTGGAGTCGAACCAACGACCTTTGCCTTCGGAGGGCAACGCTCTATCCAGCTGAGCTACAAGTGCATATATAAACACGCATATAGGCGCATATAAAATACATATAGCCGCCATCAAATACTCCAATCGGAGGAATAATAAAGATGGGGCGAATGACCGGAATTGAACCGGCGACCCCCAGAATCACAATCTGGTGCTCTAACCAACTGAGCTACACCCGCCATAAATGATACAATCACATAGCAAAAACTATGCATTATACAGGACACAAATTAAGATATAACGCGCTCAAAGTCAAGAAATATCTTACTAACATATCACTATTGCAAAATATATACTAACGCCAACATACCCACCAGACTAAAATGCCGCAGAGGACAAGAAAGGGATTAATTGCAGGGCACAATAATTAATTATACACAAGTAATTTTCTAAGACGCATGTTATAATACAAATATTAAATGTAATAATCTAAAAATACTTATGCTCAAGACAATTATCTATTCTCCGCTGGCTAGTTTAATCTTGGCGGTAGTAAGCGGGTCTTTCTTTTTGACCTTTATTTCAGTAAGGATCAATATCATTGATGGGTCCGAAATAACTCTAGGATTAATTCACTCTTCTTTTTATTGCGGCCTACTTATTGGCGCTATAAAAAGCGAAGAAATTATAAATAGAGTTGGTCATATTAGGGCTTTTTCTTCGTTTTCAAGCATTCTTACTTTTACTATTATTCTTCAAGGGCTATACCAAGTTCCTAAATTTTGGATTTTTTTACGATTCTTTGCTGGTTTTTCTACTGCTGCAGTTTATGTGATTATTGAAAGTTGGCTTTTATCTCAATCCACCAAACAGAATAAAGGCAAGATTCTTTCAATGTATATGGTTTGTCTATATTCCGCTCAAACAGCTGGGCAATTTGGGCTTGATATAGTTGATATAAATACTATTCAGCCGTTTCTTCTAGCTGCTCTGATTGCTAGCATCTCAGTTATTCCGGCCTCTTTAACATATATGAAAGCCCCAGAGATAGAACCACTCCCCAAAATGACAATAACTAAATATTTCAAAGCCTCACCCCTTGGCTTTATTGGTTGCATGGTTTCTGGGCTTATGCTTAGTGGGATATACGGTTTTTTACCTGGATACGCCTTAGATAACGATCTTTCAGTTTCGATTTTACTTGGCTCAACAATTTCAGGTGGTTTTGTACTGCAATTGCCAATTGGCAAGCTATCTGATACGTTTGATAGAATAAAAATAATTACTTTGCTTGCATTGGTTATGACTCTAACCTGCCTTGTTCTTATTGCAATACCTATGAACAATATATTTATTTACATTATTTCTTTCTTTCTGGGCGGTCTTTCTTTTACATTATATCCAGTATGCATTGCCCAAGTGTGCGATCATTTAGAGAATAGCAATATCATTAATGTATCTGGCGTTTTGTTATTCACTTATGGCCTAGGAGCAGTAGCTGGCCCCCCTGCACTTGCTCTCTTAATAAAAGCCACCTCATCAACAGCTATTTTTTATTATATAGCCTTTGCATCATTCTCACTTTTTCTCTTTGCTCTCTATTCGCTTAAAACAGTGGACCCTGTGACTCAAGACGATCAGGTAGATTTTGTGGCGGTTCCAAGAGTATCACCAATTGCAAGCGCTCTTGACCCTAGATTAGATGATGAAAAATAGAATCTATTCTTATGCTAAGCCACACTTGCCTCAGCTGGTATTGGTCTATATATAAAGCAGACCAATACCATATAGATCTCTAATTGCTAGAAATCACCTTTCATTTCTTCTTCACCAATAATAGGCACATCTTCAGGTTCAGGTGCAGCTGCGGCATCTGGTGCATTAAAGCTTCAAATGCGACACATAAGGATCTATATTATTAAAATAAGTAATTTATATAGAGAAGAATATGTCACATCATTTAAGCTCAGAAGAGCGAATCAGAATAGAAACATTACTGGATCTTGGTACAAGC
>CAXMOU010000067.1:0-8635 GCA_964195465.1 uncultured Rickettsiaceae bacterium
GCTTGTACCAAGATCCAGTAATGTTTCTATTCTGATTCGCTCTTCTGAGCTTAAATGATGTGACATATTCTTCTCTATATAAATTACTTATTTTAATAATATAGATCCTTATGCGTCGCATTTGAAGCTTTAATGCACCCAACCTACAATATTAATAATATGCAAGTCTTACTATACAACTATAGGTTGCGTAGTAAAGCGTTTTTATAAAATAACTTAGTAATTTATAAAAAAACCTAAAAACAAATGAGCGTCAGGAAAATCGCGAACAGGTACAATATAGAATACCAGAATAGTTTTTTAGCGCGGGAGTGTTTGGGGTCGTCTTTAAATAACATGGCGGCGTAGTATAGGAATATTAGGCCAGAAACTATTGCTACAGACACATATACAAGGCCAGCCATGCCAAGAAAATATGGGGCTAGGCTTGTTATAACCATTAATATGCTATAGAAAAAGATCTGCTTTTTGGTGTGTAATTCGCCTTTTATTACTGGCATCATTGGCACGCTGCAATCGCGGTAATCTTGCACGCGGAACAGTGCCAGGGCCCATGAATGTGGCGGGGTCCAGATGAAGATAATCGCAAACAGGCTAAATGATTGCCATGATATATCGCCGCTCACCGCTGCCCAGCCAATCATTGGTGGAAGAGCCCCAGATGCACCGCCAATAACGACATTTTGCACGGATGTACGCTTTAACCACATAGTATATACGAATACATAATATAAAATAGTAAGCGCCAGCAAAGCAGCTGACATAAGATTGACGCATAATGCCATCAATATAACAGAAATCACGCCAGTGATAACACCAAAAGAAAGCGCCTCACTTGCCTCAATTGCCCCTGTAATAATTGGACGCTTTTGAGTGCGCTTCATAACTGCATCTATATCGCGGTCGTACCACATATTGATTGCAGCAGCAGAACCAGCACCTAAAGTCGTGCATAGAATACTAACAAAAGCGATAAGCGGATGGATATTACCAGGCGCCATAATCATTCCGCAAAAAGCAGTGAAAACCACAAGCGACATCACTCGTGGTTTCATTAGCATTATATAATCCTTAACGGAGCCACCCATATGTTCAGAATCTACTGAACTGGCAGGCAATTTATTGTGGCCCGGAGTAGCAAAAGCATTTGTCATTCTATTTACTACTTAATTACTGGTATTTTTTCATATGTATGATACGCAGGTGGCGAGTCTATTGTCCACTCTAGCGTATCTGCACCATCACCCCACGGGTTTTTAGGGCATGTCTTCCCAAACTTCAACGTATAGAAGATGATAAAGATGAAGAACAAAGCCGCACCAAATGAAATAAATGATCCTATAGAAGAAACATAGTTCCAACCAGCAAACGCATCTGGATAATCAGGAATTCTTCTTGGCATGCCAGCTAACCCCAAGAAATGCTGAGGGAAAAAAGTCAAGTTCACACCAATGAAAGTAAGCCAAAAATGTAACTGCCCCATCCACTCTGGATATTGCTTGCCAGACATTTTACCGAACCAATAATAGAAGCCAGCAAACGCAGTAAATAACGCACCAAGAGACATCGTGTAATGGAAGTGAGCAACAACATAATATGTATCATGCAGAACTCTATCAATCGCTGAATTCGACAAAATAACACCAGTCACGCCACCAAATGTAAACAATACAATAAAGCCAAGAGCAAACATCATAGGAGTCTTAAAGCTAATAGACCCGCCCCACATGGTCGCAATCCAGCTAAATATTTTGATCCCCGTTGGAACCGCGATAATCATGGTACCAGCTGTGAAATATATCAAAGCATTATAAGACAAACCAACGGTAAACATATGGTGAGCCCAAACTAACAAACCAACGAAACCAATAAGCGCCATAGCACATACCATTCCAGTATAACCAAACACAGGCTTACGAGAGAAGGTAGAAATCACCTGAGAAACAATACCAAAACCAGGCAGAACAATAACATATACTTCAGGATGACCAAAGAACCAGAATAAATGCTGGAACAATACAGGGTCACCACCGCCTTCGGTAGTAAAGAAATGCGTACCAAAATTACGATCCGTAAGTAACATAGTAATGGCACCCGCAAGCACTGGCAACGTCAGCACAAGTAAGAAAGCTGTTATTAGAATAGACCACACAAATAATGGCATTTTCATCAAGCCCATACCAGGAGCACGCATGTTAAATACAGTTACAATAATATTAATCGAACCCAAAATAGATGAAAGACCCGCAAGGTGAAGGCTAAGAATAGCCATGTCAACAGCAGCCCCCGGGTGCCCACTAAGCGCACTAAGCGGCGGATAAAGCGTCCAACCAGTACCAGCCCCACCATCTACCAAACTAGAAAGAACTAATAATATGAATGCAGGAACTAACAACCAGAAACTAACATTATTCATCCGCGGGAAAGCCATATCAGGCGCGCCAATTAATATAGGCACAAACCAATTACCAAACCCACCAAACAAAACTGGCATAATCATGAAAAACACCATGATCAATGCATGGGCTGTAATTAATACATTGAAAAACTGGTGATCCCCGCCAAGAAAATCAGAACCAGGATATGCCAGCTGCATTCTAAACAAAACAGAAAACAACCCACCTACAAGCCCGCCAACAACCGCAAGGGTGATGTACATTGTACCAATATCCTTATGGTTAGTTGAAAGCAACCATCTTCTCCATCCAGTTGGGGTAGCATGTGCGTGATCTGACATAAATTTATTCCGTTATTAATAATTTGTTATTTCTAGGTTTAGTATTTTTAGGTTATTGTTTTCTTGCGCTAATATTGTTTTCATAATATTGCGACTTGCGAACTTCACTTTCGATTTTTCTACCCATTGTGCGAATTCTTCCTTGCTAACAACCTCAATAGCAATTGGCATAAACCCATGATTCACACCGCATAATTCAGAACATTGGCCGTAATAGACGCCTTTTTTATCTATTCTAGTCCAAGCCTCGTTTGTTCTGCCTGGAACAGCATCCGTTTTAAGACCAAGTGACGGTATAGCAAAACTATGTATAACATCAGCAGCTGTAATTAGGAATTTAATAGTAGCACCTTGTGGAACAACCATTCTGTTATCCACCTCTAGCAAGCGTAATTGACCTGGCTTTAAATCCGCATCTGGAATCATATAACTATCAAAAGCAAAATTGCCATGGTCTGGATATTCGTAAGTCCAATACCATTGCGACCCTATAACTTTAACAGTCATATCTGCTTGCGGAGTGTGCTCTGCCATTTTTAATATTCTAAAAGATGGAATTGCGATTATCACTAGAATAATAATTGGGATTATAGTCCAAACTACCTCAATAACAAGGTTGTGAGTAAATCTATTTGGAACAGGGTTAGCACGCGCGTTAAAACGAACGGCTACATAGGCAATCAAGAAAAATATAAACGCCACAGTTGCTGCCACAATAATAAGCAACAAATTGTGAAAATCATTTATCTCAGCCATAACTGGGCTTGCGGCTTCCTGAAAGTTTAGCTGCCATGGCTCTGGCTTAGATGCGCGGGCGATTGGGCTAATTAGAATAGCCAATAATGCTGCAAAGATTTTTATCATATAATAGCCAAATATAGAATTTAAAATAACCTCAAAATAAACAAAGCGATATTTTAACTATAGCGCGCGTATTATTTCCAGACTCACCGTAAATAATACATCTCTTGATCAAGAAATCAAAGCAATAAACTGTTTTGCACATGAATTTTTCTTGATTATGTAGATTATTTATTCGCAGCAAGCAAGCTTGCGTTTAAAACGCGTATTAGCCTCAAGATCTTGACAACAAAAAAGCGCAGCGATATATGTTGATACCCCTGCGCTTAAACATAAAATCAATAAATTTATTTAATATATTCCAGGCCTTTCTTTAGACCCTTTACAGAGAAAGGAGCAGTCTGGTTACTACCGTCTATTCCCATAAACACGAAGCTATTTTCTTTAGTTGCAAACAAAGTTTTAAGATCTGCATCAGATATAAGCGCAACAGCCTGACAACCACTGCTTAAGCATGTGAAATATCTACCAGGAGCAATAAGCTTTTTAGAACTTACAATAGAAGTA
Source organism: uncultured Rickettsiaceae bacterium (assembly GCA_964195465.1). GTDB lineage: Bacteria > Pseudomonadota > Alphaproteobacteria > Rickettsiales > Rickettsiaceae > Megaera_A. The sequence goes on from CAXMOU010000067.1 coordinate 4,106, forward strand.
CCAGCTTCAATACTAATACCCATAGGAACAATTTGAATAAGCTTCAACTCTTTCTTCTCGCCCAAATAGCCGATTTGAAAAATCACATAAGGACTCTTCTTGCCGTCTTTTTCAATATTAATTTGCTGAGTTAAAGTACACATTTGAGGAGTTTTTGTTTTTGCATCAGCCTTAGTGCATGAAACAGACCAATCACCAAACTTTTTGCCATTTTTCTTAGCAGCATTTGCAATATTTGACTGAGTAAATGCAAAAATAGCAGCGGCTATAATTAATCCGAATACAACAAAAGAAATTTTTTTAACGTTAGAACTCATAGTACAAAAATCCGAGAAAGTGAAAATGGTGGGCGATGACAGATTCGAACTGCCGACCGTCTCGGTGTAAACGAGATGCTCTACCAGCTGAGCTAATCGCCCGGATACGAGCAATATGCACTAATTTAAAAAAAGAATCAAGCATTTTATTGATAATATATTGATTCAATTTAAATTTCCTATATATTGCAGGTGGTAAAACTTATTTACTCATGCATTTAAAGTTGGTTCTAAAGTGAAAAAAATATTCAAAGTGCTCGATTCTTTTGTTGGTTATAGAATTTCTCTTAAAGAACTCTATTTTTCTTTAACCACATGGCTTGTACTACTTATTACATTTCTTGCTCTAGCCACTAAATTTGACACCAACCTAATCATCGCAAACACGATGATCGCACTCTGCATATATCTAGTACTAATCCTCATTAGCAATCGAATATTGCTCTCTGGATTTGTTACATTGCTGCTTGCCGTATCATTTGATTATATAAAAATGATCAAATGGCAGTTCTTGATGCAGGATTTATCCGCTGCTGATTTTTTCATGCTCAAATTGCTGATAAACCACGGCCTTCTACGCCTTATTTACGAATACGCAACCAAAGAAATTTATTTGATTTTCTTATTATTGCTGATTAATTTCCTGCTAATCTGGAACAAATCCGATACTTTATTAGACAAAAAACGCCTAGGTGGAAGAAATTTTTATGCACTAAGATTACTCTCTATAGGGGTAGCCATACTTCTTAGCTCTAAAATGTTTGAACTATCAGTAGACAAAAAATCTTATTTTTACGCCGCAATAGAGTCCACAAAAACCCAGGGCGAAAACTATCCAAAACGTGCATATGGGCCGTTTGCAGATATTTTATTCACCGTGCAGGACATATATATAGAACCAAGACCAGGAACTATAGACGAAAGCCTAATATTAGACAAGATATCAAAATCAAACAATAAAGTCGTTACAGAACGCGACGAAATGCCAGATATTGTGGTGATCCTCAACGAGTCCGTATTTGACCCAAGCAAATTAGATTATGATTTCGCAGATAAACTTGATTTTAGCTTCTTCAAAGATACAAAACACACCAAATATAGCGGCATATTAAACGTAAATACTTTTGGTGGCAGCTCTTGGATTAGTGAATATGAGATCAACACAGGAATCCCGCATAAATCATTCGCTGGCCCAAGCTATATGCCGTTCATCACGCTAGTACCACACACCCAGAACTCTATAATGTCCCATTTGCGCTCAGCTGGATACAGAGTCGAAGTAGTTTACCCCGTAGATAAACACTTCTCTTTAGCAACAGAAGCTTACACCACACTAGGGGCACACGATGTCAGCGATATTTATGAATTCGGCTTTGACCCAGGCAGCTGGGGGCACATTCCAGACACTATGATTGGCGACATGATAATTGACGCACTTGATCGCAACCCAGAAAAGCCAAAATATATATTCGCAGCCACCATGCTAAACCACGGCCCTCATTCAAGCTTCTTCTCAGATGATATAGGCTGCAGCAGAATAATGAACGATAAATTATGTTCAAAATTAAACGACTATATCTCAAGAGTAACAAGAACAAGCGAAGACCAAACAGACCTGATAGAAAAACTAATGAAGCGTAAGAGAAAAACAATCATAGTCAATTTTGGTGACCACTTGCCATCCTTCGAAGGATTCTCAACGCAGCTACGATTCACTCGCGATATTAAGGATTACTACAAAACATTCTATAATGTGAATGCAAATTTTGAAATCAACGATAAAGCAAAATATGACGCTCTAGACATATCCTTCATCCCAAGCCTAATACTGGATATGGCCAAACTGAACAGCAACGAATATTACCAAGCCAGCTCACTAATGCGCAAAAAATGCAGCGGTAATATGCATGGCTGCGAAGGCAAAAATACAAACACAGACAATTTACTGGAAAGCTACAAAAGCTTGATTGTTAAGCAGCTTGGGTTTTAAAGCGGGATTATTTTGAATTTAAGCAGAAACTAGCCCCATCTGAAACTTACAGACGAGGCGATAAGCTCTATGCAGCAACAAATTGTGACTGAATATCGCCAGCAAGTTCTAGATCAATGTCATTAGCAAAAACAGCTTCTGTTGTATTTTCTGCCTTGGGTTCTAAGAAACGCCCTATGTTACCTACAAAATCTGCTATTTCATTTTGTATATTAGCAGGAATTCTGTCGTTAGTCTTTATTGTCAAAAACTCTAAACAATGATCTGTTATGTATTTGTCTAATCCCTTGATCTGTTTTGCTGCACCTGGGAGACAATGTGTTTTTAGCACATCCTTGTCACAAGAATAGTAGATCTTTAACTGCGCTATGAGCACTTTGCCAATACTCATTTTACTACCAGGATCCTGTTCATTCAGTTCTCTTGTAGCCTGATTTGCGTCTTTAATAGCTTGTTCTTTATTAACTCCGTCTTTAGCCTCCCGCATTTTTTTATCAACCTCTTCTTTGTGAGATTTTTTCTGGCAATAAGCAATAAATTCCTTATGTGCCGAGAGCTTTTGATAAAGCTTTTGAAAATTACCTACGCTCTTCTGAATATTACTAAGTATTATTTTATCAATACTCGTTTGCATATTGTTGTACCCAAGATCCAAACTAGTGATCTGGGTGTCTTTGAGCACTGCAGCTATGGCCGCTGCCCCTACATCGCCTATATTGTTGTTCCAAAGATTCAATGTAGTGATCTGAGTATCTTTGAGCACTGCAGCTATGGCCGCCGCACCTATATCGCCTATATTGTTGTTCCCAAGATTCAATGTAGTGATCTGGGTGTATTTGAGCACTGCAGCTATGGCCGCCGCACCTACATCGCCTATATTGTTGTTCCAAAGATGCAAAATAGTGATCCCGGTGTCTTTGAGCCATTCAGCTAGGGCCGACGCCCCTACATCGCCTATATTGTTGTTCCAAAGAATCAATGTAGTGATCTTGGTGTCTTTGAGCCCTTCAGCTAAGGCCGCCGCCCCTACATCGCCTATATTGTTGTTCCCAAGAATTAATGTAGTGATCTGGGTGTATTTGAGCAGTGCAGCTAGGTCCGCCGCACCTATATCGCCTATATTGTTGTTCCCAAGAGTCAATGTAGTGATCTGGGTGTATTTGAGCACTGCAGCTATGGCCGCCGCACCTACAGGGCCTATATTGTTGTTCCCAAGATGCAAAATAGTGATCTGGGTGTATTTGAGCACTGCAGCTAGGGCTTCTGCTCCTACAGGGCCTATTTTGTTGCCCATAAAATTCAACGTAGTGATAGTCTCATTATTGGTTAGCACCGCAGCTAAGGCTTTTATTCCTTTAAAGGATATATTCGAGATACCGCGATGAATGCTAAGGTCAAGGGCGGTGACCCCAGATAACATTTTCTTAATTTCACTGAATTCCTTTTTATACCACTTAGTCTCTTGATCTGTAGTAGGTATTTTTAAAAAAACAAGTAATTTTTTCTTCTCTTCGTAAGTTAGAGAGTCGCGCAATAGTACCGCTGGTACAGGGTTAGCAGCTTTTATCTCTTCCATTGCTGGTACTTTAATCTCATTCTCTAGTGATATAGTTGGATTTGTCACTATGCGGGCCAATGCTGGATTTGCACTCTTAGCGGATGATGGTGCTTTAAGCGAGATAAAAGAATCAAAAGATATATTTTGTCTCGACGCTACTCCTGAGTCAATTGTAGATAGCTCTAGACTTTTAGATTGCGCTGTGGGCGCTTGTCTACTCCATAGCATTGCATTTTTTCCGCCCGTATGTGGAGTATCTATTGTCCACTCCTCACGTTGCAAAGATTGTGCAAAATGCGCATCATTGCTAATATCTGGATCGGGTGCTAAAATATTAAGGTGTAGATTACCATCAGAGGCAGTATAGTAAGCACTCATTTCTCTATTTTTACCCATAAAATCCAAACCTTAGAACTAATTAATATATATGAGCGTGTATAACTTAAATATTAACATATGTCAATTCATTTAGTCGAACAAAGGGCCATGGAGCTCCGTCAAATTAACATTGGCTTGCAATGCAGGCACGGCCACCTCATGAACTTTTGATTAAACTGGTTTAACCTTAAGTCGCTTGTTAAAATGCACAAAATACTCTACACCTGTTGAGTTAAAAGCATTTGAGAGGTGTCTATGCAACCAAAGAAAGAATTTCTTCAGGGGTT
>CAXMOU010000068.1:0-1908 GCA_964195465.1 uncultured Rickettsiaceae bacterium
TAGAGGTAAAGAAAATTCAAAATAAGCTAAATAATAGACCAAGAAAAATACTTGGTTTTCTAACTCCGATTGAATATACTACACAATACTATAATAAGATAGAACATTAGATCTGTCGCATTTGAAGCTTTAATGCACCTCTGCATCACCAATTACTTGCGAATCTTCAACTTGCTCATTTTGAGCATTTGCTATAAGCAATAAATCTTGTTTTACTGCGGCGTCTAGGTGATTAGTAGCCTCTTCTGACAAAACTGCTTCATCATTTAACAGCTTAGCAAATTGAGCAGCTTTTTCTGCGCCCAGATTCTCTTTAATCTCACGATAACAACTGTCAAACAAAGAAACCTTTATCGTACTAAAATTGGCATATACAAGGTCCGATCTTACAGAAATATTCTCCAGCAAGGCCTGCATCTGATCTGGAACTTGTATTATTTTATCAACCAATGCTTCAATCTTTTTTCCAACAGAAGAATTTAGCAACTCTTTCCACTCTGGCAGATTAGCAGCCTCTGTTCTAAAAATAGTCTCAACTAAGTCAATTTTTATAATATTGTCCTTTAAATTGATGTAATCAGCACTCCCTTCTCTTGCCACATCTACTTGGAATGTAGAAAAAACCTGGTTCATAATGCCTTGTATCTTAGTCACCCCAGGGCGCCACGCCTCTGGCGGAAGCTGCTCCATATGCGCAATAACCCATGCATGAATTGATGAATCTAAGTATTCTGGATGCTCTTGAAAATATTTATCAGCTTTGATAGTTTCCAAAGCTAAACCAAAAAATTCTCCTTTATGTTGCTCAGAAAGTTCAGGAACCTCAAAAAGCTTATCTTGCACCACATACAGCAAGTTCATTAACTTACCTAGGTTGCACATTTTTAGCTCACTTAAACAGTTGATCAACGCAAGCTCTAACATCTCATCATCCTTAGTTGCTTTTATTACACAAGCAAGAGTTATTTGAAAGTCCCACCCTTCATCTAAACGATCATAAACGTCATTCATCACAATCAGCTCGCATACAACGTCCATTATAGTCATCTCATCATCAGACCATTCTTTATTAACCCACTCAGAAAACACCGCATTAATTCTAGCGTCAAAACCCTCTATGATCTCATCTATTTCATCTTCTGATAATGGGTATTTTTCGTATAATTTATTTAGAACTTTAAGAGCATTTTCTTGGTTTGGCTCATAGGAATCCAGACGGCCATTACTTAAGTCCAACCTCATATCACCTATAATACTCATAGGCTCTACAGAACCAACATTGCGCAATTTCTGAATAATTGGCATTACAGAATTGATTTCAACATCAAAGTCTTTAGCATATTTCACTACGAAATCAACAAATATAGCGCCACCCGTATATTGATAATTAACATTAAAAGAACCGTCATTTCTAGAAATTAGAAAATCTACAAAATCTAATAGCCCATCAAAATTCTTTGATTTTATAGCCGCCTGAACTAAATAATTATGATAGTGAATTTTGAAACTAGATAAAATATCCACATCAGCACCAAGCTTAATCAGCAGCTTTATTACATTAAATTTACAACTCTGAGCGGATCTATGAATAGCAGCTAAGCCTTGATTATTTTGGACATCTAGTAATTTAGGCTCTTTTTCGAGCAATAATTTTATGACATCAAAATTTTCTTTATCCGCAGCTACATGCAAAACACTATCACCAGTATTATTTTGCTTCATTAATAATTTTGGCTGCGCCTCAATTATTAACTTTACTACATCAAGACGGTGCATTAAAGCTTCAAATGCGACACATAAGGATCTATATTATTAAAATAAGTAATTTATATAGAGAAGAATATGTCGCATCATTTAAGCTCAGAAGAGCGAATCAGAATAGAAACATTACTGGATCTTGGTACAAGC
>CAXMOU010000069.1:0-4051 GCA_964195465.1 uncultured Rickettsiaceae bacterium
CCTGAAGAAATTCTTTCTTTGGTTGCATAGACACCTCTCAAATGCTTTTAACTCAACAGGTGTAGAGTATTTTGTGCATTTTAACAAGCGACTTAAGGTTAAACCAGTTTAATCAAAAGTTCATGAGGTGGCCGTGTAATAATAACGCAATCACTTAACACAAGTCAACTATTATTTTCTTGAAGTGTGAAGTTTTGTTTATAAACGAAGTTGCGGTGTTTATATTGTTTTAATTGTGGAGATTAAATTATATTTCCCTAAATATTAATTAGACCAAAGGTAAAATATGCCAAAACAAAAAGTAGAAATAGATTTTTCTAGAAAAAATCCAGAAGTATATGCTGCAAAATTCTCCAATGAAGGCGCTGCTGAAAATTGGCCTCCGATTAAAGGTGCTATAATTTATATGCAGTTTGCATTAGCTAATGTTATTGCTCAAGAAGTAAGAGATGTCTTAAAGCCTCAGCTTTTTGCTTTTGGCGAGACTGTAGCTAGTCACATAATTTCTGATGCGATACATGCGTTAGCGCAGTCGCAGGCGCCAGTGGAAGACCCACTCTTTCATTATGAAATAGTATCAAATGCTGTGTTTAGGCAAATGGACGACCTGGTTCCAGGCTTGTTAGGAGCAGAAGATCCTTCCGCATGGAGTTTTATTGACGATTCTATAGAATAATTTTTTACTTAATAAGTAAAGGATTGACAGAGTAGCGGTTTGTAATAGATAATGCATGGGATCTTAATTTAGGAAAATATCGACATGGATGGACAAGTCAAGCGGGATTTAGCATCTGCATATCAAATATTAGCTAAATTAGGTATGGACGACCACACCTATACTCATTTGTCTGCCAGGCCAAATGGAGCGGATTATTATTATATTTTTCTATTTGGTTATCGCTTTGAAGAGGTAACAGCAGACTGCTTGTTGAAGGTTAGTTTGAATGGTGAAATCTTAGAAGGGGCGGAGTATCAATATAACAAAACAGGATACATAATTCATGGTAGTATTTATCAGGCTCGCCCGGATCTAAACGCTATTTTTCATTTGCATACAGTGGCATCTATCGCGGTTTCTGCAATGAAAGATGGGCTGCTTCCTATCAGTCAATGGGCATTACATTTCTATGGCCAGCTTAAATATCATTCTTATAATTCATTGGCTTTAGATAAAGGGCAGGGGAATTCGTTGGTTCAAGATTTAGATGATAAAAATGTTATTTTTCTAAGAAACCATGGCTTCATAGGCTGCGGTAAAACAGCTTGGGAGGCTTTGTTCTATTGCTATCACTTAGAGCTTGCTTGCAAAACTCAAGTAGCCGCTCTTTCTTGTAATTCAGAATTAATAATTCCAGATCATGAATTATGCATGAAGACCAACTCTGATCTATTGGGTTTTGAAAAAGACTTAGGTGCCCGCGATTGGCAGGCTTGGCTCCGTTATTTAAAGCGCTAGATTTAAGTTGCTGTAATATTCATTATTTAATGTAAATAAAAGATTATATTAATTTTTTGTTGACCATGTTGCAAAAGAGGTAGAATATTAACGCTAGAAGTTTGTTGTTAATTTTTTATTTGGAGGTGTTATGCCAGGTGGGTATAGAAAAGGTGATTTTTTGTTTTCTTTTGGTGGGGGGTGTGGACATCATAGGTTCTATCAGCATCTATATGTTCCTGTGAAGAAAGAGGTTGTTAACAGAAAAAAGCTTCAAGAAACAGCTGCTACTAGGTTAAAGATTGATAAAATACCAGATACGCTTGAAGAAGGCGGGGCTTTAATAAAGCAATTTTCTGATGGGTTTGGATTAACGTTGATAGGAATGTCTATAAGCCTGTATCATAAAGTTTTGACAGGAGGTGCTAACAAACAAGGTTTAGAGTCAGATGCTGCTGATCTTCAGATTAAGCTTGCATCATCTAATGTTAATGCTGCGCTGGATAAGTCTATTAAAGAATTATGTAATATAATCCCAAAGTTTGTACTTAAAACAACCCTGCAATTAGCCGCTATAGAGCTTCATGACCAAATATCTAAGCTTGGTATTAGGGCTAAAACAGAAGAGGAGCTTAAAGCAGAGGCTAAAGAGGAAGCGTATGCACTAGCTAAAGAGGAAGCGTATGCGTTAGCTAAAGAGAAAGCAGAGGCGTTAGCGTCAGATCTCGAAGAATCACCTGATTGGGTGCTAATAGTGTCTAATGAGGTTGGAGTAGAGCATGCTGTTGATGGCAATGCTCTGGCCCAAGCAGGCTTGCTTGGCGAGGTTGAGAGCTAAAAAAACCTAGATTTGGGTGAGTATTTAATAATAAGAGGCAATTTCATGATATTATTGCTATTATTTGCAGTAATAGACTTGACAATTTCTGATATTTTTATACAATGTCCTCACCCATTTCGATGGAACCCATTTAGATGGGCTTGTAGCTCAGCTGGTTAGAGCGCACGCCTGATAAGCGTGAGGTCGGAAGTTCAAGTCTTCTCAAGCCCACCATTTTTAAGTCTACCATTTTTCTTGCTCCATATTAGAGCCACCTCCTGGATAAGGATATTTCTATTTTATAAAAATACTACAGTTTGCTTGTTGTTATGCGGGTAAAAAAGTAATCATTTTATTTTTGCTGCGTTTTAAGTTACAATTAACTTAAAATGTTATTAACTTTGAATGGTGGTGACTCTATGCCTAAAAAATATACAGCAGAAGAGCGTGAATTAATTGACTTAGTAACTGAGATATCAGCAATTCCAGATTTAAGCGAAGCTTCCAAGGGCACAGACAGGGTAGCTGAGCTTATTCTAAAGAACATGGGTAATAAAGCCTTTAATAAGAAATTAAGAGCACAAAAATACGGAAAAAATGTTAATGAAACTAATGCGATAGAGTTCTTATCTGCTTTTACTCACAAGACAGCAGATTATAATCACAAAAAAGTTTCATCTTCAAAGCTAGATGTAGCCTTAAAATCTCAATTCCAGAACCAGCCATTAGAAGAATATGAAAAACTTACTCTTTTTGAACACGGAGAGGTGTCGGCCCTTGCTTCTGTGCACAAAAAATATAAAGGCTTGATTGGCTATATCGTTGAAAATTCTGACAATAAAGAGCTGAAGGAAATGGCCAAAACTCTGCAGAATTCTTCTAGCATGATGGTCCAGTTAGAGAAGAAGGCGTTAAATACGGGGCAATATAAATCTGGTGATTTAGCGATGTATTTAACACCTAAAACTACCGCTATAAAGGGAAAAAACAACCAATTGACGGGGCATGAAGGAAAGCTTGAAGAGGCTTTTCTAACAAAATATAATCATGCGGCTCCATTATATGTTGATGATAGAGATCCAGAAAAGTCAGTGATTACAAAGTCAGATATTGTTGGCGCGCAAAGAAGTGATGAATTCAAAGTTAATGAACTCTTGGGGGCGGATACTTTTAGAATTGATCCAGTTAAGATGGTTAGTAAGAAGCAGGCAAAGAAATTAGAGCAGGTGGATTATGGCTATAAACAAGGTCCAGATGGACAAGATTTAGTAGGAAAAGACGGAAAAAAAGAAAAACAAACCTGGCAAAATGTAATGCGAGAGCGTTACGAGCAATTATCTCATGCCCTGCATGTTGAGCAGGCTCCACACCAATTGCACGAGATGGATCTTAAAAAAGTAGAATTAGAAGAAAATTTATCAGACTTAATGGAAATAGAAGTCTTGGAAAGAACAGAAAATGAAAATGATGCGATAACTTATCTTCAAGAAGAGTCCTTGGCGATGGAGAGCAGAATAAAAGATCTAGAAGGTTCTGTGTTAAATAATGATATATCTCGCCTAGAGAGTGTCACTACTTGGGCTGGCCCTGCAGCTGTAGTAAAGGGGCATACGAAATGGTTTGGAGATAATTCTGTTAGAGAGATGTCGCAGAAGAGGTGCATTAAAGCTTCAAATGCGACACATAAGGATCTATATTATTAAAATAAGTAATTTATATAGAGAAGAATATGTCACATCATTTAAGCTCAGAAGAGCGAATCAGAATAGAAACATTACTGGATCTTGGTACAAGCA
>CAXMOU010000070.1:0-29655 GCA_964195465.1 uncultured Rickettsiaceae bacterium
GCTGCTGCCATTTTTGAATATATCGAAGTATTTTACAATAAAAATAGATCTCACTCTACTATTGAATACCTTGCTCCTACTGAGTTTGAAGAGAGAAGAATCCTTTTATAAAATATTGTCCTCTAAACTGTTGCCATATCAATTTGCCTTATTTTCATATGCTTTTCTCCATGTTATTTGACTAAAAACTATTTGAATATTATTGCAAAATAATAAAATTTGTAGTTTTTTGCCTGTGGATGTCTTTTTAAAATTACTCATGCAGGGTTTTTGTCACAATCTGGGGATGTAGGTTTCTTTATGAATTAAACTAAACATTTAGCATTGCTAAACTTGTGTTTTTCTATTATCTCTATGAGATTCAATATTTTTATGCTGAGGTGCTATGTTAGATTTTATTAATAACAAAAATTACATCAATGGAAAATGGGTGAAGTCTGGGGAAGGGCAGATTGCGGTAGAGAATCCTTCTACTGGTAAAATCATTGGCCACGTGCCAGATATGAGTAGTGAGGAGTTGAAGGAGGCTATAGATTCTACTATAGACGGATCTGCCATATGGGCTAAATCTACGACTGATCAGCGCTATAATGTGCTGCGCAAATGGTATGATCTTCAGCATAAACACATCAACGAATTGTCTGAGCTAATGACCCTGGAGCAGGGCAAGGTGCTTTCTGAAGCCAAGGGAGAGCTGCTATACGGGGCCTCGTTTATTGATTGGTTCGCGTGCATGCTGCGCCCACATGGTGGTCATATAAGGTCAGGGAGTAGCGTTAATCATAAGATCATTACAGAAAAAGAGCCGGTTGGCGCTGTCGCTGCTATTACTCCGTGGAATTTTCCAGCTGCTATGATTCATCGTAAAATTGCGCCAGCTATTGCTGCTGGTTGCAGCGTTATATTAAAGCCATCGGAACTTACTCCATTTTCAGCCTTGGCGCAGGCTAAGCTCTTGGAAGAGGCTGGGCTTCCAGCTGGGGTGCTTAACGTAGTTACTTGCGATGCGAAATTATTTGGCGATCTGGTTTGCAATGATTTTCGTATTAGAAAGATTTCTTTCACGGGTTCAACCAGGGTTGGTAAATTATTATATGAGAAATCAGCTAAAACTATGAAGAGGCTATCGCTGGAGCTTGGTGGGAACGCTCCTTATATAGTGTTTGCGGATAATGATCTTGAAAAAGTGGCGCATGATTTGATTGGAATAAAAATGCGCTCTGGTGGCCAGGCTTGCACTTCGCCGAATCGGATTTTTATTGAAGAGGAAATCTACGATAAATTCACAGCCATATTAGCAGAGAAGTTTGCTAAGTTTAAATCTGGCGATGGGTTTGATAAATCTAGTGATATTGGGCCTTTGATTAATTCCACTGCTGTTGAGAAAATTAATTTATTACTGCGTGATGCTGTTACTAAAGGTGCAGAAATAATGTGCGGCGGAGCGTATGATAGGAACTTTATAGAACCTACTGTGATCAAAAATTGCCAAGATGAAATGGATATATTCGCAGCAGAGATATTCGGGCCTGTGCTTGCGTGCTATTCGTTTAAAGAAACAGAAGAAGTAATAGAGCGCGCAAATAATACTGAGTATGGTCTGCAATCATATTTATATTCAAAAGATATCTCAAGAGCGCATTATGTGGCATCGAGGCTAGATTATGGCATGGTGTCCGTTAACTCATCCAGGCCAGCAACAGCCAAAGCACCTTTTGTTGGACGCAAAGCCTCTGGCTTTGGGGTTGAGGGGTCGATAGAAGGGATAGAGGAATATTTGAATAGTAAGTATATTAATATGAACTATTAAGGCATCTGAAGAGCGTTGAGTTCACCAACAGTTAATTAGCTTAATCATTAATTAACTGTTGACGTATTTTAATAAACACTGCATTATAACGCTATCTTTTATTAAATTTTTATAATGAGTAATATATAATGGCAAAACAAAAGCATAACAATAAGTTTTATTTAGGCGTACAAAATATTTTAGCCAATGAGGCTTTTGGTAATGAATATCTAAAATATGTTGAAGGTAGGCTGATAAACCCAGATGCAGTGTGGGATAACATGAATAATGAGAATTTGTTTGAAGAGTTTGTAGCAAAATGCCAATTTATTCAGTATAGCGCAAGAATTAACTTGGGTGCAGAGATTAGCATGGAACTGGCTGCTGTTGGTATCAACAAAGAGAATGCTAATAGCTTTAAGAAGGATGTCTGTGGTGAGTTATTTGATGGGTTTATGCATTTTATTGCTGTTAATGAAAAGAATCCTGCGGTATTGAAGTCGTTGATGGATACTTGGCTGAAGCAAGGAAGATCTCTTGAAGAGCTTGATGGGAATGGTGTGACACCTCTTTCTGTTGGTGTTTCTGTAGGTAATATACAAGTTGTTGGTGCTTTTGTTGAGCAGGGGATTGATGTAACTAAAGTAGATGCTTCGGGTTTTTCAGAATTGCATAAAATAATTAATTATGTTGAGGAAGGTAGATTGGATGCTTCTGTTATCAAAGCATGGAAAGATGCTGGCCTTGCTGTTGACGTAGTAGATAAGTTTGGTAAAACTGCTGCCGAAATGGCGGCAGACAAAGCATTGGTAGATATTGTTCAAATGATTGCTCCATACAATGTTCAGCTTATTGGTTATGCACAAGAGCAGTTGGAGTCTGCGTATACACTGCAGAAAAAATTAATTAATGCAAAATATTTGAAGAAAATATTTGCCCAGGAAGATTTGCTTGAAGTTGTTGGCGAAGACCTTAACAAGCTATTGCTGCATTATTTAACTGAGAATCATGATGGAATCCCTCTTAATATATTTAAGCTATTCTTGGCTGATCAAGATTTAAATATAAAAACAAATGTAATAGGTTCTGATGGTAAAACTGCGTTAGAAATTATGGTGCAGAGAGGTTATAATGACTACTCTTTAGTTATGGCACAAAAGGGTCATGGCGTTCTAGAGCTTGATGGTGCGGTAATGGGCGGCAAGCACGGGCAGACAATATTAGATTATGCTATTAACTATAATAATCTTGATTTACTAAAACTAGTGCTAAATTCAGATGCAATTGATATTACAAAATTAGCGAAGCCAACAGAAACAGTGGTTTTGGGTAAGGCTGTTATAGCAGCAACGCCTTTGGTGCATGCTATTAAATTGGGCAAAGTTGAAATGGTAGCAGAGCTTACCAAGGCTGGCTTTGGCATTACTAAGCTGGATGCTGGTAATCATGTGCTTACATTGATAGATAATTTAGGCGACGCTAAAGTTATGGAAATGATCGCTGTTTTGCCAAAGCTTGCACGAATTCATGAAATAGATGCTAGTCTAGATGAAAAAGTTATAGAAAAGCTTATTGAAGCAGGTGCGCAAGCTCTTGTTCCAGCACTGATTAATGGTGATATTGTTAAGATTAAGGCGCTTCAAAAGATCGGCGCTGATATTAACCAGAATAATGGTGAAGTTATTAAGCTGTTTATACAGCATGGAATGGTTAAGCAGATAACATTAGCTATACATCATGGTGCAAGAGTGACAGATGAGGTTGCAGAAGCTGCCGCAGATAAGGGGTTAAGTCAGGTGTTACTTAATGCTATAGCAGATAAGCCACTTCCTAAGAAAGTTTATAAAGCTAAGGAAAAAATGAAAATCTTGCTTGAGATGATGGTAAAAGGAACTAACGAAGAAGAAGTTGAAGAAGTTCTTGGTGCAAAATCTGTAAAACGCTTTAAGTTACTTTCTAAGAATAAAGTAGCATTTGATGCATTCTGCAAAATGAAGAAAGTTTCTCAAGAAGAAAAGAAAGACAGTGAGTATGAATATAAGGATGGCCAAGTGCTAGATGCTCCAGCTGTTATTGAGGTAGAAGAAGTGAATCTTGGTGGCGCTGCTGCTCCTGATGTTAGTGATTTAGATTAAATTTAATTACGATTAAAACGCGCCGATTAGGCGTGTCATCCAGAGCTTAAGCGCAGGATGACACGCCTAATCGGCGCGTTTTGTATAAAGTATTTACCTTAACTGCCTATAGCTAAGTGCTTCTGCTATATGTACTTTTCTTACGGTTTTGGAGGCTTCTAAGTCGGCTATAGTTCTAGCTACTCTTAGTACGCGGTTGTATCCGCGCATGGAGAGGCGGAATTTTTTTGCGGCTTCGTTTAGCATGTCGCGCCCCGCATCTACGGGTACGGCGTAGTCTATTAGCAGTTGGCCGTCGAGAGCGTTGTTTAGGCGTATATCGTATCCTTCATAGCGGGTTGCTTGGATTTGTTGTGCGGACTTTACTCTGGCAGCTACTACTGCGCTGGACTCTCCATCTGGCTCGCCCTTAAGAAGATGATCATAATTATAGCTTTCTTCTGAATTTCCAACTTCAATATGTAAGTCAAAGCGGTCTAATATTGGGCCAGAAACTTTGCTCTGGTAATTAGTAGCACATGCGGGAGCGCGGCTGCAGGCTTTGCTGTCATCATTTAAATATCCGCATTTGCATGGGTTCATGGCTGCTATTAGCTGGAAATTCGCGGGATATTTTATATGCGCACCAGAGCGTGAGATCATAACTTCTCTGGTTTCCATTGGCTGCCTTAAGGACTCTATGACTCCTGTGTTGAATTCTGGGAGTTCATCTAAAAATAATACGCCATTATGAGCAAGCGATATCTCGCCTGGCTTTACTTTGCGCCCGGCACCGCCGCCGACCATCGCAGCAGCTGTGCATGAATGGTGAGGAGATCGGAAAGGGCGCTGCGTTGTTAGGCACCCATCCTTTAATGCGCCAGAAATACTAGCAATTGTGCTGCATTCTAAGATTTCAGCTGGCGAAAGATCAGGGATTATTCCTGGCAGCCTTTGGGCGAGCATAGATTTTCCAGAGCCTGGAGGGCCGAACATCAATAGGTTATGGCCACCAGCTGCTGCTATTTCTAGCGCTCGCTTAGCAATTTTTTGCCCGTTAATATCACGCAGATCTGGATATTTTATTTTTTCGCTAGAAAAGCCTGGCTTTGGCTGGGCGAGTGCTTGCTTGCCTTTGAAATGGTTTATGAGCTCCAGCAAATTGCGTGGGGCTAGTATGCTTTCATTTCCAGACCAGGCTGCTTCCGGGCCATTTTGTGCCGCACATATCACTCCCTTGCCGCGCGCTGTCGCGCCCATAGCAACTGGTAGCACGCCGCTAACTGGTAAAATTGAGCCATCTAGTGAGAGTTCGCCTAATATCAGGTAGCTGCTGATTTCATCAATAGGTAGGGCGCCCATGGTAGCTAATATTCCAGCAGCAATGGCAAGGTCAAAATGACTTCCTTCTTTAATGAGGTCGGCAGGTGCTAAATTAATTAGAATCTTTTTCGCAGGAAGGCTAAGGCCAATGGAAGAAAGGGCCGCGGTGACTCTTTCTTTTGATTCGGCAATAGTCTT
The DNA here is from genome assembly GCA_964195465.1 of uncultured Rickettsiaceae bacterium. Taxonomy (GTDB): domain Bacteria; phylum Pseudomonadota; class Alphaproteobacteria; order Rickettsiales; family Rickettsiaceae; genus Megaera_A. Next base: position 5,425 of record CAXMOU010000070.1, read on the forward strand.
GTCTGCCAGGCCTACTATGGTGAATTTAGGCATGCCTGGCTCTATTTGCACTTGCACATCAACGTCTACAATATTTACGCCGCTGAATGTTAGGCTAGATATCTTGGTTATCATTGTTCGTTTTGTTACTTTTAAAAATTAGAGAATAAATTTCGCAAGATCGATATTCTTGTTGAAGCTTTCTAGTTGCTTTGTAACGAATTTTTGGTCAATTGTGATTTCTTTGTCTTCTGATTCGCTAATTCCAAAGCTTACATCTTCAAGCAGATTTTCTAGAATAGTGTGCAATCTTCTTGCTCCTATATCTTCTATCTCTACATTAAATTTGGTTGCTTGCGCTGCTATTTCTTCAATAGCGCCGTCTGTGAATTTGAGCGTAGCATCTTCTGTTCTAAGTAGGGCGATATATTGTTTGATCAGGCTTGATTCTGGTTCTGTTAGAATTTTTACTAAATCATCCTTGCTCAGAGCGTGCATTTCAACGCGGATAGGTAGGCGTCCTTGCAATTCTGGTAATAGGTCGGATGGTTTTGAAAGATGGAATGCTCCAGAAGCAATAAAGAGGATATGGTCAGTTTTTATTGTGCCATATTTTGTGACTACATTTGTGCCTTCTATAAGTGGCAATAGGTCACGCTGGACGCCTTCGCGGCTAACTTCTCCGCCTCTGCTTTCTGATCTGGTAGTGATTTTATCAATCTCATCTAAGAATACAATCCCATCATTTTCGACAGTTTTAACTGCGCTCATGATAGTTTTTTCTTCGTCGATCATTTTTTCAGATTCTTCTGATGTAATGATTTTCAAAGCATCTTCTACTGTTAGTTTTTTCTGCTTCATTTTATCGCCGCCAAATGCTTTGCCTAGCATGTCGCCAACATTTATCATGCCCATTGCAGCACCAGGCATTCCAGGGATTTCGAAGCTCCCTCCCGCTGCTGGGCCAGTGTCTTTTATGCTTATTTCGATTTCGGTATGGCTAAGCTCGCCATCTAGGATTTTGACTCTGAATTTATCGCGCGTCTCGGGTGAGGCAGATTTGCCCACAACTGAATCTAATATGCGCTCTATAGCAACTAGCTTAGCTTTTTCAGCCACTTCTGCTTTTGCTAAATCTTTTTGGTTCGTAACAGCGATCTCTATAAGATCACGAATGATGGATTCAACATCGCGGCCAACATAGCCAACTTCTGTGAATTTTGTAGCTTCTACTTTTATAAATGGCGCTTGTGCAAGATTGGCTAGTCTTCTGGCGATTTCTGTTTTACCAACACCAGTCGTGCCAATCAGTAGGATGTTCTTGGGAACAATCTCGCTGCGCATTGGCTCATTTATTTGCGCGCGCCTATAGCGATTACGAAGTGCAACTGCCACAGCTTTTTTAGCATTTGTTTGGCCAACAATAAACCTATCTAGCTCCGCTACTATTTGCGTCGGAGTTAGTCCCATCTTGTTTTTTGAACTCATACAACTTTCTCGATTATTATATTATGATTTGAAAATACGCAAATATCAGCAGCTATTCCCATTGATTTTCTAGCGATTTCTTCTGCGCTTAATTTGGTATCTACAGAAAGCAAAGCGCGCGCAGCAGATAAAGCGTAGAAGCCCCCAGAGCCGATAGCAGTTACGCTATCTTCTGGTTCTATCACATCACCATTTCCAGTAATAACTAGGATGTTGTCCTTGTCCGCAACTATTAGCATTGCTTCTAACTTGCGCAAATATTTGTCTGTGCGCCAGTCTTTGGCTAGTTCAACAGCGCTGCGTACTAGTTGGTTAGAATATTTATCTAATTTGGTTTCCAGCCTTTCAAATAAAGTAAAAGCATCCGCCGTAGAGCCAGCAAAACCAGCGATTATCTTGTTATTTGAGAGGGTGCGTAATTTTCTAGCCGTTCCTTTCATGATGTTGTTTCCCAAAGACACTTGTCCATCTGCAGCTATAACTACTCCATTGCCTTTTTTAAGACATAAGATGGTGGTGCCGCGTAGGCCTGGTCTGCTTGTAGAATCATTTGACATAATAAAATTTCATTTTCTTTGAATTTGAACTTGTACAAATCCTATAGATGATAGATAATTGCTTACGCATCAAATTGCAAGCACTTAAAGAAAAGAAATTTATGAATATTTATTCTGTATATGTTAATACTACTGAAAATAACAAAAATCCAATATTGATCCCGCAAGGGTTTTCCTTTGTTGCTGGGATCTTTAATACGTTTTGGGCGTTGTATCACAAAATGTGGTTGCTAGCATTATTTGCAGTAATAATCAGCGCTATTGCTAATCCCGCGCAGCCTAGCTATATTGTGTATGGTTTGAATGTGGGTGTGTTATTTATATTCGGATTCTTTGCAAGCGAGATGCGCGAATATTATGCAAAGAAAAAAGGATTCAAACTAGACGATATAATTTTAGCACATAGCGAGGAAGAGGCAGAGGTTCGTTATTATATGAGAAATGGTGGTGATGATGTATAGCAAAAATAATGTTTTTGCAAAGATAATTAGCGGTGAAATAGAAGCTAATAAGCTTTACGAAGATGATATGTTGATTGCGATTTATGATCTTAATCCAGCCGCCCCTATTCATATTTTGGTGATGCCTAAGGGAGAATATGTAGATCTTGCAGATTTTGCAGATAAAGCTCCGCCAGAAGTGGTAAAGCATTATTTCGCTATGATAGACCCAATCGCAAAAGCAAGCGGGGCAGATGAGTATCGCGTCGTTAGCAATAAAGGCGCCTCTTCTGGGCAGTCCATTTTTCATTTTCATACTCATATACTGGGTAATTTAACTAATACAAATTTAATAAATAAAAATTTATGAGCAAAAAATATGTAGTCGCAGTAATAGGCGCGACTGGTACCGTTGGAAGAGAAGTATTAAATAATTTAGCTGATAGGAATTTTTCTATTCGGAAAATCATCGCAGCTGCGTCGCCAAAATCGGTTGGCAAGCAAGTTAGCTTTGGTGACGACACTATTAATGTAGTGCAAATGGATGAGTTAGATTTTGCTAAAATCGATATAGCATTTTTCTGCGCTGGATCTGAGGTAGCAGGTAAATATGCTAAAGTTGCTGCTTCTAAAGGCTGCATCGTTATTGATAAATCGCCATTGTTTAGAATGGATAAAGATGTCCCATTAATCGTTCCTGAAGCTAATTTGAATGCGCTCGCTGGCTTTGATGGCGGTATAGTTGCAAACCCTAATTGCTGCGTGATTCCACTTGCTGTGGCTTTAAAGCCATTAGATAATGCTGTTAAAATCAAGCGCGTCGTGATTTCTACTTATCAATCTGCATCTGGCGCTGGTAAGGCGGGGATGGATGAGCTTTACATTCAAACAAAGGCAAAATTTGTTTTCGAAAGCCTAGATGCTCAAGTTTTTCCTACTCAAATAGCTTTTAATTTATTTCCTCATATTGGAGATTTTAGAGATGATGCTTCAACCGAAGAAGAGTATAAAATAGAAGAAGAGCTGAAAAAAATAATGGGAGATCACATCAACCCAACAGTAACTTGCGTAAGAGTTCCAGTTTTTGTTTCGCATTCAATGTCAGTTAATGTAGAATTTGAAGGTAAGCTTGATGCAAAAGAAGCAGAAGAGTTACTAGAAGAGTCCGATGGTATTGTTGTGTATAATTTGGAAAACGAAATCAAATATGCAACTCCGGTAGATGCTGTAGAAAATGACGAGGTTTACGTCTCTAGAATTAGGAATGATAAATCGCGTGATAATTGCCTAAATATGTGGGTATGTACAGATAATCTGCGTAAAGGAGCTGCGCTAAATGCTGTGCAGATTGCTGAAGAGGTGGTTGGAAAAGAGTAACAACAGAAAACTTAGTAATTAATATAGAATTATAATGCAGATTTCTGATGAAGTAATTGAGCTGGTAAAGAAGCACAAAGCTAATTTTGTTTCTTTGAAGTATGTGGATGATAATGGTTTTGTAAGGCAGGTTGACTCGTCTTTAGAGGCATACCAAAATGGTAGAGCTTTTATTGGTGATAATGCGGTGAAATTGCGCAACATTCCCGGCAAAGCTTTTCTTGACCCGTTCCGCAGCCAGCCAACGATCACTGCTTTCTGCGAAAATATTGCCTCTGAACACAATCCGCGCGTAGTTGCTTCTGAATCTATCTCAAATGATAAATCAAAATATGTGGGTAAATTTTCTGCTAGAGTTAGTTTTTGGATTGCTAAAGATGATGGCGGCGAAGAAAATTCTGCAAATTACAAATTCATTGCAGATCCAATCGATCAATATGTTAATTTGCGAAGCGACATAATATTAGCACTTGAGGGCATTAATATTAAAACAGGAGTTCATTTTCACGGCAAAAATGTTGACCAATCCGTAATAGAAATTGCTGGCGATAATTTGATAGATCTGGCAGACAACATAATAATTGCTCGTTTCATTATAGCAAATGTAGCAGATAGCTATGCTTTTCAAGTTGGTTTTGCAGTTGATGGAGAGCCTAATCTATCTCTTGTTATTAAAGAGAAAGAGGGTGGGGTTCATAAAATCTACGACCATTTAAAGTCGCATATATCTCAAATATCAGCTTTTGGCACTTCTAGCCTAGCATATAGTTTTGAAATTAAAGAAATACATGATTATAAGCTTGGTAAGGAAAGCCACTCTTTAGAAATAGAATTATCTTCTGAAAGGACGTTTGTTCCATATCTGGCTTTTGTAGAGTTATTGCCATATACCAAGGAGCAAAATGCATTAAATAACAAAAAACTAGAACATTTTCGTGAGAAAGGGTAGTAATTTAGAAATAACTCCCTATATACAGTAAAAATCATTAGTTAATATATATTTATCTTCTTGCGCTAGTTAAAAGATTAATGTATAATTAATTTTTATATAAACTCTTAACCCTTAAACATTGTAGTTGATAATATGGCTAAAAAGTTTGACCAAGTAGAAAAAAAAGAAAACCCGCTTAAAGTAGCGCTAGAGAAATGTAGAGCTGCTTTTAAAGTAACATTTGTGTTTGCGTTTTTCATTAATTTGCTAATGCTAGTTACTCCGCTATATTCATTGCAAGTGCTAGATAGAGTTATCGGTAGTGGTAATTTGAGTACTTTGATGATGCTTTCTATAATCATTGCATGTATTTATTTTGTACATACACTATTGCAGGTCGCTAGGTCATTTACTTTAATAAAAGTTGGTGAGTGGTTAGATAACACTTTGTCACCAATCATATTTGCGCATTCAATTTCAGCATCTGCTACTAAAGTTAACCCAGCATCTAGCCAGATGCTTCGTGATTTCCAAACATTAAAAACATTCTTGACAAGCACAGGGATAAACACATTATTTGATGCTCCTTGGAGTATTGTTTATATAATGGTAGTTTTCCTAATACACCCATATATTGGCTGGATAACAATCGCTGGTGCTGTGATAATTGTTAGTTTGGCATTTTTCAATGCAGTAGCTACAAACAGAACGCTTGGTGAAGCAACTGAGCTTTCTATTAAAGGTATGGGCCAGGCGGATGTTGCTAATAGAAATGCCGAAGCTGTTGAAGCAATGGGCATGATTAGTAATGTTAGAAATAACTGGTCAAAATTTAATAAGGCTTCGCTTGCTAAGCAATCTATTGCTAGTTATAGAAATGGTATCATTTCAAATCTCTCATCCTTTATTCGTAACATAATGACTATGGCAGTTACGGGAACTGGTGCATATGTTGTGGTTTCAACAAACGGTGCTGATATGACAACTGGTGGCATGATTGCGAGCTCAATCATTGTTGGCCGCGCGCTTGCGCCATTTGCTAATGCGATTGGCATGTGGAAGAGCATTAGTGGTGCTATGAAATCATACAAGAACATCAACGATTCATTCGATAAGCATGAGGTAAGAGATCAGGCAATGCCGATTCCGCATGTGGATGGTCATTTAGCTGTTGAGAATGTATATTATGCAGCTCCAATTCCACAAGGTGCTCCGCAACCTTCAATGCCACAGCATATCCTAAAAGGCGTATCTTTTGCGCTTCAGCCAGCTGAGTCTTTGGCTATTATTGGCCCAAGTGGTGCTGGTAAGTCTACTCTTGCTAAAATTATGGTTGGTGTATGGGGAGCTTCTTCTGGAGGCGTTAGGCTAGATGGTGGTGATGTATTTACTTGGAACAGAGAGAATTTCGGTGAGCATGTAGGCTATCTTCCACAAGGGATTGAGTTATTTAGTGGTTCTATTAAGCAGAACATAGCTAGAATGGCTGGGGAAGATGAAATTGACCCGATAAAAGTTATTGAGACTGCAAAAATGTGTGGTGGGCATGATATCATCCTGCGTTTTCCAAATGGTTATGATACAGATATCGGTGCTGGTGGGTCTAACCTATCTGGCGGTCAGCGTCAGAGAATTGCTTTGGCAAGAGCCTTTTATGGTGACCCAAAATTAGTAGTCCTTGATGAACCAAATGCAAACCTAGATGAAGCTGGTGAGCTAGCTTTGGCAGAAGCGCTAAGGGAAGCAAAGAAGAAGGGTATAGCTGTTATAGTTATCTCTCACCGTCCATCTATATTGTCTGAGGTTGATAAAATCTTAGTTCTGCAAGATGGCGCTGTTGCTAGCTTCGGTTCGAAAGAGGAAGTGCAAGGAAGAATCCAAATGCTAAAAAATGGCATGATTCACATTAACGATTAGAAAATATAAATATTGAAGCATAAATTATGTCAGATGATAAAAAAGTAAAGCTAACTGCAGAAAAATTACAGCAATTACAACAGTTGCAAGAAATGATGATGCAACAACAGCATGGTGGCCAGCAGATAGGTGGTGGCAGTGCTCCGCAGGGAATGCCCACTGGTATGCCTCCTGGTCTTGCAGCGCCTAAGCGCCCTAGCAAACTAACCCCAAAAGGTATGCTGATTGCAATATTGCAAGGAATGCAAAATAGCGTAAAGTTTGTTGATCACTTTATTAATTTCGTGATTGGTAAGAACAAAGAAAAAACTAACGATGTAGTTGAGAGTGCGCGCTCACCAATCATGTTTGGTACTGTTGTATTAGTATGTTTTGTATTTGTTGGTGTTGGGTGGTCTTTTATGGCGCCATTGGATAGTGCTGCGGTTGCTATTGGAACCGTTGTTAGTAATACTCAGAAGAAAACCATAAACCACCAGGAAGGCGGCATCATTAAGCAAATTTATGTCAAAATTGGTGATGAAGTTAAAGCTAATGATAAGCTGCTAGAGTTTGATGCAACAAGAAGTAAAGCTGAATACGCAAACACTCTACATCAATATCGTACATTTCTGGCATCAGAAACAAGGCTGCTTGCCGAAATAAACGAAGATGATGAGATTGTGTATCCTGAATTTTTGTTGAAAGACAAAGATCTTCCAGTCGTTGCAAAAATTATCGAGACGCAAAATAGTTTGTTTAAGTCTAAAAGAGAAATGAAAAACGCAGAAAAGAGCTCTTTAGAGCAGCGTATTAAGCAAACTCACAAACAAATTGAGGGTCTTAATGCCAAAAAAGTTGCTTTGCAAAAAACTCTAGAAGTAACTCAAGATCGTCTTGAGGCTACTAGAAAATTGAATAAACAAGGATTTGCTCAAAAAGCAGCTTTGCTAGAGTTTGAAGCCCGCGAAGCTAACGCACAAAGTGATATTGCGCAAACAGACACAGAAATTATTCGCTCTGAGCAAGAAATTACAAAAATTAATATTGAGTTTGTTAAGAATGATAGTACACACTCTGCACAATCACTAACTGAGTTAAAAGACGCGCAGGTGCAATTGGCAATTCAAAGAGAGAATTCTTCGGTTCTTTTGGGTCGTTTAAGCAGAATGATAATTAGATCCCCAGTAGATGGCATAGTAAACAACTTGAATTTCCATACTGTTGGTATGTCTGTACCCAACGGCCAGACCATTGTTGAAATTTCTCCAGATGGCGACACTCTAGTTATTGAAGTAAAAATCCCGCCAAAAAATATTGACTCAATTAGAGTAGGGCTAGTTTCAAAAATACGCTTTAGTGCATTTAAATCCAGAACTACACCGCTATTTATGGGAAAAGTAGTTTCGATGGCTCCAGATATTGTAATTGACCCAAGAGATGCCCAAAATAAAGATTTAGCCGCTGGCCACTATCTGGCGCGCATAGAACTAGACATGGAAGAGTTTGAACGTCTAGCAGAACCAAGGCGCCTAGTGCTACACCCAGGCATGCAAGCCGAAGTGCAAATAGTAACAGGCACAAGAACTTTAATTAAGTATCTACTAGATCCAGTATTCGATGCAATGTTCAAAGGTTTCAAAGAAAAATAACAAAGCGGCTGGGGGGCGAAGATTACGTCGTTGCTCGTTGCTTGCCTATTGGCATAGGCCGCGCGCCTCGCGCCTAGTACTCTTGGCCCCCAGCCACTTTGTTCCGTAGCAATTGTTGGGGCGATTACGTCGTTGCTCGCCTATTGCCATAGGCTTCGCTTCTCGCGCTAAAGTACTCTTAGACCAAAATGACTCTGTTCCGTAGCTATCTTAGGAGAAAGATTACGTTGTTATTCTGTTCGCCGCATTCGTCCATAGCAACACAACACGCGCCGCCAGGCGTGTCGTCCAGAGGCGCAGCCGAAGGATCTCTTCCCGGCGCCATACAGAGATTCTTCGCTTAAGCTCTGCAGGGCAGCCCTACAATATTATACAAAACGAATTTTATGCAATAATTTGTCCATTAATCAAAAAAAGATATTGACTATTATGCGCAGTCATTATATAAAGATTATGCATTCGCGATGGGGATGTAGCTCAGGGGTAGAGCGTCTGCTTTGCAAGCAGAATGTCGGGGGTTCGATTCCCTCCATCTCCACCATTTCATTCTATGAATTTAGATTTTTTTACGTAAATACCCAGAGCATTTTGGTCAACAATTCATGCTGCTTTAATGCTATGCTCTAACCCGCTGTTTGAGTAGTAGCGGCAAAACTAAACACCTCTACCAACGGCCTTTGATGCTACGCTGCGTTTTAGCATGATTTCATTTGCAAGGCCTGCTCCTAAGGTTTCTTTAGCGAATCCATTGCTTTTTGAGTTGTTGATGAGCTTAGTTGCAATTTTGCTTACATTCCCTGCGACTTTTTCTTTGGCATTTTTGCTCAAGCTAGCAGAAGCGGCTTTAACTGCCTGTGAATGTTTTGGATATTTTTGTACCATGATTTTAGACATTTTTTCTGCAGCTTTAATCAGAATATCTGAGCTTTTTTGGTTGGAGGTTACTTTGTCTAAAGGCTTTGAGTCTTGTCCAAGCGTAGAATAGATTTCTACAGTTGCTTTTGCAAAAGACTCTTCCAGCATTTGTTTGGCATCTGCTACCATTTCTTGTGAGGCTCCATTCTTTTCTAGCTCTTGAAGTGTTGTTTGCTGGATTGAGTCCATTACTTTATTTACTTCCATTTTGTTGCTAGGAATATGGCTTTTCGCATATTCACATAAATCTTGTAACAAGGCTTTAGACTCTGGGCTTTTAGCAATTTCTTTTAATGTAGCTTGCAGAGACTCTTTGCTCATTCCTAATTTTCCTAAATTAGATGCTGGGATATCAGATTTTTCTGCGACTTCTGCGATGATTTCGGTTTTTTGTTCTAGATCCTTTATTTGCCCTTCTTGTTTGACCTCGGTTAAGTCTGAACGTATTTTATCAATGGTTTTTTCTAAATTTTCTGTTTTTAGGAAGCTGGCTGTTTTGTCTAGAATTCCAGTGGCCTTTAGTGCAATTCCAACAGGAGGAAGGCAATATGATATAGCGGCAACAATAATAGGTGCGGCTATGGATAGTATTTTGTCTGATAAGCCAGGGAATTTTTGGTCGATTTCTTTTTTGAAGTCCAATATGCTATCTAGAACATCTAAAGTTCTCTCTGAAACCATCTGGTTATAAAGGAACCCTTTGTTTTCTTTTAGATCATCAAATAATTTATCGGATGCCTTTGTTAGACCAAAGAGGATGGTTTTCTTGAAAATACTATCAACTAGCAGCAATTCAGATTTGCTTAGTTTGAGTTTTTTTAGATTTTTATCAAAAGTTTTTGAGAATGGCTTTATCATTGAAGATAAATTGCTATACATCGTATGCGAGGCTTCTTTGGAGGACTTCTCTAGCTCTCCTAAGTCGCGCAAGTCACCAAGCTCTTTGTCGTTTAATTCTTCTGGAGGCTTAGTAAGAAACTCCATTAAGTGCGCGGACTGGCTTTTTAATAGCGCAATTTTTTTATTTTTTTCTAATTCATCAAACTCATTCTTTGCATTTTTCATAGTTTTGCCTTAAATTCAATTGCGTTACTAATTACTTGTTATTTAGTTTAGGTGTAATCTTATATATTATAACAAAATCTTGTCAAAAAATATTTATTTTGTTATTTTGCGTGCTAGCATTGACACAGTGATATTAAAGATTATATAGATAATGGCATCGTTTGATGCATTCATTGTATAAATCAGTGTACAATCACAATTGTGTGCTAATTATATTTAACTAAATTTTAAGAGTATATATGCGTAAAATAATTTTATCTTCGATATTGGTTCTCTCTTCGGCTAATGCATCTGCCTTGACTTTAGAGCAGGCGCTAACTAGCGGGTATAACCACCATGAAGACCTAAAAATTATCAGAACAAACTTCTTAGATGAGGTGGAGCAGTTCCCTCGGGCGCTTGCTGCCTTTATGCCAAGAATCTATGCGGATTTGACTTCAACAGACATTCAAACTGAGCGTCGTAGTAGCATCCAAACAAGTTTTGATTCAACAACTTCAGATACATCACGTTATTCTCAGTCTCTTACTCTAGAGCAGTCGCTTTTTAATGGCGGGTCATCTGTTGCAGAACTTAAAGCTGCTCAGTCTAGTTTTAGGGCTTCTAGAGCTGATTACTATACTAAAGAGCAAGAAATTTTTATTAGAGAGATTGATGCTTACCTTTCTTGCGTTGAAGGAAAAGAGAAATATGCAATTTCAAAAGTCAGTGTAAAATCTAACAAAACTCAACTCGAAGCAATGAGAGAAAAGTTCAGATTAGGTGAGTCCACTGAAACTGAAGTGGCAAGTGCGCGCGAAGGTGTTGCAACAGCTGAGTCTAACCAGGCAATAGCTTATGCAAATTATGAAGCAAGCAAAGCGAATTTCTATCGTATATTTGGTGTAGAGTCTATTGGTGTTAAAATGCCGGCGACACCTGTTGATATGCCAAAAACTTTAATAGCATTAATAGAGCGAGCAAAAATAGTTAACCCATCTATTGGCAATGCAAGGCATACAACAAAAGCTTCTAAAGCTAGAGAATATGCTGCTAAAGGCGTTTTGTTACCAAGAGTAAGTTTCAGCGTAACTAATAGCCGTAATTATTATAATCCTCAGGGGAGTGCTACAAGCCAGATAAATAATAGAAGCGTTACATCTACTCTTTCTATGAGGGTGCCTATTTTAGAAAAAGGCGGAATAGAATATTCTGATATTAGAAGAGCAAAAAACCAAACAAGAAGATCAGCCATTAAATTAGATAGCGCCGTAAAGCAAATCATTTCAAGCTGCAAAGCTAACTGGTCTGCATTTGATGCTGCAAAATTGCGTATTAAAGCAACAAACCAGGCAGTTAAAGCCGCTGAAGTGGCTTATGAGGGTATGGTACAAGAAGAAATGCTAGGCTCAAAGACTATTGTTGATGTTTTGCGTTCTGAAGAGAGGTTAAATAAGGCTAGGGAAGGAAGGGTAGAGGCTAAAAAAGAAATGATTCTTGCTGGTTATAGAATCAAGTCTTTAGTTGGCGAGCTGACTGCTAAAAGCATGAAGCTAAAAGTTGACTACTTTAATCCCGAAGCTGAATTTAAGAAAATGAAATTAAAAATTGTAGGTTTCTAAATAGTGTCTAATAAAGAAGCAATTCAAGAGCATGGCGATGCAAAGCTTGAAGATATTCTAAAGTCTATTCGAGGCATCATAGATAATCAATCACAAGTGCATCCACGTGTTGATAAATCTGCTGAAATAGAACTGCTAAATAAAATAGAGGGCCATAGTATGGCCGATGAAGCAGAAGTAGCGCTAGAGCTAGACGAGATTTCTGAAGATTATTCTTTCGAAGATCACGAGGATGAAAGTATTTTAGAGCTAACTCGCACTTTATCTCTAGACGCAATAGAAGATGAAAGCTCATTAATTTCAGATAGTACTAAAAGACAGACAAAAGTGGAATTTGATCGCTTTGCTAAAACCGCTCAAAAGGCTAGCTATCAAAATAAAGATGACTCGCTAGATGGTATGGTTAACAAACTAATGCGCCCATTGGTTAAAGAATGGCTGGATAGTAATTTGCCACGCATCGTAGAAAAAGTAGTCGCTGAGGAAATCAGGAAAATGGTTCCAAAATCCTAAATCAATATAAAACTTAAACGTAAAATAGAGTAAAAAAATGGGACAAAAATTATTACTTTTTATCTCGATATTCATTCTAAATTGTACCTCTGCATTCGCAGATTCTGAAGGAGTCCCTCCATTGCCTACTACTGTGGTTGAAGCCAAAGACGACTCATCCACAACGGTGGATAAATCTTTTTTTGATAAGGCTAAAAACTTTTTTGGATTCGGAAAAGAAGAGAATAGCGAAGAAAAAAAACCTGCTGATGAAGGAATCGTGCAAGAGACGCCTGTACACCCATCAGAAAACATCACTAAAGAAGAGACTTTGCCTAAATTATCTCAAGATGAAATAGAAGAGATGAATAAAAATGCTCCAGCTTCTGCTACAGAAGAAGGGCCATTAGTTAGCTATGTAAAAGAAGTTGTTAAATCTACTCCAACAGAAAATACAGAAGATGATGCTTTGAAGCTTCCAGAAGGGTTTGAAGATTATGCGAAATCTCCAGAAGATGATATGGACAATGAAAAGCCTGACTTGTCTCCACCTTCAGACTTACCTGTTCCTGCAGAAGTCCCAAGCGAAGAAACACCAAGCCTTCCAGCTGTTAAGAAGGAAAAATCCGTAGAATTGCCGCAAACTGAGGCGGTAAATTCGATTGATTCGGCTAAAGATAAATCCAATGCTGAAATGGATGATTCTAATCCCGCAAAAGAAGATATGGATGTACCAGAATTTCCAGAAATCCCTAGCTTTGATGATGAAGCCAAGCAACCAGAAGAGGGCGCGGACAAAGATAAGCAGATAGAAGCGAATGAAAAAATAGAGGAAGCACCGACTTCTGATGTAGCTAAAGAAGATGCAGTTAAAGAAGATGTAGAGGTCCCTTCTGTTGATGAAACAAAGTTAGAATTACCAAAACTACCAGATGCTGATGGATCAAAGCCAGAAGACTCGAATGTCGAGCAAGCAAAAAAAGAAGAGCTTTCTGCTGAAACTAAGGGTGAAAATGACCCCCTGCCTGTGCCATCATATGCCAATAAAGCACCTGGGGAAAATGAGTCTGCTATCTTGAAATATCAACAAGAAAGAGATGCAAAAAACGAAACCAGCGAAATTTTGCCACAAATATCTAAGGAAGAGCTGGTAATAGGGGATGATATAAAAATTAAAAAATTCTCCGCTGTTCGTTCTGCAGAGCTAACGCATGAGCAGGCAAAATTTGTTAATAATGAAGCGCAAGTATTGGTCCTACCTAATGATGATATAGTCCTTGGCAGCATTACGCGAGAAGCGCGTTTAGTAAATATGGATTTGCGTTCGTACTTAACTGTATTTTGGAAAAATTATAATAAGATAAAGCGCGAACCAAAGCGCATGGAGATTGAGCGCTTTATAGATGAATATGATGAAAACTTCAACGAAGAAGATAGTCTATATTCTAACGATCAATCCGAAGCTAGCCTAAATGAAGCATTTAAAACCATTGATAAGAGAGAAGTATATTCCCTAATAGGCTTTGTAAATAATTACCAAATAATCCATTTATCTGGCGCCGGGGATAATAACTTATTGCACGAAGCTGCTTATATAGGTAATTATCCAGCTGCAAAATTCCTTGTTCTTAAAGGAATAGATTTGTTGGCAAAGAATGATTCCGGTAACAGCGCTCTTTCTGTTTCCAAAATATTTGGCCAAAAGCACATCACATCATTGTTGAAGTCTGCTGGTGCTAAGTAAAATTAGTTTTGTTTATTATCTAGTAATATTCTTTTTTTAACGCAGGTTGTAATATATATATCTAGAGACTCATCCTGCTCTTTCATCATTTTATTTTCTTGTTCAATAATCTCTGCATGAATGGGCAATCTTTCTGCGTAACACCTACAATTGTAATCATCCTTAGGGTGCATCATTTTATATTCATGCTTAAAAATCATTCCTTCAAGGTCTTTGTGAGTAGACCTGACTTTATCATCTCCAAGAGTTCTCCATATATAGTAATCACCTAGCTTATTGCTTTTTGGAAAGCTATTGCTAATATATTTTGGTATAATGGTTTCTCCTAAAATGATTTTAAGCCTTTTTTCTGTTGGTATTAATTCATCATGAGGATTTGAGTATAAAACAGATTCTCTTGAATCTAAAATAATAGCTCTTATATTATTACGATTCTGTAGGCCAGCTCTTTCAATAGGGTTTTTTGAGTAGCTTGAATATAATTTTACTTCGGTTACCGCTAATTCAAAGTAATGTACATCACCTGTTTTGTAATATTCTTTTAAATATTTACAAAATTTTGTTCCTTTCTTGGCAAGCTTAGGAGATTTATAATATAAATCTGTTAATATTGCTCTCTCATTAGCGCGCATTTCATGCCAATATGGATAATATATTTTTGCGATTTCTTCTTCTCTGGCACTTACTCCATATTGTTTGAGCATTTTACCTTGTTCTCGCGTGAGTTCTATATCTCCTTCTTTTGCGCTATCAAAAGATATTGAGCCTTTAAAAATGTTGTTCCATTCATTTCTAGAGGCGTTTCCTCTGTCCATGTTAAATCCATACCCTATAGTCAATAAATTCTTACTATCCTTATATACTTTTTTAGAAAACCCTTCTCCGCTTGCTATAATGTAATATAATTTTTGATAATAAAGTTCACGATCTGCGTGGTGGTGTATATCTAAATTGTGTAATTCGTCGCGTAGTCTTGCTGCGTCTTCTGGTCCAATTTCCATGATTGTATCCTTAAAATATATATAAAAAGAAAATATGCTAACAGATAGCATTAATAGAAAAATAATAATCTTTTTCATAGTAAGGATATTAGTAATTTTGCTCTGCACTAAGTGTCGTAGATAAATAACTTAGTAATAAGGTGGGTAGTGTAGCTTATGGTTGAAAAAACAACAAGAGAAAATGTAAAGAGGTGGTAAAAATTCTCTTGTTGTTTGTTCCAATAGGAAGTTAAACTTTTTCGGTCTTGCTTTGAGCGCCGCCGCTCTTCTTGTCCATGCCTTTGAATACGTCATCCCAGGTGCCAGTTGTGGCAGCTTTTGTGTATTCGGTCACGCGGTTTTCGAAGAAGTTTGTGTGCTCAACGCCGTTTAGCATTTCGTCCATCCATGGAAGAGGGTTGTCGTCTACTAGGTAGATCTCTTTTAGGCCCAGCTGCATAAGGCGGCGGTCTGCTATATAGCGGATATATTGACGTACTTCGCGCGCAGTTAGCCCTTCAATGCCACCAACTTCAAAAGCTAGTTCGATGAATGCATCTTCAAAGTGCACGATTGTTGCGCATGCTTCATATAGGCGGCTTCTTAGCTTTTCGTTCCAAACTTCAGGATTTTCCTGAACGAATGTTTTGAACAGAGTAATGATTGAGTTTGTATGCAATGTTTCATCGCGCACAGACCAAGTAACGATCTGCCCCATGCCTTTCATTTTATTGAATCTTGGGAAGTTCAGCAGGATTGCAAAAGAAGCAAATAGCTGCAGACCTTCAGTAAACGCGCCGAATACAGCAAGAGTTATTGCTATATCTTCTTTAGTTCCAACGCCAAATTTCTGCATGTAATCATATTTATCCTTCATCTCTTTATATTTCATGAAGGCTTGATATTCGCTCTCATCCATGCCGATTGTATCAAGCAGGTGCGAGTAAGCGGCAATATGTATGGTTTCCGTATTTGAAAAAGCAGAAAGCATCATTTGTATTTCGGTTGGCTGGAATACTTGCGAGTAATGCTTCATATAGCAATTATTCACTTCAATATCTGCTTGCGTAAAGAAGCGGAAAATTTGGGTTAGCAAATGCTTTTCGCCTGGTGAAAGATTATATTTCCAATCCTTCACATCGTCTGCTAGCGGAACTTCCTCTGGTAACCAGTGGATTTTTTGCTGAGTATGCCAAGCCTCATATGCCCAAGGATATGCAAATGGTTTATATATTGGCTTTGAATCTAGTAATGACATTTATTTCCTCTTTTTCTATATTTTTATTTATTTTACTGGCAAGACAAGCATTCATCGTAATTATTTTCGATTCGCTCTGGTCTTGTCGCTGGCACTCCTGGCTGCATTTTGTTTCTTTTCTCAAGATCAATCATTTCCTGTGATTGAGTTACTGCATGCGATACTTTTTCTGCTCTTTGAATTGAAGTAGAACGAGCATAGTATGTGCTTTTAATTCCTTTTTTCCAAGCTTTAAAATGAATATCATGTAGATATTGCTTGCTAACATCGCCTGGCATGAAGATATTTAGTGACTGAGACTGCGAAATAAATGGCGTACGATCTGCAGCTAGTTCAATCAGCCAGTTTTGATCTATTTCATAAGCTGTTTTGAATACGTCCTTTTCATGGTCAGTAAGGAAGCTTAAATGCTGTACGGATCCCTCATGCGTTGAAATTGAAGACCATACTTGATCGTTGTTGAAGCCTTTGTCCTCAAGAAGTTTAATCAGGTTTTTATTCTTTACAGTGAACGATCCACTCAGTGTTTTTTGAGTAAAGCTATTGGCTGCATAAGGCTCAATGCCTGGTGATGAATTACCGCAAATAATAGAGATAGAAGCAGTGGGCGCTATTGAAGTCTTGTTGCTAAACCTTTCTTTTATACCAACTTCTTCAGCATCTGGGCACGCGCCTCTGTCTTCTGCAATTGTTAACGAGGCTTGGTTTGCTTGCTTTTGAATATGTTCGAATATCTTGTTATTCCAAACTTTTGCCATCACGGATTCAATCGGCACATTTTGCATTTGAAGGAATGAGTGCATACCCATGACACCAAGGCCAATGCTGCGCTCTCTCATTGCGGAATATTTGGCTCTTGCCATTGTTTCTGGCGCGGTTTGGATGAAGTCTTCTAGAACATTATCTAAGAAATACATTATATCAGTTACGAATTCTGAATTATCTTTCCATTTTTGGTAATTTTCTAGATTTAATGAAGACAAGCAGCAAACTGCTGTTCTTTCATTGCCCAAATGATCTGTGCCAGTAGGCAGTGTGATTTCAGCGCATAGATTGGAGGTTTTGACTTTAAGCCCCAGCTTTTTGTGATGCTCTGGGATATGCTTGTTTACTGTATCTATAAACAGCATGTAAGGCTCACCAGTTTCAATTCTAGTTGTTAGAATCTTGCTCCATAAATCTCGTGCTCTTACGGTAGCTACTGGTTCTTTGCTAAGTGGGCTTATTAATTTCCATTCTTCGTTTTTTTCTACTGCTTCCATGAACGCGTCTGAAATAGAAATACCGTGGTGAATGTTTAGGGCTCTTCTGTTAACGTCGCCTCCTGTTGGGCGGCGTAGATCTATGAACTCTTCAATTTCTGGATGGTCAATTGGCAAATACACGGCTGAGCTACCGCGTCTTAGTGAGCCTTGCGAGATCGCTAGAGTCATGGAGTCCTGCACTTTTAAGAAAGGAATGATTCCAGAAGTCTTGCCATTACCGCGGACACTCTCGTTTATAGAGCGCACATTTCCCCAATAGCTGCCAATGCCGCCGCCTTTTGAGGCAAGCCAGACATTTTCGTTCCATAAATCTACTATTCCTTCAAGGGAGTCTTTAGTTTCGTTTAAGAAGCAAGATATTGGCAGGCCGCGATCTGTGCCGCCATTGCTTAAGATGGGAGTAGCTGGCATGAACCATAATTTGCTCATGTAATCATACATTCTGTTCGCGTGTTTTTCGTCATTTCCGTAAAAAGATGATACGCGGGCGAACAAATCTTGATAATCTTCGCCTTCTAATAAGTACCTATCTTTTAATACAGATTTGCCGAAATCTGTTAACAGAGCATCTCTGCTGCGATCAATTTTAATTTCAAATTTTCTTTCCTTAACAATGCTCATTCCCATCTCCCCGCGTATATAATTAGTATTTCTCAAGGATAACCCTAGGCTGCTAGCTATTCAAGAGAAAAACTATACATATTGTGTGTTTTTTAGCTTGACATACTATATGTAGATATAGCATGCGTTGTTTGCATGTAAAATAATGCAAATCTGCTTTATAAATGGGCTTGAAAAGAGGGTGGTTTTTTTGTAACCACATAGATGTTGTGGTGAGTCATTTTTGTATCAAAAACGTTAAAGTTGCTTCTGTTTGCAGGCGTGTAATCTGCGGTTATTGGCGAGCAAAAAAACGACAATTGCTTGTGGTTTATAAAAAATATCAAAATAAAGTATTTTTAATTTGACCTCACCAGACCTGGTTATATAATCCGCCATATATTTCATTGTAATTTAGGAGAAAGTTTGTATGAAACAATTAGTAAAAACTTCAGGAGCTGCGCTTTTAGTTAGCTCTTTGTTATTATCTTCAACTAGCGTGCTTGCGCAAAGAAACGCTGACGATAGATATGTGTATATTGGAACGGAAATTGGTTTTTCTGAGCCTGTTATAAAGAAATTTGAAGAAACTGACGTTGTTGGCCGCACAACTAGAATGCGTTTGAAGCAATCTAAAATGTATGGCGCGCGCATTGGTTATAGCTTTTATCCTAATATGATGATTGAGCTTTCAGCCACGCACCAACCAAAATATAGACTTCATTATAAATTACCAGCAATAGATTTATCTGCAAAGTTAGTACCAGGTCTTGTAATACCAGGCGCTGGTTTATTAGAGACCCCAGGCAGAACTAGAGTGTCTGCAGATGTATTTACTCTGAACTGGATATATGAGTTCGAAAAACATATCGCTGATATCAAGCCATATGTAGTTGTAGGAGCTGGTGTCGCAAGAGTTACGATAGCTTCAGCTACTTCGAAAGCTCTTCCGAGCCAAGTAATACAGAATAGCCCGGCTGCCGCGCTATTCGCTGATCGCATTGTTTTTAAAGTTAGAAAAAACACAATGAACTGTTTTGTTTGGCAGCTTGGTGGTGGTTTTAGTAGAGATATTGGTGAGAATTTTGCAATTGATCTTGGCGCAAAACTTCAAGTTGTCAAAGACATAAAAATTAAGTATGATGCTTTTGACATTTCAACTCGTAAGCTTGAAGTAGCCAAACCAATCAAAAAAACTATTGGCGTTGGTGAGTTTACTTTAGGGTTTACGTTTAAGCTTCCTGTTTAACAAATTATAATAATAAAAATAAGTATAAATAAATGACTAAAATTGATACACAGAACACATATGATGAAACTCCTTACCATAGTTACCCTTATGCGCAAAGTAGCCCAGAAAGGCTAGCTACGCTTGGTACTTTGTTCGGAATGAATCCTCCAAAGATTGAAAGTGCTAAGGTTTTAGAGCTTGGCTGCGCAGAAGGTGGTAACATCATTCCGCATGCTGTTCATTATCCTAAGGGCAAGTATGTTGGCGTTGACCTTTCTAAGGTTCAGATTGATGCTGGTCAGAAGCATATTAAAGCTTTGGGCTTAAAAAACATCGAGCTAAAACATTGCTCAATTACAGATATTGACGAGTCATTTGGTAAGTTTGACTATATAGTGTGCCACGGTGTGCTTTCATGGGTGCCAGATTTTGTTAGAGAGAAAATTTTCGAAATCGCTAGCAAGAATCTAACTGAAAACGGCATAGTATATATCAGTTATAATACTCTTCCTGGTTGGAACATGATTAGAACTATTAGAGATATGATGCTTTATCATTCCAGTAGTTTCCCTAATCCTGTGGATAAAGTTTCTCAGTCACGCGCGCTTCTTGAGTTCGTTAAAGAAAGCTTGGAAGGCTCTGATACTCCATATTCAAAAATGATGTCACAAGAAGCTCAGTTGCTTGCAAAGCAGGGTGATCATTACCTAAGACATGATCATTTGGAAGAAGAAAATAAGCAATATTACTTCAACGAATTCATGGAATCTGCGTCGAAAAACAGCATGCAATATTTGTCTGATTGTTCGCTATCTTCTATGTATCTTGGAAATATGAGCGCTTCAGTTGTTGAAAAGCTAAAAGACATCAACGATATCGTACGTACTGAACAATATATGGATTTTATAACTAACAGACGCTTTAGAAGTACATTGCTTTGCCACGCTAATGTTCAGTTAAACAGATCGCTAAATAACGACCATGCTAAGAAATTCGCATTGTCTTTCGACATAACTCCAGAAACTCCATTGAAAGATGTTGATCTAGAAGCTGTTGATTCTTTGAAATTCTTCTTCAAAGGCAATAAAGACAATCATATTAATGCTGCTTCTCCGTGGCTTAAAGCTATCCTTTATACTTTCACTGAGAATAGAGGGTATCCAATGAGCTTTGAGACTGTTATTAAAAAGGCTAATAAGAAATTCAAAGCTAACAGAACAGCTCAAATCGAGATGGATCTGCTTAATAATGTGATGAATTTGGTAATAAAAGGTTATCTAGATATTTCTCTAACAGAAAGAGATAAAGATGCAATCAAACTAGAAAAGCCATCTCTTACTAAGCTTGCACTATACCAGGCTCAAAATACAGAAAATACTTGGGTAACAAACGTAGACCACGCTCCTGTTGGCCTGAATTTGTTCGACAAATTTGCTGTTAAATATATGGATGGTAAAAGCACTAAAGATCAAATTTTAGATAAATTAGTAAAAGATGCTCAGGGTGGCAAGATCAACCTAAGCAAAGACGATAAGAAAATCGAAGACCCTAAAGCCATTAAGCAAGAGCTAACCGCTCACCTTAATGAGACTATAACAAGAATGGCAATGCAAGGTGTTTTTGAGTAGAGGTATATAGGGATATTTTATAATCCCTAATATGTCATTTCGGTTCTAGTATATGCCATTCTCGCTCTACCATGTGTCATTCTCGCCTCCGCGGGAATCTCAGGCCACAACGCACAGATTCCCGCCTTCGCGGGAATGACACTGGGTGGACGGGAAGACATCGGTGGGATGGAAGGAGCATCGGGGCTGTATGACAGGTGGCTGCATGACATCTGGGGCTGTAGACATCGGTAGCCCACAAACCTCAGGCCACAACGAATTAATACATATTTACTTATCATCCATTACCCTGTAAACTATACATGGAAAATCGTAACAAAAAAAGTAGCCCATACGTGATTAAAGAAGCCATTATTATTGATGGAAAAAAAATAAGCGAGCAATTGCTTGCAGAATTAAAGATCAAAATAGATGCAGACAATAAACTGCAATCTAAACCAGCCAAGCTTGCCATTATTCTAGTTGGCAACGACCCTGCCAGTGCTATATATGTACGCAATAAAATACGCGCAGCTGCCCGTGTTGGCATAGATACTGATCTTAAGAATTTCGATGATGATATTTCTGAAATATCTCTGCTGCGTGAAATTGAGCGCCTAAATACAGATGAAGATGTTTCTGGGATTATTGTTCAGCTGCCTCTGCCTAAGCAGATCAGCAAAGGCAAAGTGATTATGGCGATTGATCCAGACAAAGATGTTGATGGTTTTCATCCCATTAATGTTGGCCTTCTATATAGCCCGCTTGAACATAATTTTGTACCTTGCACAGCAAGAGGTTGCTTGCAATTAGTCCGCTCTTGCTTTGATGATTTAAGTGGTAAAAATGTTGTAGTTATTGGTCGCTCTAATATTGTTGGCCGCCCATTGGCTGCGCTACTTTTGAAAGAACATTGCAGCGTAACTATTTGCCACTCCAGAACTAAGGACCTTGCTGAGATTACAAGAAAAGCAGATGTTGTTATTTCCGCCGTTGGCAATCCTAAATTCTTGAAAAAAGAGCATTTCAATCCAGACGTTGTAGTAATTGATGTTGGGATAAATAGGGTGGAGTTTGAAAATAAATATGAGCTAGTCGGCGATGTTGATTTTCATGAGGTAAAAAATCATGTAAAGTATATAACACCAGTGCCAGGCGGCGTTGGCCCGATGACTGTAGCCTATTTATTATTAAATACCTACAAAGCAAAACTCAATTCCGATGCGAAGAAATAATAATGGACAAAAAGCTAATATTAGCTATAAAAAATGTAATTATCAAATCTGGCCATATTGCGCTAGATGAGCGCGAGGCGGGGATCAAAATTGATATAAAAGACGATTCTTCTCCGGTCACCAATGCTGATAAAAAAATCAGCCAATTCATTTTCGATAATCTCTCAAAACTCACCCCAGACATTCCTATAATCTGTGAAGAAAGGCCGCTTGTTGATATTGACCCTAAAGGAAAATTCTGGCTGATTGACCCGATTGACGGAACTAGAAGCTACATAAAAAACAAAGATAGTTTTACTGTTAATATCGCTCTAATAGACTGCCAAATCCCTACATATGGTTTTGTTTTTCAGCCATCAAAGGAGCTGTTATATTTTACAGATGAAAACCGTAAATTTTGCATCGAAAAAAGCGGGTCTAAATCCCAAAATAATACCCACAACAAAGATGGATTCGTCGCTGTTGTTAGCTCTCATCATTTAAGCGAGCAAACGGAGCAGTATATAAAAGAACAAGATTTTGCCGAAATAATTGCTATTCCAAGCTCCATCAAATTATGCATGGTAGCAGAGGGCGCTGGCGATATTTACCCCAAATTCGGCCCAACCATGGAGTGGGATATAGCCGCTGGCGACGCTTTGATTCGAGCAGCAGGCGGATCAGTACGTTTAATTTCCGGCGAATTAATGCCCTACGCCAAAGAGGCTTTTAGAAACCCCCATTTTATAGCCGCAAATCATAGATGGACCGAAGGTTGAAAATATCGCTTCTCTAGCTTCTTATATCACAAATGCGACAGAGCTATTATCTCCCCATACCTTTATTACCTCTAAAATTCGCAGGAATAGGAGGGGGGGGGGGGTTAGGTAATGGTGGAGGAGTCTTAGATTTTCTTTGTTGAGCTTCTATTAAAGCTTTTGGTGGATTTTTAGGTAATGGTGGAGGAATTTTGTTCGTTTGCTCTAAATTAGCACGGATATTCTGTACTTCTGCAGCACGACCCAACTTAATAGATTGATTCTGATTTAATTTTGGATCAGTTAGTTGCTGCATTTTAGGTTTATCCTTTGCAGTACTTTGAATTTCTAAGTTTGGTGTTTTTTTACTAGAAGGGGCCAATTTATTAATAACTGCACTTGTTAATTTTTTTAAGCCATTTGCAATAGACGCAACACTATTAATAGGGTGCATTAAAGATTCAAATGCGACACATAAGGATCTATATTATCAAGTTAAGCCACCTTTGGTGGCAGCCTAGATTTCAACATACTTGCTACCTTCAGTTATAAATGTTAACATCTGTTTTAGGTTAACAAGTGAATTGAGGTCGATCATGGAAATAGTTGGTAATGGTATATCTATAAAACATATTTTTTTAGATAGTGGTAATTGGCGTCGATTTTAATGCTAGGTATCAAGATCTAAGAGATGGAATCATATTCAACATTACCAAGATATTATTTTGCAAAACAGAGTATCTTGGATTTAAAAACTACATTTGCACCAAATGCGGTAATACCAAAACTGTAGCCTTTACCTGCAAAGGAAGGTTTTGCTCTAGCTGCGGCAAGAAGCAAACAGATCGATGGATCAGTAAAACTACCAATGTTTTGCCTAAAACTCGCTGGCAACATATAACATTTACTATGCCGGATTCTCTGTGGCCAATGTTTTGGCTTAATCGATTTTTATT
Organism: uncultured Rickettsiaceae bacterium; assembly: GCA_964195465.1. Classification (GTDB taxonomy): domain Bacteria; phylum Pseudomonadota; class Alphaproteobacteria; order Rickettsiales; family Rickettsiaceae; genus Megaera_A. The sequence goes on from CAXMOU010000070.1 coordinate 29,431, forward strand.
CTCTTTAATCTCCGCTATAGCGGCTGGAATCATCCAGGAAATAGCTGCAAAGAAAAATATTGTAGTAGGAATATTTACTGCTTTACATACGTTTGGTAGAGATTTAAAGCGTAATGTTCATATCCATTTATCAGTAACTTGTGGGGGGATTGAAGTGGCTATACTTTAGAGGACAAATTCTATAAAAGGATTTAGAATCAAAGAAAAGTAGAGAAATGAGAACAA
>CAXMOU010000071.1:0-1317 GCA_964195465.1 uncultured Rickettsiaceae bacterium
TCAATATCTTCGTCAGACATTGCTTGCAAATCCACAAGGCGATAATCACCTGCTAGAGCCCTTTTAGCCAAGTCAGGATTGTCGAACAATTCCCAAATGTTCCTAGGAGCCGTGTACTTCTCCTTTCCATTGTACAAGATTAACGGCAAGACTAGCGGCAGTTTGTTTTTCTTCTTTTTGTGTCGCTCACAAAGCAGTAAAGTATATTGCCAGAGCCTTAAAGCCATCCAGTGGTCAGAGCTTGATTGGTGCTCCAAGAGACAATATATGAAGGCTTCATCATTGTCTTTTGTCTTGATGGAGTACACAATGTCACTAAATCGTTTTTTTAGCGAGTTTTCGATGTAGGATTCTTTTTTAACTACTAAAGTTGAAAGATCGACATGCTCCTTAAATTCTGCTGGCATATACTCATCCAAAAACTCAATAGCAGCTAATGGGTTTTCCAGGGCTTTTTTAGCTAGCTCATCATGAGGGGCGTTGTATGCCTTTTTCTTTGATTGATTCTTTTTGTCCATGGAGCTTCCTGCTATTTCTTAATATCCAGTGCTACTCTACTTCAATCTACTATAGATGTGAAGTAGCAATATCCTGGCTTAATACTTTTCGCACAAGTAGACAATTTGATATCATTTGGCTAAAGGCTATCGCTCAAAATCACCTCTATTTCCCTCTTTTTGGTTTTGCTGCTCTGCGGTTTGTTTAAGCATGTCTTGTAATTCTTGCTGCGGTGCATATTCCTGATGACTACGTCTTATATTTTCAGTTAAATATTCCGTAGAGCTACTGTATGACTTGCCCCTCACCTTTATTTCTCCTTTTTGTTCGATAGTACTTAAATCTTGACTCACATCTTTAAGATACGCTTTCTGGTAATTGCTTGTTAAATTTGCTACAGCAGTCGATATAGAAGTAGATTCTTTTAAATGTTCAACTATTTGTCCGTCGTCTAAGTGATACAACTTCTCGCCAGCAACAAAGGACGTGAGCTTAGATAATTTATCTGCATCATTTTCATTGTTATGTATATCTAATTTTGCTGCTTCAATAATCTTAATTAGGCCAGCATCTATTTCATTCGGATATTCCAATTTTTCTCTGACTCCAGCAAGATAAGATTGCCTCCTAGTTAGAATAGTTGCAGCTTCTATTGGCGTCTTAGCGTTATAATTTTTCAAGTCAAATACAGAAATGTTTTGTCTCAGATGATCACTTTCCATCTCACCGCCCATTTTTTTACACGCCGAAGATAAGTCTTTTGCGCCTTGTAAATCCTTTAGCAGCTCTGGTTCCGTTTTATTATGAACATCCATGCTC
>CAXMOU010000072.1:0-13494 GCA_964195465.1 uncultured Rickettsiaceae bacterium
AGCACCTAATACTACTTCTGCATCTCTTAAAGAGTTACCAAGGAAGGCATCCACAACTTCTACGAACTTGTTTACACCTGTTGTCATACTTTCGCCAAGACCAGCGGCTCTTCTATTAGCAGCATCTACTTCACGTGCTACTGTTCCTGTTAAGTCATTTCCTAATGTTAAAGACATGTTTTTCTCCGTTTTGTTTTGTTTTGTTTTTATATAGATTTAGATCATCTTACGATGCAACTGTAATTATAACTTCAATTTTCAATTGCGCGCTAGAATAAAATCAATCCCAGAACCAAAGTATCACAATGGCGTGTTACAAAGGCTTGCTTTAATTCCGCAACCACTGTGCCAAGACCCCAGAGGATTAAGAAAATTGCGAAACTGTTAATACTTTAGCAAGTATAGGTTGCATGAGCACTATATATGCAAAAACCACGACAAAACAATTTTACAAAAGATGTCAATTTATGCTTGCAGAGTAGAAAAAACTGATATATATTACCCCTGTCCTAAGGATTAAGGGGGTGTAGCTCAGATGGTTAGAGTATCTGCCTGTCACGCAGAGGGTCGCGAGTTCGAGTCTCGTCACTCCCGCCATTTATCCTTTGGACCTAATAATTCACACACAATCACATTCATTACGCAACTAATTCCAGAACTATATATACCAAAATATATATAGTTTAATACTGGATATGTTTATTTGCGTTGCAACCTATATATCTAGAGCGGTTTATTATGACAAACACAAAAGTACAGATCAAAAAATTAGATAACGCAAAAGACCTACCACTGCCACATTATGCCACAGAGCAAAGCGCGGGCATGGACCTTTCCGCTGCTATTGAAAATGATGTCGTGCTTAAAAGCGGTGAGGTTCATATAATCCCAACTGGAATCGCCATAGCACTGCCAGCAGGGTTAGAAGCACAAATACGCCCGCGCTCTGGCCTGGCTGCCAAACATGGCATTACAGTACTAAACTCTCCCGGCACAATAGATGCCGATTATCGCGGTGAAATCAAAGCGATACTGATTAATCATAGCTCCAAGGAATTCACAATAACCCCTGGAATGCGCATAGCACAAATGGTTATAGCAAAATACGAGCATGTACAATTAGAGCAAACAGACTCGCTGGACGAAACAAAGCGCGGCTCTGGCGGCTTTGGGTCCACGGGGAAGTAGGGGTTTTATATTGATTTTTGAAGCTTGGTAATATCATCAGTTGATTTTTTGACTCAATTCCTGCTATGCACGGCTCAATTCCCAGATCTAATTCGTTCATCCACCATACTGACTGTCATTCCAGCCCTCCTTCACTGTCATTCCAGCCTCCTTCACTGTCATTCCAGCCTCCTTCGCTGTCATTTCAGCCTCCTTCACTGTCATTCCCGCGGAGGCGGGAATCTAGCGGTATAGCCTCCTGAGATTCCCGCCTTCGCGGGAATGACATCGGGGGCCTGGAATGACATCGTGGGCCTGGAATGACATCGGGGCGCTGGAATGACATCGAGGCGCTGGAATGACATCGGGGTGCTGGAATGACATCGGATTTAATTCTTATCAGCCTGCTCCTTGTAGAGCAAGCTATAGGTTTCGGAATCCTTTAGCAGCTTTGTATGCTTACCAGAAGCTTCCAGCTCACCCTGGTCAATAACCAGTATGTTGTCCGCAGTTTCTATAGAAGAAATACGGTGCGCGATTGAGATGATGGTCTTGCCTGGCATTATTTTGTTTATATTCTGCAATATCTGCTTTTCGCTTTCATTATCCAGCGCGCTGGTTGCCTCGTCTAGCAGCAAGATTTCTGGAGCATATAGGAGCGCCCTAGCGATTGCTATTCTTTGCTTCTGGCCGCCAGAAATACGCACTCCTCGCTCGCCTATTTCAGAGTCTAACCCATCTTTTAAATCTTTAACGAACTCAGATATACCGCAAAGCTCGGCCATTTTCTCTATCTCCTGCAAGCTAGCATCTGGCTTTGAGAATGCTATATTAGAGCAAATACTTCCCGAAAATATTGCTGGATATTGCTCTACGTAGGCTATTTTATCGCGAATCAAATCGCTAGATATGTGGTCAATATCCGCCCCGCCTATGGTGATAGTTCCTTCTTGATGCTTATAGAACTTCAATAATAGCTGCATCAAAGTACTTTTACCAGAACCAGAACGCCCAACAACACCCGTAAACTTGCCCTGCTCTATGCTAAGCGAAATAGTTTTAAGCGCCTGAATGTCTGGCCTAGATGGGTAAGCGAACTCAACCTTATCAAACTTGATATCATATCCATTCAAAGCAGGAGCATCTATTTCTGATGGCTTTATGTCGTGATCTAAATTTTTAAGGTCCAGAACGCGCTCAAGCGCCGCAAACGGGCCTTGAATCTCACTGAACAATTCAGCCAACCCACCAGCACTAATACCCACCATGATTGCGTAATAAATAAACGAAATCATCTGGCCAGAGCTCATAGAGCCGCTTAAAATATCCAAACTACCAATCCATATTACGGATGTTATCGCAGCCGCAATTACAGATATAGCTAGAGCGAAAAACATAGAACGCAAACGAAGACGCACGCTAGCATGCTTAATATAGCTAAACATTTTACTGTCAAACTTATCTGCAGTGAATTCCTGCTGATTATAAGAATACAAAGTACGCACCGATGAAAAAGTCTCCTCAACATTAGAAGCAAGAGCGCTCTGCTCTTCTAGCACCTTCTTCGACAATCTTCGCACATGCTTACTAAGGCGCAGCAATGGAAACAACAATACAGGAATGCCAATAATTACCATTAGCGAAAGCTTTGGGCTTTGAATGAACATCAAGGCAATAGCGCCAATCAGCATAATGCCGTTTCGTATAAAGAATGAGAGGAAGTTGATTATCATCCCGCCTATCATGTCAATATCTGCACTAAGGCGCGAGATAATATCGCCTATTTTTAAATCTTCGAACGTGACTATATCGTTTTTAAGTAAATTACGATAAGTATCCGCCTTTAACTGCGACACCACCTTCAAGGCAATTACATTGATAAAATAAGACCTGAAGAAACTCCCAAAAGCAAAAATGGTAATTAGGATAATAATCAAATAAATTGAGTTGTTTATTTCAGCAGCGTGATTCTGCCCCAGACCATTATCGATTAATCTACGAAACACATAGCCCACAGAAAGAGTCACCGAAGCAACAGAAAGCAAGGCAATAATCACCACGACCAAGCTCTTTTTATGCTGCGCTACGTAACCTAATATTACTTTTAAATTATTACTCATCTTGATATCTTCATTTTCAATTCGATTGACAATATTTTGAACAAATCATCACCCGCTCTAGAGCACCAAGCGCCATCCTTTGGCAAAAAATGATATGGGCCAGTAATTGGCGACGATAACCATATTTCCTTTGCTGCACTTTGCTTGTTGATAACGAATGTGCCATCTTCTGTTACTAACGTTAGAATATTATCGTTTAAGTCCAGATCAATCTCGCCCTCTGGGTCCTGAACCTCTATTGCTTCTGCTATGGCATCTATTGCTTCTTCAGCTAACGCTGCAAATTCTGAATCGTTCATTTATCCTCTTGATGACATTCTTATTTTGTGAATTCCTTTATAGCCCAAATAAATCGCTATTCTTTCGATTATTAACTCCTGCTGATAAGACATCTCCATGGATATGCTAGAATTATCCGCTTGTATATACAAGATATTAATTCTAGCGCCTTTTTCCCTACTAGAAATAACCTTCAAAGGCATGGAGCTTGAGCTAAATTTCGTACCAACAACCTTGCTCCAATTAATTATAAGCTCTGCAAGGATAGGATGCTGGCGCTTGAATATCTTGTATATTATCTTGTTAACTTCAGTGATTATTGGCTTCATCATAATAATTTAAACCTAAATAACCGACCTAATTAAAGTAATAATAACCACAAGCAACGCGCCAATAATTGATATTATAGGATAGTATAACGAATTAACAGCGAATAACATCAATAACATATTGCACTTAATGATACGTTTTACCACGCGCTTATGGCTGCGCCCCTTTTGCACAGATTTATGGAAGAAATGCTGCAAATGCGGCTCCCATATGCGCTCACCTTTTACTAAGCGTATAAGAATAGTCATGCCGCCATCTGCAACGTAATAGAGCGCGGCAATCACGCAGGCTGCAAATAATTTGGCGCTAGCAGAAGCAAGAGTAAGCAAACATATGCCTATCAAAAAACCTATACTTATACTTCCAACATCACCAAGAAAAATCCTTGCTGGCTGCCAGTTATAATAAACAAAACCAATAGACCAACCAAAAATAATTGTGGCAATAAAAATGATGATATCTACATTTGGAATAATATCATAGCGAAGCGCGCATAACATAAGAATAGTAGCCGATAAATGCATAGACTCGCTTACCGTTATGCCATCAATACCATCTAGAAAATTATACACATTCAAGAAAGATAATAGAGCAAATGCACCAATCGCTAAATCTAGGCTCATTGGTATTTCGTAATGCAATATCGTGCTCGGATGGATAAGCCACATCACAGCAAGCAAAGAGCATAATATATGAACAATCAAACGCAGCACAACATTCATATGCGAAACATCATCCCAAAAGGAAATCAGGCTGATGGGAAGGAATATCTGCAATATTGCTGCAGACCTCTCGACCGTCCCAGCAAGATAATATTCAAATAATGGCAACAATGTGGAAAAAACAACAACAAATGACAGCCCTCCCCCTCTTGGAGTTGGCGCTGTATGAGACCTACGAGCGCTTGGAATATCCATAATACCAAGCTTTGGCATAAAGTCTATAAGGCCGCGCGTTAATATCAGCGAGGCAATAACCGCAACCACGCCTAAAATACTCAGATTTATTATATAACTCATAATAACATATTCGATTTAAAACTATAATAATCCCCACCGCCAATAATCACATGATCGTGCACTTCTATATTCACAGTCTTGCACGCATTAACTATCTGCGTTGTTAGGTCAATATCTGCAACTGATGGTGTCGTATTTCCGCTTGGATGATTATGTACCAAAATAATCGCCCCAGCCTCATGGAACAAAGATCTCTTTATGATCTCCCTAGGATATACAGGAGTTTGATCTATAGTTCCAGTTGCCATTACCTCATCTGCAATTAATGTGTTCTTTTTACTCAAAAACAATACACGAAACTGCTCAACTTTTAAGAAGCCCATGTTAAAATGCAAATATTCCAGCAACGATCCCCAAGAACTAATGACATTTTTGTCCATAATTTTGTCCGACAAAACTCGCGTCAATATTTCTCTTATAATACCAAACTGCATGAATACAGGCTCAGTAACCTCATCAACAAGCGATAATTTCTCGCGCTCTGCATGAACCAAATTGCTAAAATTTCCAAACCGCTTCAACAGCCTTTTAGCCAGAGGCTTAACATCGCGCCTTGGGATAACTTGAAATAATATCAATTCCAGAAGCCCGTAATCGCTTATGCTAGCTGGAGGATATTTCAAGAACTTATCCTTCAAACGCCTGCGATGCCCCACATAATGCGGCTGCTCATTATCGTTATTGGTTTCATTTTTCATATGGTGGGCACAGCAAATTTTTTGGTGAAAGGGTAAATATTTCTGCCCCGTCTTTAGTCACGCCTATAGTATGCTCAAATTGAGCAGACAAAGACTTATCACGCGTGGTCACGGTCCAATCATCAAACTTACTAAGTATAGTATCATAACGGCCAGCGTTGATCATAGGCTCTATAGTGAAGAACATCCCCTCCTCTAGCACCACTCCTTTGCCAATTTTACCATAATGCAGAATAGTAGGCTCGGTATGGAAAACCTGCCCGATGCCGTGGCCAGTATAGTCACGCACTACAGAATAATTATGCTTTTCTGCATAAGTCTGAATCACATGCCCAATATCGCCCACATGAACGCCTGGCTTTACTTTCTCAATGCCTAGCATCATACATTCATAAGTCACCTGGGTCAGACGCTTGGCCTTAATAGATGGCTCACCAACATAAAACATGCGGCTAGTATCACCATGCCAACCATCAACTATCACAGTAACATCAATATTGATTATATCGCCTTTTTTTAGCTTCTTATCCGAAGGAATCCCGTGGCAAACAACATGATTAACCGAGGTGCAAATAGATTTCGGAAACCCCTTATAATTAAGCGGCGCAGGAATAGCGCCATGCTCAACGATAAAATTATGACATAATTCATTAAGGCGATTAGTCGTCACCCCTGGCTGCACATGCTCTGTAATAAAATCCAAAGTTTCAGCCGCAAGCTTGCCAGAAACACGCATTTTCTGAAAATCAGATTTGGTATGTATTTTTATCGTCATAATTCTCTGTTTTATTCTTATTTTATTTCCACTTAACTAATAACGCAACATCCGCCTTCTTCTTCCACTACTGCAATTAGCTCAACAGTAAAATCTTCTTCTTTTTTGCATAAAGATCTCAAATAATCAAACTCTTTACGAATCTCCTTATGCGACTTACCACACTCTTTCTGACAATCTAAATCACCATCATAATGATGATTCGGAAACGCCCCACCAATCGCAATCATAAAGGCAAAATGATCATGATATAACTCAGGATATTGTTTTCGCACATGAACTGTGTGAGTAACGCCTTTATTGTGATAAACAGACTCAAAACTACAAAGATCGTCAAACTCAACCCGCATCTCATGCGCACCAGCATACTGATACTTATACAATTTCTGTTTTATTACCTTCTGTTTTGCCACACCATTCTCCAAATTTAAGCAATAGCGCAGCATCCGCCGCCATCAATCACTGTAATCAACTCAACCGTAAAGTCAGAAGCATCTGGAGCAGAAGCTATTAACCCCTGAAAATCCCCCCTAATCTCATCATGGATTCCAGGCATACAGCCGCAAGCTTTTTCCAACAGATTATTATGATGAACTTTATCTAATGATATTAAAGGAAACTGCATAGTAAAACTACTATGAGAATGCTGCATCCAGGTATTTGCTATATGAACTCTTTTTGCAACGCCTGTCTTGCCGTACGCGTATTGAATACTGCAACCATCATCAAACTCAACAAATTTATCTAACATATGCACATCTACGCGCGAACTTCTCTTTGCCATAACTGTATACCGCTACTTTAAATTCAAGATAAGAAGGCCTAAAATCACTAGACCTTACAACTTCTCCTTCAATATCGCATTTACCATTTGTGGGCTTGCCTTGCCGCCTGTTTTCTTCATCACTTGACCCACAAAGAAACCAAACAACTTATCCTTACCACCTCTATATGCTTCAACAGAGTCTGGATTCGCTGCAATAATTTCGTCAATAATCGGCTCAATAGAACCGCGATCGGATACTTGCACTAGGCCTTTATCCTTCACAATTTTCTCAGGAGCATCACCGCTTTCAAACATTTCTTCAAAAACAACTTTAGCTATTTTACCAGAAATCGTGCCTTTTTCAATCAAAGTAACCAAATCTCTAATCATTTTTGGTTCAACTTTGCATTCTGACAAGCTCATAGAGTTTTTATTCAGCCTCCCAAATAGCTCACTAGTAATCCAGTTTGCTACTAGCTTTGCGTTTGAGCCTTTAATTGCCTCTTCAAAATATTTTGAAGTTTCTTCATCAGCGACTAGCACTTCGGCATCATAATTATTCAAGCCAAGATCGGATACATAACGATTAACTTTAGCCTCTGGAAGCTCTGGGAGCTCCGCGCGCATTCTTTCAATCAACTCATCATCAACGCGAACTGGCAATAAATCAGGGTCTGGAAAATAGCGATAATCATTTGCGTCTTCTTTGCTACGCATAGTACGCGTTTCGCCAGTACTTACATTAAACAACCTAGTTTCCTGAGCCACAGTTCCGCCGCTCTCAATCAATTCCACTTGGCGCATTGCCTCATATTCAATCGCTTTTACGATGTTTCTTATCGAATTCAAATTCTTGATTTCGCAGCGCGTACCAAGCTCTCCGCCAGGTTTGCGGACAGAAATATTAGCATCGCAGCGCATAGAGCCCTGGTCCATATTACCGTCACAAGAACCAACATAGCGCATTAAGCTACGAAGCTTTTTCACATATTCAGCAGCTTCATGAGGGGAGCTAAGGTCTGGCTCCGTAACAATTTCCATAAGCGCAATACCGCAGCGATTCAGATCAATCAGGGTATATTCTGGGTGCTGATCATGTATGCTTTTACCAGCATCTTGCTCTAAATGAATACGGTTGATTCTGATTTTCTTTTCAGTCCCATCTTCGCGCATCACATTCAAATGACCATGCTCAACGATTGGCAAATAAAATTGCGAAATCTGATAACCTTGCGGCAGATCTGCATAGAAATAATTCTTTCTATCGAAAACAGAAAGCTTATTAATTGTTCCGTTAATTCCAAGCCCAGTCTTAATAGCTTGATCAACGCAATATTTATTCAGCACTGGAAGCATTCCAGGCATTGCCGCGTCCACTAGTGATACTTGTGAATTTGGCTCAGCACCGAACTGAGTCGCCGCGCCTGAAAATAGCTTTGCCTTAGACGAAATTTGAGCATGAACCTCAAGCCCAATCACATATTCCCACTCGCCTGTATTTCCTGTTATTAATGCCATTTAAAAACCTCCTGGTGTAAAGTCTGTATCTTTCATTGCTCGCTCTATCACTGCAGAGGCGCGTATCAAATTATATTCATCCATCGCTGGTGCCACTAACTGCATCCCAAGCGGCAGGCCTTTCGAAGAAAGCGCTGCAGGAACTGAGGAACACGGCAAGCCAGCTAGACTAGCTGGAATAGTAAAAACATCATTCAGATACATAGTAAGCGGATTGCTTTGATTTTCATTTACCCCAAAAGCTGCAGTAGGCGCAGATGGAAGCAAAATCACATCCGCCTTTTTGTAAGCATCGACAAAATCATTCGCAATCAAACGACGTACTTTTTGCGCCTTCAAATAATATGCATCCATATGGCTAGATGACAGCACATAAGTACCGATCATAATACGACGCTTTACTTCTTCACCAAAGCCTTCTGTTCTGGTTTGGATGTACATCTCGTCTAAGCTCAGGCCTGTTTTATCCGTTCTATGCCCATAACGCACGCCGTCATACCTAGATAGGTTAGAAGACGCCTCCGCTGGTGCTATCACGTAATATACTGAAAGAGCATATTTAGCATGTGGCAAAGTGATGTTTACAATTTCAGCACCTTCATCCTTCATCATTTGAATGGAGTCCTGCCACATCTTGATTACTTCTTCGTTTACGCCTCCCAGCTCCATTAAGTCCGTTGGAACACCAATTTTCATTCCTTTAACAGATTTAGTAGCAGCAGAAACAAGTTCTGGCACAGCATGATTTATAGAAGTAGAATCTTTTTCGTCATACCCCATCATAGATTCTAACATCAAAGCGGAGTCTGCAACATTCCTGGTGAAAATTCCAGCCTGATCAAGCGAGCTAGAAAAAGCCACCATTCCCCAGCGTGAGCATCTACCATATGTTGGCTTAATACCGACAATTCCAGTAAAAGCAGCAGGCTGACGGATGGAACCACCAGTATCGCTACCAAGAGCCGCCATAGAAGTAAAACTACTAACAGCAGCAGCAGAGCCTCCAGATGAACCACCTGGGACTAAATCTTCATCACTACCACTTGCTTTCCACGGATTAATTACATTACCGAAGTAACTAGTAATATTCCCAGAGCCCATAGCGTACTCATCCATATTTGCTTTGCCGATCATAATTGTTCCGCAATCAGCAATATTTTGGCTAACTGTAGATTCGTATGAAGGAACAAAATTACTAAGCATTTTAGAGCCAGCTGTCGTTTTTACTCCGTTTGTGCAGAATAAATCCTTAACAGCTACAGGAATACCCTCTAACTTACGCTCGCTACCATTCGCATAATTTTCGTCTGCTTTTTTAGCCCCAGAGCGCGCTGAGTCAAAATTCTCTGTAATATAGCTATTTAGATGCTGAACATTCTCCGCCTGCTTAATATGCGCTTCAGTAAGCTCTAAAGCGGTAAATTGTTTCTCTTTAAGGCCCGATATAGCCTCAGTAATGGATAATTTTATTAAATTTGTCATTTTATCTCTCTATTCAATCACTTTTGGTACAACAAAACACTTCACCTGAGAGGCAAGATCTGCCCCCTGCTGTGGCACGCTCTTAAACAGCTCATTGGAAATGTCCGATGCAGATGCCACATCTTCGCGCATTCTTTGGTCCATACCGCATACAGAGCGCAGAGGCTCCACGCCTTCGCAATTAACCTCTTGCAGCAAGTCTATCATTGCAACTACAGTCTCTAACTTTGCAACAAATGGCTTAAGCTCATCATCTGCGAAGCTAAGCCTTGAAAGCTTTTGCAGCTTTTTAAATTCTTTATTATTAATCATATTACCCTATTTTTTCTTTTTACGTCTGTTACTACCATCTGTAGTTTTATTGAATCTACCGATATTCTTTACAAATTTCTGAATACCATTTTTTTCTGTGCCATGAGCTTTAGTATAATTACTTACGGCAGAAATCTTTTCATTTTGCTCGCCTTCAATAAGAACTGCGCTCAATGCTTTATTATTACTACCAAAAATAACTTTAACAACACGCTGCTGCGCTATTGTTGGAGTAAACCAAGCTCTTCTAGCCATGGATCTTTGTATGTAATACCAGGTGTTTTTACTATAATCTGGAGTGTAAGTAGGTGTACCAATTAAATTTACGACCTCCTTCTTGACTAATTTCTTAGTATTTATCTCCTGAATTGCCTTGTCGCTAACAAACTGCCCTCTAACATCAATAGACTGACAACCCGCTAAAGTAAGCAGGATAATAACGGTAAATAACTTATAAAAATGTGTTTTCATGTTGACCTTTTAAATTTAATATAAAAAATACTGTGGATTTTGTAGATGAAATATAATATAATGCGCGTCAGTTTGAAATAGTTTTTTTAAAATAATTGATTAAAAGGTAATTATAATGGCAGTACCAAAGAAAAAAACCTCCAAATCTAAGCGTAATATGAGACGTTCTCATGACTCTCTTAGTAGAATAAATGTTATTATTGACAAAGACACTGGCGAATATAGACTTCCTCATCACATGGATGTAAGCAGTGGCGAATATAACGGCAAAAAAATTATAGCCGAAAAAATCGAAGAAGCATCAGCGGAGTAAGAACGCTAATGGCCTCAAAAATTATCGGTTGCGGCGGGTACCTACCCGAAAAGATTGTCACTAACGACAAACTTGCAGAGAGCATAGACACTACTGATGAGTGGATTCGCTCAAGGACTGGCATTACCCAAAGGCATATCGCAGCAGATGGGGAACATACCTCACACATGGCCCACAAAGCGGCCCTAGCTGCCATTAATGATGCAAATATAGAGCCAAGCGAAATTGACCTAATCATAGTCTGCACCAATACACCAGATAATAGCTTTCCTTCTGTTGCCAATAAGTTACAAGGATATTTGCAACTTGGAGAAATCCCTTCTTTTGATCTACAAGCGATCTGCTCTGGCTTCATCTACGGGATGGAAGTAGCAGATAACATGATAAAATCTGGCAAATATAAAACCGTACTTCTAGTATGCTCAGATAAAATGTCTTCATTAGTAGACTGGACAGACCGCAAAACTTGCGTACTATTTGGCGATGGCGCAGGTGCTGTAATTTTACAGCATAGCGAATCTGATTCTGGTATAATTGACACTAGTATTTTCTCTGACGGATCAATGTACGATATACTATACACAGATGGTGGAGTTGGAAGCACTCAAACTAGCGGCAAAGCAATGATGAACGGCTCAGAAGTCTTCAAAAAAGCTGTAGAAAAAATGTCCGGTTCAGTCAAAACATTACTTAGCTCAAACAATATGGACTTGTCTGATATTGACTATTTTATACCGCACCAAGCTAATTTAAGAATAATCAATAATATCGCAGCTGGGTTTGGAATCGCAAGCGAAAAAGTAGTTACTACCATACAGAAACACGCTAATTGCTCTGCATCCTCCATACCGCTAGCACTTGCGGATCTTAAAGCAAGGAAAGATCTCAAGACTGGTGATATTTTAGTATTTACAGCATTCGGTGCTGGCGCAACTTGGGGCTCTATTATCCTTAAATGGTAGTTAGAGTTTTAATTCAATTTTAGAACAAAGAATAAAAATGAAAAACTCCACAACCATTACTAAAGAAAAAATAGTCGAACAATTAAAAAGCCAACTAGGACTTTCTGCACTGCTATGCGAAGAAATAACTTGCAATGTCTTTTCTGAAATATTAGCATTAACAAAAAGCAATAAAAAGACTACGCTACAGAATTTTGGCACTTGGAGAATTAATCACAAAGAAGCGCGCCCTGGTTTGAACATTCACACTGGCGATGCTGTGCAGATTGAACCTCGAAACGTACTAAGATTCGCACCGTCTAAGTCTTTGAAAGAAAAAATTAATTTATGATACGCACAAAAAAATATTTTTCAATAGCCGAAACATCAAATTTAAGCGGCCTAGCTGCACATAAATTACGGTATATAGAAAAAGCCGATCCCAACATAAAAATCACCCAAATACGCGGGCGCAGATATTACACTCAAGAAGACATCAACTACATCAAAAATACATATTCCACAACCACCACTCAAACACCAGAAACTTCAAACCAAACCATCGAAATCATAGCAAAAATCGACCGGTTATTAGCAGGGTTGCGTCAATTCACTGCATAATTCAAAACAACGAATCAATTACTAGTACAAGCTTAAGTTCCATAGAAAATTTGTGCGTTATACGAAAATTATCAAAATGCACAAATACTAAATGTTTATTAAATAAGAAACGAACACAACGCTAATGCAATTGGTTTATTACAGACTCAGAGATTTATTGCCTATACCCCTATATTTTGTCTAAAACTTATTGACTATACTCATTGATCGCCCTATAATGCAACGCGGTAATTTAAGAAGAAGGATAAGCTACATTTAATGCTTAAACTTTTATTAACTTACTTACTACCAAACTCAACCATTATATTAACTAAAATATTTATAGAGGACAAAATGAACGCACAAGTTATATATAACTTTCCTGAATTAGCCCAGAGAATTAACGATTTATCTCCCACTATCATACAACTTATTAATCAGCATAATTTAAATGGATTGCAACAAATTGTTGCTAGTTATGACCAGAGTGTTACTGATATGGCAACAGTTTAGAGGACAATATTTTATAAAAGGATTCTTCTCTCTTCAAACTCAGTAGGAGCAAGGTGCATTAAAGCTTCAAATGCGACAGATCTAATGTTCTATCTTATTATAGTATTGTGTAGTATATTCAATCGGAGTTAGAAAACCAAGTATTTTTCTTGGTCTATTATTTAGCTTATTTTGAATTTTCTTTACCTCT
>CAXMOU010000073.1:0-14822 GCA_964195465.1 uncultured Rickettsiaceae bacterium
GCTTGTACCAAGATCCAGTAATGTTTCTATTCTGATTCGCTCTTCTGAGCTTAAATGATGCGACATATTCTTCTCTATATAAATTACTTATTTTAATAATATAGATCCTTATGTGTCGCATTTGAAGCTTTAATGCACCCCTCGTGCACATTCACTTGGCCAGAGAATATCCTATGGGAGGGTGGGGCCCCGCACGTAATGACCAAGGCTAACAACAAAATGGATTTAGTAAAGCTATACAGGCTACCAGAAACCACTCATTTCCTAGGCAAAATTATCGGACAAAATTACAGTTTTTAACAAGGAGAAAAGTCATGATTACATTACTCGCATCAATCGCTGGATTCATCAGCTCTATCATTCCAGAGATCATCAAATATTTCAAAGACATCAACGACAAAAAGCACGAGCTAGACATATTAGAGAAGCAAATAGAATACAGCAAAATAGAGCGCGCGGGCAGCCTAGAGGAGATCCACGTCTCGCGCGATATCCTAGAGCACGCCTCCCTATATTCAACCTACACAACAGAGATCAAATGGGTGGACATGCTAAACGGATCCGTCCGCCCCATCTTGGCCTATAGTTTTTTCCTGATGTATTTATGGGTAAAATACCTCCAATACAAAGCCATATCAGCCTCCGCCCATTTGGTAGAGCATCTAGACATAATCTGGAACGTAGACGACCAAGCCATCTTCGCCGGCATAATCAGCTTCTACTACGGCCAAAGAACCTTCCGCAAACTCTGGAAAAAATAAAATATGAGATCTCCATATGTCATTCCACTCACCATATGTCATTCCAGCCACCCTATGTCATTCCAGCCACCCTATGTCATTCCCGCGGAGGCGGGAATCTCAATAGTCTAAACCGAATAGATTCCCGCCTCCGCGGGCATGACAGATAACTTTCAAAACAAACAAAAAGGAGCCAAAAATGCACAGATTCACAAACCCAAACGGCATCAAGCTAATCAAACAATTCGAGGGCTTCAGCCCAATCCCATATACCTGCGCCGGAGGCTACCTAACCATAGGCTACGGCCACAAGCTAATCCCCAGCGATCGTTACAAAAAACTAACCGAAGCACGCGCCGAGATCGTCCTAAAAAAAGACCTCCTCCGCACCGAGCGCGCCGTCCTACGCTACATAGAGGCTCCACTAACAGACGACCAATTCGCCGCGCTAGTTTCCTTCACCTTCAACCTGGGCCCAGCTACATTGCAACGCTCCACCCTGCGCCAAAAAATCAATTACGGCCAATATAAAGAGGCCGCCAAAGAATTCCCCCGCTGGACCTACGCCGCCGGCAAAAACCTCACCGGCCTAACCCGCCGCCGCAAAACCGAAAAGCGCCTGTTTCTAAACGGAATTTAAGTTGCCATCTGTTCACACCGCATCGCACAAGTCAGTCGTAGCGAGTATTATGTGTGGACTACTTAGCTATGACTGAATTAAGTTCTAGTGTAGAATAGATTGATGTCACAAAAAACTATCAATTAACCATGAAATATTTTAAGCTCAGGAAAAAACAAAGTAACTAGATGAAGATACTAATTAGCCACGAATTAAGTGTTCAGAACAAAATCTACAATCTAACTAAATATATTTTGATATTTTTTGTATTTTGCACTTTAAGCATGACTCTTATCAATTCGCATGAAAATATCGGGTTATTTGGGCTTGTGTTTTCTGTGGTCTGTATACCGCTTGCTTTTATTAGCCTGTCTCATAACTTAATTAAGCCAGATATAGAAGATGGTACGTTAGAAAACATGTTGGTTACATTTTCATCTATGAAAATAATTCTCGCAAAATATATTGTACTATGCTTGTGTACTATAGCCAGTTTTGCCTTGATAGCGCCGTTTATATACATAATCTATTCGGTAGAAACAGAGGCGTTTATATTGATGGTCTCTAGTGCATTATTGCTACTTCTACTCAGCGCAGCATTGATACTCCTAATCGGCGCGATACAGGGGTATTTCAGGTCAAATACCAACTTTTTATCAATACTCATTATGCCATTGATAGTACCAAATATCGTGCTGTCTGGAATCCTAATTCAAGACCCAGGAAATATACAACTACTCACCATAATGATTGGAATAGATTTGCTGATTATTCCACCTGCTTTATATTTATCTAGCTATCTGGTAGAAAATATTTACAACATATAAAGTTTAAATTGCAACAAGGGCTTTAAATCATTTGTTACCACTCGCGCTATGAGCTAAAATACTAATTGTAAGTTAAATATTTAATATTGCGGATAGGTCATCATGCTCCAAATCTTCCTTACTAAATTCAAAGTTTTGCTCAAAAATCCTATGGCGATTTTTGTCTATGGGATATTAAGCAAATGGTACGTTATGATTATGCTAGCGGCTATGGTTGTAACTTTTTGGGTGTTCAAAGGATTAACTGAGGCAGGAGTCCTACAAGCCGCAGAAAAAGTAGTCTCCAGAGCATTGTCCGACACTAAATCCGTTGCTAGATATTGTGTTCCTAAAATAACTAATTTGTCTGCTTTTTGGGCTTGCCTAGACAACCCACCTCAATATAAAGCAACGAAAGATGAAGAGCTTTTTGAAAAAGGACTAAACGACCTAGTAGATTTTGGAAATTACGACCAAAAGCAAGATCCTTACGCTGATAAATAATGATTTAAAAATGCTGTTGCCAAAACAAGAACAGATACATATAATGAATTCGTATTAATTTACGGTTTAACTAGAAAACTTAAAAATAATAATTATGTCAGACGATACTTTACCAGACGATCCGGATAAAACTACTCGCAGGGATTTCATGACTCTAACAGCTAGCGGTATGACTGCCGTTGGGGCAGCTTGCGTTGCATGGCCTTTAGTGGACTCTATGAACCCTTCTGCAGATGTTCTTGCTATGTCTTCTATTGAAGTAAATATTGGACATATTGAACCTGGCCAAACCATAACTGTTAAATGGCGTGGTAAGCCAGTTTTTATTAAACATAGAACTGACGTGGAAATCAAAGAAGCTCAAGATACTCCGCTAAAAGATTTGGTGGATCCTGAAGCAGACTCTGACCGCGTTAAAGAAGGCTATGCTAAATGGCTAGTAACTATTGGAATTTGTACCCATCTTGGTTGCGTTCCGATATCTAACAAAGGTGATTATGATGGTTGGTTCTGCCCATGTCATGGCTCGCATTATGATAGCTCTGGTAGAATCAGAAGAGGCCCTGCGCCTTTGAACCTAGCGGTTCCACCTTACGAATTTCTTTCTGATACAAAAATAAAAATTGGCTAAAAATGGATACACAAAACTCAGCTTCTAATGCTAAAAAAAGCGGAATAATCGCATGGATCGACTATCGTCTTCCTATTTTTTCTTGGATGAGTCATTTTGGGGTTTATAAAACACCAAAAAACCTAAGCTATTGGTGGAGCCTTGGCTCTATTGCTAGTATTGCACTAGTTATCCAGATAGTTACTGGAATATTTCTTGCAATGCATTACACGCCGCATGTAGATCACGCTTTTGATAGTGTGGAAAAAATCATGCGTAACGTAAATTATGGCTGGATGATACGCTATATGCACGCAGTTGGTGCATCCATGTTCTTTGTTGCTGTTTATTTACATATGTTCCGCGGGATGTATTACGGGTCCTACAAGGCGCCAAGAGAGCTGCTCTGGCACTTTGGACTAATCATATTCCTAGCCATGATGGCCACTGCTTTTATGGGGTATGTACTGCCTTGGGGGCAAATGAGCTATTGGGGCGCGACGGTAATTACAAACTTATTCTCGGCGATTCCAATAGTTGGTGAAAGCATTGTGACTTGGCTATGGGGAGGTTTTTCTGTTGATAACCCAACCCTAAATCGCTTCTTCTCTCTGCACTATTTGCTGCCATTTGTTATTGTTGCTTTAGTATTCCTGCACGTTTGGGCGCTGCATACTCATGGGTCAAACAACCCTACTGGTGTGAAGCTTAAGAAAGCTGATATGATCCCTTTCCACCCATATTACACAGTGAAAGATTTCTTTGGTTTTGGTGTTTACTTCTTGATTTTTGCTTACTTCATTTTCTACAAGCCAAATCTTTTGGGACATCCAGACAATTACATACCAGCTAATCCGCTTGTAACTCCTGCACATATTGTTCCTGAATGGTACTTCTTGCCTTTCTATGCAATCCTGCGCGCTGTGCCTTCTAAGCTTGGTGGTGTGCTATTGATGTTTGGTAGTATCCTAATATTATTCTTCCTTCCTTGGCTTGATCGCTCAAAGGTAAGAAGCGCAACCTACAGACCAATGTATAAATGGGCATTCTGGGCTTTCGTGATTGATTGTTTAATACTTGGATATGTAGGCGGAAAACCAGCCGAAGAGCCATATCTTACAGTTAGTAGAGTAGCTGCAAGTTATTATTTCTTCCATTTCCTAATAATATTGCCATTTATCGCTAGGTTTGAAAAGCCTTTGCCTCTTCCACATAACGTAGAAGAAGACGAAAAAATGCATGAAGATGATATAATTTAGTAAAAAACATTATGTATAATAAAATCCTAACGGCCTTATTAGTTATTTTTATCTCTAGCACTTGCTATGCATCTTCTGATGGCATGCGCGAACCCAAACAAATGCTATGGCCATTTGATGGTGCTTTGGGCACTGTGGATCGCCAAGCTGCTCAACGTGGTGCGCAAGTGTATTTTGAAGTATGCTCAGCCTGTCACAGCATGCAGCATTTATATTATCGCAATTTGCATGATATAGGCTTTTCCGAGGCCGAGATCAAAGCTATCGCAAAAGAAAAAACTGTCATGGATGGCCCTGATGATATGGGCGATATGTTCGAACGCCCTGCAACGCCATCGGACAGATTCGTCTCGCCATACCCAAACGAAGCAGCAGCAAGAGCTGCCAATAATAGCGCGCACCCTGTAGATTTATCGCTAATAGTAAAAGCAAGAGCTGATGGCGCAAACTACCTATACTCTATCCTAACTGGCTATATGGAGGCTCCAGAAGGAGTCCGCATGATGCCTGGCCTATCATATAACCCATATTTCGAAGGCGGTCAAATAGCCATGCCAGCACCACTTAGTGCAGATATGGTAGAATACATGGATGGTACACCAGCTACTCTAGAGCAATTGGCCAAAGATGTTACTGTATTCCTACAATGGACAGCTGAACCAGAAATGGAGCAAAGAAAATCCATGGGCATAAAAGTAATGCTGTTCTTGAGTGTTTTCACATTGCTGTTCTTCATTGCAAAGAAGCGCACTTGGAAAGACATAAAATAACAAATTAGATACAACTAACAAAGCAAAAAGCCTGTGAATTAATTTTCACAGGCTTTTTTAACATCCAAAGTTCACTATTTTTTAAATTTAAAACAGAATTATTATGAAGCAATTATTTTTTCCAGCAAAAAAAGCTAACGACCTTCCAAAAGAAATCGCTCCTCAAAAAGTCAGAGAGGAGCCAGAAACTAACGTACTCGCAAGAAACAATTCAGTGTATTGCCTGGATAAATTAAATGAATATGATATGTTCATACATCTCATGCCAAAATTATCAGACCCTGCATTCGTTCATTTTAATTTCAACACCGCGAGTTTATCCCCAGCACGTGCTAATTATATTTTAAAAGCCCTAGCAAAGAGAGGCGATATAAAATCAATAGATATTAGCGCGCAAAATGGCAATGATATACTTGTGGTACACCCTACCTCTGCTGTAGGCACCCCTCCTCAAGCAATGTACCGCGACCAATACCTAGTTCAAAACAACGAACATCTTATTGTTGATATAATAAATAACAACCCTTTAAAGCATTTTGGTATGAACAACACTCTTAATCACGGCACAGGGGCAATATTCACAGCTCTAAGCTCTTCCGATTCTATAAAAACTATTGATCTATCTCGTTGCGACATTCGGTTATTAGCAAAATATATTCCTGACTTATTAGATATAAAAACCCTAAATAGAATAGATTTGAGCCGTTCAACTAAAACTATTGATAAAAATGAACTGCTTTTTGCGAGCATATTTAATGCAGCTAATGCTGCACCTAATTTAACAATTAACTTAACCAAAACAATGGATTTTTGTCAGAAATTTAAAAATGAGTCTGGCCATTATTTTCCAGATTTCGCAGCTAGTGGTCATAATAAATATAGCTTCGCACATCAGATAGAACATCTAATAGTAGAAAGAAATAACATTCTTGTGTCTCATATAAAAGAAAGCCAACCGTTTTCATTGTCTATTTTTGAAATGATACTGGAATACGCAGGAGATCCAAAGCCGATAGAATTCAAAATAATTGCAATGCCTGATGATTATGTGGTTGAAGCAGCTGGTGAAGGAGCCCATACTCACGCACTCCTAGATTAACCTCATCTGTGCGTAAGATTAATTTTTATGCTAATAGCAAGCTAGGCTTTCCTTGGTTTGCTATTATTCATTTTAACAACCACAAGAACATCCCGCCATCATCAAGAGCTTCTAATGTCTCTTGCGGGTCAATCACTATCACGCCATCTTTTTCCACAGCTACTCCGCTAAACCCATTTTCTTCAA
Source organism: uncultured Rickettsiaceae bacterium (assembly GCA_964195465.1). Classification (GTDB taxonomy): domain Bacteria; phylum Pseudomonadota; class Alphaproteobacteria; order Rickettsiales; family Rickettsiaceae; genus Megaera_A. Next base: position 6,594 of record CAXMOU010000073.1, read on the forward strand.
GCAATCGCGCTGTTTCGGGGGCGATTACGGGAATGTCTAGGCGCATATCCTGGCCTGGTTTGGACATCTTAACAAGCACGCCGCCTTTATTTTTTTGCGCAGCGCTTAATTAGATTATGTTGCTTTCTTAACTTACGCGCCATATGCTAAGAGTATATACAATAAAAAGCCAACTAGTGTAAGCGCTCGGTAAAGGCGGTCTAGTCAATACAGTCAGAATCAGATAAATTCGTGTAATCAAGAAAAAGCGAGTATGAAGATGAAGTCAAATAAGAAGAACAAGTTTAGCGATTCGATTAAAGAGCAAATTCTCTTGGAATCAGATGACCCTAAATGCGTTATTACCAAACTAGCCACCAAACACGGAATTAAGGCAAATCAAATATATAATTGGCGTAACAAAAAGAGAGCGGGTCAAATAGAGTCTACAACAAAAAGATCAGATAATTTTGGAGAGATAGTCAGCAATGAGCTAGGGTTATTTTCTACAGCAATAGTAATTGAATCTGTTCAAACAGAATTAAAATTTTCTGAGTTTTCAATCTCAATTGAAGGCAGGATGTCCATCAATAAATTAAATAAGATCCTAGAATTGGTAAGTAGCGCATGTTAAATATGAACACATCATATAAAATATACTTATGTACTGGCTCAACCGATATGCGCAAAGGGATCAATGGATTATCTATCTTAGCACAATCTATATTATCAGATAATTTTAGCAATGGGTCATTATTTGTGTTTAGAGGAAAACGTGCAGACCGAATAAAAATATTATGGTGGGACGGGCAAGGTTTTTGCTTATTTTATAAATGCCTTGATAGTGGTAAGTTCACATGGCCAAATAGCGATGATAAGGGCAGTATAGGTATTACTAAAGCTCAATTATCAATGTTAATGGAGGGGATTGATTGGCGTAATCCAAACTGGTCTAATCCACCTAAATACGCAGGGTAAACATCTTGATTTAATTGCAATAATGTATCATCAAACCCTTGATATAACAAGGGTTTGATGATACAATACATACATGATTATTGACCTAAAAAACTTATCTTCTGAACCTGATATTTTGCATAAAATGATTTGCGCTTTGAATACAAAGGTTCTATCTCTTACTGAAGAAAACCAATCCCTAAAAGATCAGCTAGCGTTATTAAAAGCCAAGCGTTTTGGTGCATCTTCTGAAAAACTAGATAAACAAATAGAAGAGCTAGAACAGCGCATTGAAAATAATGAGTTGGATGCGCTTGATAAGAAGAGGCAAGAAGAATTAGATCAAGATAAAAATATCAAACCAAAGCCACAGTGCAACTCTAAACGATTAAAAATACCAGAGCATCTACCTAGAGAAGATGTAGTATTGAATCCGGATCTAGAATGCCCTGATTGCGGCGGTCAGCATTTTCGTAAAATCAATGAAGATATATCAGAAACTTTAGAATATGTCCCCGCCTCATTTAAAGTCATTCGCCATATCAGGCCACGCTGCGCTTGCACTAATTGCGAAAAAATAGTTCAGGCATTTGCTCCATCAAAAGCAATCGAAAAAGGCAAGGCGGGTTCAGGTTTACTTGCTCATATAATGGTGCAGAAATATTGCAATCATCTCCCTATGTACCGGCAATCACAAATGTACGCAAGAGAGGGAATAGAAATATCTAGAAATACAATGACTGGCTGGGCAGCTCAATGCTCTAAATTATTAGATCCATTAATAGATAAATTAAAACAGTCAGTTTTTGCATCAGAATATTTACATGGAGATGATACGACAATAAAAGTCTTAGCACCTGGGGTAGGTAAAACAAAAACTGGTAGGATTTGGGTGTATGTAAGAGATGGTCGGCCATGTGGGGATGAAGCTCCTCCTGCTGTTGTTTATTATTACAGCGAGGATAGAAAGGGAGAGAGACCTGCAGCGCATTTAAAAGAATTTATCGGGGTATTGCATGCAGATGCCTATCCTGGATACGATAGTTTATATATTAGTGATAAGAATCCAGAAGCTACTATTAGCGAAGCGGCCTGTTGGGCGCATACTCGTCGTAAGTTTTATGAAGTAACAGTAGCAAATAATAAAGCTAACATTGCAATTAGTGCCTTGGAGCAAATATCAGAAATTTATAAAATAGAAGCTGACATAAGAGGTTTAGACCCCGATCAAAGATTAGAGAATAGACAGCAACACTCTAAAAAATTAGTCGATGAATTATTTTCAAATCTAAAAAAGCACCGCAATAGTCTGCCTCAAAAAAGCAGTACGGTAAAGGCAATCAATTATGCCATGAATAACCAAGATGCGTTGATGCGCTTTCTTGGCGACGGACAAATTGAAATTGATAATAATGCAGCGGAGCGGGCTATGCGAGGTATTGCACTAGGGCGTAAAAATTGGATGTTTGCAGGATCGGATAGTGGTGGTAATACCGCCGCTAATATATATTCACTTATTGAAACAGCCAAGCTTAATAACATCAACCCTTGGAAATATCTTGAGAAAGTATTTGATGTTATCCAAGATTATAATTCCAATAAACTACATGAACTCCTGCCGTGGAATATTACTCTCTAATCAAAAACTTTTCTAGGCCGCCTTTACCGAGCGCTTACCAACTAGTTTATGAACAAGATATTATCTATTGTCTTATTGTTTCTATTTATATCTCCGGTATCTTTTGCAGAACCTTCGGCATTCGGGCTTGAAATAAAAAAAACTACCTATGAAGATGTAAAGAAAAAATACCTAGGTCGCGATGTTGGAATCAACAAGTATTCTTTGGGAAAAATGTATGATATTAACCGCTCCAATCTTGATATAGGTGGGATGAAATCCATGAGAGTTATTTTTAATAAAAATGATGAATTGATAGCTATAATTACAAATTTTCAAAAACACAGATATGGCTCTCTTGTCAACTCTTTGAAAAATAAATACGAACTGATTTCTCAGACAGATGAAGTTGCTGTCGATAAAAGCGCTAAATTCCAAGATGGAAATACACACATTAGTATTAATGCTCCTCATATGAGCTTTGATTTAAAATTGGTTTATATACACAAGGATTTTAATGAGCTGCTCAGGAAATAAAAACTCCAAGAATAGAAGGATAAAAAGGATGGAATTAGCGCACTAACATAACCACAAGAACATCCCGCCATCATCAAGAGCTTCTAATGTCTCCTGAGGGTCAATCACTATCACGCCATCTTTCTCCACAGCTACTCCGCTAAACCCATGCTTAGCAAGCAACCGTGCGGTTTCGGGGCCGATCACTGGAATATCTAGGCGCATATCCTGGCCTGGTTTGGACATTTTAACAAGCACGCCACCTTTATCTTTTTTGCGTAGCAAGGCGCAGCGCTTGATTAGATTATCCGTCCCTTCTGCCGCTTCAATGCCTATCACATAACCATCTGCAACAATAACTGACTGCCCAACATCCATATGACCTAGAGACTTTATGACGTCTTTGCCAATTTCGATATCATCCTTATCCTGTTTGGATGGGGATTTTTTGCTTGATATGCTGTTAGTATACTCAGCAGAATTCAGAACTTCAATAGGCGAAATCACCTCAAAGCCTTTGGACTCCACGTAAGCAGCGACTATCTTAAGAACATTATCATCGCCAAGTAATTTACCTTTTAAGATGCGCGCAAGCAGAGCGGAGCCAGCCAAATCAACTTTCAACGACTTTAAATCAGGGCGATCAATACCGCCTACAATAATGATTTTTTGCACTGAGTTTTCGGTGAAATACTCTATAATCCCGCCAACAGAGCCTATGGAAAAGCTTTTGCTTTGCAAGCCAGATGATTGATCAATCTCAGCATTTATATCAGCCAGAAAACACTCGCCACCTTTAGCCTGATACAGCTTTACTATCTGCTCTGGCAATGAGCCATTCCCTGCTATAATTCCTAATTTTGGCAACATTAATAGTACCTTATTTAAAACGACAAAAACTACGCGTCTGATCTTTCTGCAAAAAATCAACAATCTCCTGCACGATTTTATTCTCTGGGTATTTCTCCTTAGCATTTTCGATGCGCTTATTTATCACATCACTGCTATTCTCGTCAAATATTTGCTTTACAACTTTGCTAGCTTCAAGCGATTGTTTTTTATCAAAGCCACGCCTGTTCATGCCAACTAAATTCAGCCCTTCAAGATGCGCACGGTCGCTTGATGCAAGCCCGTATGGCACAAGGTCACGCACCACGGCAGAAACACCGCCAACCATAGTATGCGGTCCAATTCTACAAAATTGCTGCACAGCAGACAACCCGCCAATAATAGCGAAATCACCAACTTCAACATGGCCAGCAAGGCTAACATAATTAGCGAAGATCACGTTATTTCCAACAATACAATTATGCGCAATATGCACGCCAACCATAAACAGGCAATTATCCCCAATTCTGGTGATCATATTACCTTCGGCAGTTCCGTGCTGGATGGTTACATATTCGCGGATAACATTGTTTTTGCCTATAATAACTTCTGAATCTTCACCGTTATATTTCAGCGTCTGCGGATATGAAAGCGAAGCGAACGGATGCACAATTGTACCCTCGCCTATAGTAACCTTGCCCTCAGTAATTACGTGCGATTTAAGCTCTACATTATCACCAAAATTAGCGCCATCACCAACTATGCAATATGGGCCGATTTTTACATTCTTCCCTAGCTTTACCTTTTTACCAATAATCGCGCTTTTATGAATCATAATTATCTTGCTTCTTTATCTTTTACCATAGCTGTGAATTTTGCTTGAGCAGCTATTTTGCCTTCAACTTCTGCTCTTGCTTCGAACTTCCAAACAGCGCCTCTGCTTTGTACAATTTTTGAGTGCATAACCAAAACGTCGCCAGGCTCTACAATTTTGCGGAATTTCGCTTCTTCAATAGACATAAAGAAAACCTCTTTATCTTCAGTGCTTTCCATAGATTTAGCTACCAACACAGCGGAGAGCTGGGCCATAGCTTCAACTATCAAAACGCCAGGCATTACAGGGCGGTCTGGGAAATGGCCAGTAAATTGTGGCTCATTCGCGGTTACGTTTTTTATTCCTACAATAGATTCTTTTAATGTAATTTCTGTCACCTTGTCTACCAATAAAAATGGGTAGCGATGCGGAATAATTGACATTATCTCATTTATATCCATTTTCACTTGTGTCATGTTCTTTTTCCTTTTATCAATTTTTTCATTATTATTGTTTGCTTATGCCAATCTCTGATTGGCACTGCTGGGGTTCCGCCCATTATACCTGGTTCTTTTATGTCCTGAATAACTCCGCCTTGGCCAGAGATCTGCACTCCGTCTGTAATGGTAATATGGCCAGCAACGCCAACCTGCCCACCAAGAGCGCAATAAGAACCAATGGTACTGCTTCCAGCAATTCCTACCTGAGAAACCAAAATAGCTCCCTTTTTGATATGCGCATTATGACCTATTTGTACTAAATTATCAACCCTACAAAGGTCCTCTATTATAGTGTCCTTCATAGAGCCGCGATCTATAGTGGAATTCGCGCCTATTTCTACGTCATTACCAATTACTACGCGGCCAATATGATATATTTTCTTATGAATTCCGTTATGAGTAGCAAAGCCAAAACCCTCCTGACCAATACGCGCGCCAGCTAGAACAACAAAATCATCACCAATAATCGCATTGCTGATAGAAACATTAGAGTCAATTCTGGCTCTATCGCCAATCTTAACTCTATAATCAATAAAGCTACCAGAGTCTATCACGCAATTATCTCCTATTTCCGCCTCGTCTTCAATCACCACATTATGGCCAATATAGCAATTATTTCCTATCTTAGCGCTTTTAGAAACATAAGCACTCGGCATGATTTTACTCTCTCTGGACTTTCCAGAAGAGTAAAAGAAATCAATTAATTTAGCATAAGAATGGTAAGGAGAATCTACTTTAAGAAGCACAGAATTGCCTACTGATTCCTCATTAAAATCTTGCGAGACAATACATGCAGCAGCGTTGCTTTGTTTGAATTGGGCTCTGTATTTTTTGTTATTTAAAAAAGTAACATCAGAAGCAGATGCGTCAGACAAAGACTTAATATCTGATATTTGAATATCGCCCGCATCATCTGCTATGTCGCAGCCAAGGAACTCAGCGATTCTTGATAATTTATATGGACCAGAATTTTTGTAGAAAACTCTATCAGACACGAATACATCCCCTAAATTTGCTTATATACAAACAAGAGGATATATTACATTCATATTAGAGTAAAATGAAAAGATATGATTACGCAGAAAAACTTTTGCAATCCCTAAATGGCATTATACATGCGCGCAAAAGCATTAACATTAAGAACTTCATGAGCAACTTTATCAACAACTTTATTAATATCTGAATTAGTCAGTCTGTAGGTATTATCCTCACCCCATATTACTTTGTTAAGGTAACCACGCTTGCTTTCATTAGCAGCAACTAGTGCCTTACTAATTCCTTGAACTAACTTTTGTCTATTATTTATCAAATGCTGCGAATCAAAACCATGCATAGATGAAAGCCTTTGATCAATCGCGGCTGTAAGAGTATCTTCTGGCACATTTTTTAAACATTTGTTACTTAATATAGAACTCACAGAATTAGAAGCTATACCTACATTCTTAGCTAAAGCTCTTCTTTCCTGAACTTGTCTCTCAGCATATGCTTCATATGCATCCCTCGCCTTAGCAACTTGCTTCTCTACCAAATTCTGTAAGTCATTCAGCTCTGCAGGCTCATCAGCATCAGCTTCTGCTTCATTTATAACTTCATCTGCATTTACAACTTCATTATTATTTTCGTTAGCTACTTCTGGGAACAGTCTTTTCGCTAATTTTTTACTAGTTTCTGTAAGCTTTAATGTATCTGCAGCATTAGCATCAGGAGCTTTCTGAGAATATTTAACTCTAACATTATTACCAATACTCCCTTTGCCAACTATCTGAATCAATTTATCAGAACCTTTACCAATCTTGTTGCTTTTAACTAAATTAGCAAGCAACTTGTTTGGATCTTTAATGCTCACGGTTCTTTTAGACGAAGTAAGAACTAATCTTTCATTACCTTTATTATCGCGTACAATTTTTGCCGTAACGCCAGTAGCGATTGATTTTTTATTAATATTAGCAGCGGTTCTTGCTAAAGTGGAAGCAAGTTTTATCTTCTTATTGTTAATAAGAATATACCCTGTTTTAAAAGGACTCTTCGAACTACCAATCACACGGCTACTATTACTTGAAGGAGCTATACTATGGATTGATGGCGATTGCATTGCACTAATGGACATACTACCTCTAATATATATTAATATATTGCGCTTATTTCTTTACGCTTCTAAATTAAATATAATTATACATTAATACACCTTAATAGTCAAGGAGGATAATGTGCATCTATTAAGACATATAACAATAGCTAGTGTGTTTTAACCTAAACTCAGTACAAAAAATATATGGCAACAGACTAACCATGGGCTGAGTTAATCTGTAATTTGAACTCATAAACTATTGATCCAATGCGAGCGTATGCCGCAATAGTTATTTATTCTGTTTTTAACTTACAACGGCGAGAGGAGCCCGCCACCCATTCTCGTCATTGCGAGCGAAGCGCGGCAATCCATTCGTTCTCACCGCGCCCCCGTCGCTCCATGGATTGCCGCGCTCCGCTCGCAATGGCGGGAAGGGGGCATGCGCGCCAACACACACTCGCCACGTAATTGCCGCACCCTGCCTAAGCACATGAAGCAGGTAATTAGCGCACGTGATATAATTGCAATGCCCAGACTTTCTACAAAGAAAACTAAACAAATAGCTTGCGTTCTATGCCCTTGTACTAATATAATACGACTCGTAATTGGCTATTTTAACGTGCGGATCTCGGTTCGCGCGTCGCTGCTTGCAAACGGGCGAACACCTTATACTAAAAGGGATTCACCCATTCGCAAACAGCAAAAATATCCAAAAAACGTTAGGATGATTATTGTGCAAATTATTGTAAAATAATCATATTATTAACCGTATAAAACTCTTTTTGAGTCCGTAATTAGTGCTAACCCACGCAAATAAACCAATTGCACCAGCACCAATTACCAAACAAAAAAAGCTTTATATAAAAATAACAATTAATTAAATAGGAAAAATTATGGTAAAAAAATCAAATTTTAAAAAATTATTAGCAACTGCCTCAGCACTTGCTGT
>CAXMOU010000074.1:0-2580 GCA_964195465.1 uncultured Rickettsiaceae bacterium
TATTTCTTCTGCTGTTTTAACTAATTCTAATTTATTCTTCTCCATGGCGTATCTCTTTTTGTTGATTTTATTCTTCTAGAACTTTCAACAGGATACGTCACCTCTCATTTTTTGTCATACACCACTTTTGACTATAACTCTAACGCCGCTTGTTTGATCCGTTATAGTTTTGATCTGCTTAATCGAGAGTATCTCATGGCGAATAATTGCAGCGCAAACAAAATGCACTTCATCTCCCATTTTTGCAAAATCTACATCATTCTGCTCTGGCGGCAGGCATATGCGAAGGGTTTTGATACCATCATAACGCAGAGACTTCAGCCACATTCTGATTGCAAGCGCCGGGTTCCCGTTTGATTGTTCCCATAATAGCTTGAAGAATTTATTCTTCATCTGCTCTATGGTATCGTTTAGATGGTCTTTTTCTAGTGCGAAAAAGATATCATCAAAAGAAAGATTATAGTTCGTTTCTTTATTGCGGGTTAAGATCAAATTTTGTAGCGACTCAGCAGACCAGGTCTCCAAAGCGATATCTTCATCAAAGCACTGATATCTATGCAGAACCTTGCTAATATAAAACCAAGCATAGCGATGGCAAGTAACGCACCAGAAGATATTTTCGATATCTGAGTTGATGATTTTCATAAGCGTTTTTACCGCCTCTAAGCCATTAGCTTGCGAGAGAAACAGATTGTGAATATCATCTATAGCGACAACAGTTTTTGTCTTTATATTAGTTTGCCATTCTTGAATTAGCGAGTCTATATCCTTTCCCTTGCCGCCCAAGGTTTTCTTTAGATGGCTAATTAGCTCATCAGAGGTAATCATTTTTTTAGATATTGATATTTGCTTGAAATTTTGAGGCTTTAAGCTTTTTTTCAAGGATGATATCAAAGTAGACTTACCACTTCCAGGCGGGCCATGAATAATAACAGAATGGATTGCATTCTCGTCTTGTAACCAGTGCTCAATTGTTGATAAGCATGTTTCGATTTCTTTTCGATCAGTTAAAAACTTATCGCTGTCATCTTGTTTACGAAACTTCTTGATATAGTCCGTAGGCTCTTCATATGATTTTTTAGTTTGCTCACCACCAGAGGCTCTTTTTACCTGCACCAAAAATAGCTTTGCCGATATTTTGTTGAAGAAGTCAAACCTACCAAGCCAGTTCTTGAAGTGCTCATAAAGGAAGCTAATTAAAATTATACCAACAGAGATAAACGATATAATTGGCGCATAAAAGGCGCGAAAATGCGGCCTGAACATTAGTGATAATTGCCTAGATACTGACCTGCATAGACCGTGGTAAACCTCGGTGCGCCAGCGATCTATTATTACAACCAAATATATAAATCCTATGCTTAAGAATAGCTGCATAAATAAGCCGTAAACAATCGCTTTTCCAACAACAGTGTTGATCGTATGTAAAATCGCCATGTTGATGAATAGGAATCTGTAGGCTCCCGTAAGCGAAGATGATAGCTTTAATTGCTTTGCGTAGTTTATGTGTAATATATTCTGTGCTCTAAATTTAGTGATGCTATATCTAGTTACAATAACAGCTAGCTTGTACATTATGTAGTAATCTACATATGGGGCGATTTTTGCTAGTTCGCTAATGGTGGTGCGTTCTATCATTTTAGCCAGCGGGTGTATTCCTAAAAATAACAATACCCAGGGAATAGATTTTTGCGTTATGGTAAGTAAATATGGCCAGACCCAATGTTTATTTTCCTTATAAGAAAGCTTCAGGCTCTTAGTAGCGATATTCTCAAATATACCAACCAGTTTGTTAAATATTCTAACAAATCCAAAGAGGAAACCCATCAATAACATAAAAAGAATGCTCTCTTTTGCGATAAATAAATATCCCATAGGCCCTGCGTTCATGTGGCCTTTAAACTCTAGAAGTTTAGAGTAAAAAGTTGCTGTCCACCTAAGCGGTATAATATGTATTTCTCTCCACAAATCTGCAATGACATCGTTGGATAGTTGCATGAAGGCTGGATGATTCAGTTTTTCAAGGCGCTGATAAAGCTTAGACCGCAACTTGCCAGAATATAGCAATATTTTATTATATTGTAGCGAGTCTTTTTCTTGAGCTAGGTCAAAATTCAGAGTCTGATTTAGAGCTCGCTTGGTAGATTTTTGATATATGGCATCTAGTGTATTGATTTCTGCTATAGATACGCCATTTTCTTCAGAAAACTCATTGTAACTGATAATCTCAGATGTGTTGCGCCCAATTACTCTTCCGGAAATATTATTGAACGAGTCCTCCACAAATGAGCGCCATAGATTTAGTACATATATGTAGTTATCATTTATAGAGTCGTAGTGCCAATTATTACGAAGCAGGTGGTCTATAGAATCTAATTTTTGCAAAATATCATTATATCTCTTAGATCTTTTTTCAAAAATCTCTGTCCATTCTTTTTGAGACGCGACTAATTCTTTATTATAAGAATCAAGCGATTCCATAACATGCACATAGCGGTCATGCTCTTGGTTTTCTAAGCTAGATAATTCTTGAGCCGCATTAGCTGAAGAAATCAGCATAATGCAGCTAAGCGTAAGAAT
>CAXMOU010000075.1:0-5141 GCA_964195465.1 uncultured Rickettsiaceae bacterium
CGATTAGCTTCTCTTACTAATGATATAGCTTGATCCTTAAATTCTTTTGCATACAATTTTCGTTTTGTTCTCATTTCTCTACTTTTCTTTGATTCTAAATCCTTTTATAGAATTTGTCCTCTAAAGTATAGCCACTTCAAATAACCAGACAAACTCTGCTAGGTATTAGAAGAAAGAAATACAAATTATGGCCAGACTACAAAGAAGCTACAATGGAAATAAAAACCCAAATATCAATTGCACAATTTGACTGGAATGAACAAGAAAATAATAATAACCAAGAGCCGGTAAAGCAACGATGGGAGCAAGGCAAATACGCGGTAAGCGAAACTGTCAGAAACAAACTAACAGGCAAAAAACTAGACTCTATATTTTTTGTAACAAACCTGCATTTAGTTGACATTGGAGGGTGTGAAGCAGCCGGGGTTATAAAGGCGGATGGCAAATGGATGAGCGCTAAATATAGAGTAAATGAAAATGAATTTATAAGGACAATAGAAACTCCATCAGAAATGGTCGAAGACACATTCTTAATAGGCGACAATGGCGAAATACTAGATGCAGATGGCAATTAAAATAAGGGTATAAAAATGAAAAGATCAGTAAAAATACTACGCGGCAATTCGAAGCTTGCTAAGAATTTTTTTAAACAGCCGAATTTAAAAAAAGTAGAAGAAGCAGGATTTATATTTAAGCGCAAAATATTTGAGAAAAAAAGTGGTAAAGAAGTTTCTGTAGCAACTATAAACTACGATGAGGAAGTTATATGCAAACAAATAACCATTGGAGGCTCTTACTTCTCAGAAGTTGAAGGCAGGGTTTATGTAATACGCGACTACATCAACCCCAAAGAAACGCCTGATGTTATTTACCTAGGCGAAAATGGTGGAGCGTTTGATGACTGGAGCGATTGCGGTGGAGAATAAAAACATTTATTATTTTTACCCTTTCCATTTTTGGCACGCTTTATGCTCCTATTAGGGTAATTATAATAAATTTACAGGCAATGTAATGGCTACAGCGGTTTTTGAGAAAGCAATTTTACCACCGAAGAGCGAGAATAGATCATCAAACTTTTCTTCTAACACAAGAAAAAGTGAAAAAAATGATTTTAATAATTTGGTGCGTGAGAAATCTAGAACTAGATCTGACTCTCCGAGTGCAAATTCTCCGAGTGCAAAGTTTGAGCCTGCGCATAAGCCAGATAATGCAAAAGAACCTCAAGCTACGTTAGATACTCAGCAAGAAGCAACTCCTGAGCTGTTACAAAATGATTCCGAGCAAACAGAAGCTCAAAGCCAAACCTTGCCGACAGAAGAAATAAACCCATCCGCTACTCTACTTACTCAGCCACAATCAATATTAGATGATGCAGAAGAAGTGGTAGTAGCGCTTGAAGAAATAGCTACGGATGTTGAAGATGAAAACGGCCAAGCTGATTCAGAAATTGACGAAGAAAATATTGTATCTTTCGCTCCTGCTGAGCAAACTAATATTAAACTAGAAAATAATGTTACTATAGATAGTGGTATTCAAAATATTGCACATCCGAAAGAACAAACTATTAATACAAACACTATTGTTCCAGTAAATGATAATAATTTGCTATCACCTAAAGGGATAGTAGAGCAAGTTGTATCAAAAGAAACTCCTGCTGACCTTATTATCCAGAAAGCAACTCCAGAAGATCAAGCATTATTGCAAAATATGAAGTCTTTGGAATTGCCAAAAAGCACAATGAACAATGTGTTGCAAACAAATAATAATAAGCCCACAGAAACTGGCATAACATCTAAGATTGCTGAATTACTTACAAATAAAGCAGCTATTAAAGTAGAAAATATCGATGTTAGACCATCTAATAATATTGCTGGCAAACCAAATGAGATCCAAGTGGCCTCATCTGCCAATCTATTGCTAGCGGACGAAACAAAGCAAGGGCAAAAAGTTCTATCTAAACTTAATGGCTCTAAAATAGAGACTAAGTCAACGCCTAAGCAAGCTACTAGTACAGATTTAAAAACCTCAGCAAAGATAGAAGTTCCACTAGAGGAGAATTTTGTTGACCCTGATCAAGATAGCAGCGCGCGTAGCTCTTTTAAAAGCAGCACGGCATTGCAATCCGCTGGAGGCTCTATGGCATCACGCGGCGATGAGTTTTTTGCTTCATTCCGTGAAAATGTACAAATTGGCGGCAAACTAACTAGCGCGCAAGCTCCAACTAATCAAGTATCACTTGCAGTTAACGAAGTGATTAATGCAAGTGACATCAAAAGCGGCAAAAAGCAAATAACCATCAGCCTATTCCCAGACACTCTTGGGCATGTAAAAGTTGAGATTATTTCAGCAGTAGGAAAAGATGGCGTTAGCAAAATAGAAAGCATCAAAATCCTTGCAGAAAAAAGAGAAACATTAGAGATTCTAGAAAAATCTAGAGCAGACCTACAAAAAAGCTTGAAGGAAGTAACTGGCTCAAAAGAAGATTCTGCACTTGAATTCGAAATGAATCAAAATAATAATGGCAATCAGAAAGGTGATTACTTCGAAACTCTTCAAGAAAGAGAAAATTGGATGAATAAATTTTCTAATTTAAATGAAGAAGGAACCGAAGAATCTATCCAAGCAGAGCAAGATGTTACAGCAACAGAAACAGGAATAACTGGCTCTATCACAAAAGATAGTGTAAATATAAAAGTATAAATAAAAATAGAAAATTATGGCAATTATAGGCGACAACAGAAGAATGGACCAACTAACGGACAGCATTAGCGCTAATCCTAATAAAAAAGCTGGCAAAAACTCTGGTATTACAAAAAATCAATCGGATTTTTTCAAAAAAATGAATAAGCCCGTTAAAAAGTCGCAATCTGCATATGAAGACATGCAAGAAAAGATGAAGATAGCTGTTAAAGCCATTGATAAAGCCATGGATTTTTCTATGAAGCTAATGATATCTTCTGCTAAAAACATGGGCCTACCAGGCGGCGATGATAATGGAAACAAGACGAAAGAAATGTCTGATAATGCGCGCTCTGTTGCTGAAATGATGGCCACAAAAGCTAGCATCCAAGCGCAAATGCTGCAAATAGAATCTCAGCAAAATACACCAATTGATCTGATGAACCTAAAAGGCAAAATAGTTGATTATGATAACAGCACTCAAACCTTTAACGGCACAGACAAAGTTGACTTTACATATAAAGTATCTCACTCTAGCACGTCTGTAGATTCAAAAATCAACCTGACTTTCAATGTACTTGATAAAAATGGTAAAACAGTTAGCTCGAACAGAGCTCTTGGCCAATCTGGTGAGCATAAATATGAATGGAATGGCAGAGATAATTTCGGTAAAAAACTACCTGAAGGCAAATATACTCTAAACATAAGCGCCCAAGGCTCTAACGCTGATGGCACCACATTCCACGTGGCTGCAAGCGCGACTCTTTCTGGCACGGTTGAAAGCATCAAAATGGAAGGCGGTATTATTACTGGCGTTGTAGTTAACGGCCAAACAATCACTAGAGAGATGATCTCTAACATCAGAGACGTAGAAACTCCAAAACCAAAAATAGCGCCAAATTCTGAACTAATTGGCAAGCACGTAGACCTTGACTTCTCAACAGCTGAAGTGACTACTGAAGGCAAAATGGTAGTATATTTCAAAAACCATATTGAAAATTCAGGCGAAATGAAGATTCAAGTCTTCGACGAAAATAATAAGTTTATCAAAGACTTTAAACAAAATGACGAAATTGGTGTTGGCTCTGGAAAAATAACCCTAGATAAAACAGACCTTGAACCTGGCAGATATAATATCAAAGTATTTGTAGAAGATGTTACAAATCCTGATCAGCCTAAAAAAACTGAGCTTAAATATGACCACAACGTGCTAGTAAACTCTGTAAACCCTGGCAATAACAGCTTTGCAACGCCTGATAGTGACGAATTTAATGCTGGCAATATAGTTGGCGTATCTGGCAATATCGACAGCACAATTGAGCAAAAAAGAACACAATATAGTGGCGTTAATGTGCTATATAAAAACAATAAATTCAACTTTGATGCCAGTGAAGAAGTAAAATACGCATTCAAACAACCAGAGGCAAATGGCATAATCCACCATGGAAGAATGACTATCTCTAGCCAAGAAACAAAAGAGATAGTAGCAATGGTTGATGGTGACTATAGGCCTTATGATATATTGAATGATGCTAGTAAACAGGCGCTTACGGGGTACATTGTAATGCAAGGAGTAGAGCCAAATAGTTACAACGAATTGAATCCAGTTCAACGAATAGAAATCAACAAATACATCGAAGCACAAATAACAGCCAAAACCCTAGTAGTAGGCGACGCATTCAAAGATGCTTATCACGAACGAAAAGAAATACCTATCTCATTCACATGGAATGGAGTATTAACAGATGGCACCCAAGCAAAGCCTGGCCAAAAATTCACCAGAGACTTCACTCCTATTTATACAAATGGACCTGACAAAACATATCCAGGGGACACAACGATAGCACACGCTAAACAACGAGTAAAGTCTGTAGATGACATTAAAGGAGAAATAAACCAAGTAATGCTAAACCTCTTCAACGGCGAGTCCATAACTGAAGACATGGTTATAGGTACATTCCGTAATTAGACGGATTGTAATACATAGGCAGCAGTAGAGTTTGATTTCAAACGCCTTAACACCACAGCTCCATCTTGGCGAGGAGCTTTCCCACACCCACCGTCTTAGCAAGGAGCGGAGCGACGCGGCTATCCATTCAAACGCACCCCGTAATTCCACCGCTGCCTGGATTGCCGCGCTTCGCTCTCAATGACGGGATGGGGTCTGCGCCGCGCTTCGCTCGCTATGACGGCTGGTTGCATGGTTTGCCTCTATTGCCACATTAGTCCTTACGCTTGAGTTTACGTTAAAATAGCATAACACCCTGCTCGCATTACACCCTACCTACACTAGACGGCTTAGGGTTATTATGTCTAGCTGGCGAGTTATAGTCAAAAGTGGTGTATGACAAAAAATGAGAGGTGACGTATCCTGTTGAAAGTTCTAGAAGAATAAAATCAACAAAAAGAGATACGCCATGGAGAAGAATAAATTAGAATTAGTTAAAACAGCAGAAGAAATA
>CAXMOU010000076.1:0-9166 GCA_964195465.1 uncultured Rickettsiaceae bacterium
GCTTGTACCAAGATCCAGTAATGTTTCTATTCTGATTCGCTCTTCTGAGCTTAAATGATGCGACATATTCTTCTCTATATAAATTACTTATTTTAATAATATAGATCCTTATGTGTCGCATTTGAAGCTTTAATGCACCCCATGTTTATCAGCTGATGTAAGACATGCATCAAAAATAAAAGGTGATAAAGTAACTAGAATTGACGTTAAGTATTTTGACTCTTCTTTGTCTAAAACAATAAGAAACAAAAACAAGTCAGAAATAAGCTACAATATAGGCGGCGGTATAATAGCGCAGCATAACAACATACAGCTACAAGCTAACTATGATTGTACAATAAAGAAAAAATACCAGAATCATCAAGGTTCTGTAAGATTAAGAATTGAGTTCTAAAACCACCCACAAGAACTAAACTAAACAAAAGCGCCACCGAAAAAACCCTTCGCTGGCGCTTTTGTTAATTCTTATTGCATATGCTTAAGATTCAAAAACCCTATCTTGTAATTTTTACAAAAATATACTATCCTTGCCTCCATAAAAAATAGATCCAATTTATTAAGCATGTTAGAACAAATATTACAGGCGGCTGTTGAGAAGATCACTGCTGCAAAAACCTCCCGCGGGCTGCAAGATTGCAAGGTAGAATTCCTTGGTAAGTCTAGCCTTGTGAATCAAGAAATGAAGAAGCTAGGCAAAGCAAGCCCAGATGAGCGCAAAGCACTTGGTCAGAAGATCAATCAAGTAAAGCAGCAAATCCAGGCCCATATAGATAGCCAGGCTGTTATTATTGAAAAGGCAGAGCTTGAAGAGCGTTTTGCTTCAGAAAAACTAGACACGACAATCCCAGCACGTCCAAAGAAGCAAGGAAGCATACACCCAATTACTCAATGTATGGAAGAGCTGATTCAGGTATTCTCCAAATATGGTTTTGATATTAAAGATGGCCCAAGCATAGAAGATGATTGGTATAATTTCACCGCGCTTAATATTGACGAGAATCACCCGGCACGCCAAATGCACGATACCTTTTATTTAAAGAGCGATGGTGACAAGGCTAAAGTGCTGCGCACACATACCTCCCCTATCCAAATTCGTACAATGCAAAATGAAAAACCGCCATATAGGTTCATTGCTCCAGGGCGTACATACCGCTCTGATTCGGACCTTACTCACACACCAATGTTTCATCAAATAGAAGGTCTGGTGATTGACAAAAACATCCATATGGGACATTTAAAGCATGTGATTATTGACTTTATCCGTACTTTCTTTGAGCAATCAAACATAGAAGTTCAGTTCAGACCAAGCTTCTTCCCGTTCACAGAACCATCTGCAGAGGTGGATATTCGAATGAATAAAGATGATAAATGGCTAGAGGTCCTTGGTTGCGGAATGGTGCATCCGAACGTTCTACGCAATGTTGGGATTGATCCTGAAGAGTATCAGGGCTTTGCCTTTGGCCTTGGTGTTGAGCGTTTCGCGATGCTAAAATACGGCATTCGTGATTTGCGTCAATTCTTTGAAGGCGACAAGCGCTGGCTGAACCATTATAATTTCGCTGGCCTAGACATACCAACACTTGCAGGAGGGTTAACAAAATGAGATTTACTATATCATGGCTGAAGAAATTCTTAGATACAGATGCAAGCCTAGAACAAATAGCAAACACACTAACAATGACAGGCCTAGAGGTTGAGGACATTGAAGATGCTGCTAGCAAGCTTGGTGCTTTTGAAGTTGCAGAAATCACAGCAGCAGAGCAGCACCCAGATGCTGACAAGCTGAAAGTGTGCACAGTGCAAACTAAGGCAGGAACCCTGCAAATCGTGTGCGGAGCTCCTAATGCGCGCGCTGGTATTAAAGTAGTGCTTGCGAAGATTGGTACTATCATTCCAAGCGGGAATTTTAAAATTAAGCAGGCAAAGATTCGCGGCGTAGAAAGCTCGGGCATGATGTGCTCTGCAGATGAGCTTGGTGTTGGCAAGGATTCTGGAGGCATTATTGAGCTCCCAGCTGAGGCAGTTATTGGCGAGCCATTTGCAAAATATATGGGCTTGGACGATCCTGTGATTCATATTAACATAACTCCTAACCGCGCTGATGCGCTTGGAGTATATGGCATTGCGCGTGACTTAGCCGCCTCTGGCATTGGAACTCTTAAAGAGCTGCAAATACCAAAACCAGACGAAGAATTCACTACGGATTATACTCTTTCTGTACAAAACTCAGATGCCTGCCCATTATTTGCTATTCGCGAAATTAGGAATCTTGAAAATAAAGAATCCCCTGCGTGGCTTAAGAACTTGTTAGAAAGCATTGGTATTGGATCAATCTCTGCGCTTGTAGATGTTACTAACTATATATCATATAGTTTTGGGCAGCCAATGCATGCATATGATGCAGCTAAAATATCAGGCGGTTTAATTGCTGATGTCTTGAAGCAAGACGAGGCCTTTAAAGCTCTTAACGAAAAAGAGTACGGGCTTAAAAGCGGAGACATAGTAATTCGCGACAATAACGAAATACACGGGCTTGCTGGTATTATTGGCGGCGAAAATAGTTCATGTTCTAGCGGTACTAATAGCGTGATTCTAGAAGCTGCTATTTTTGAGTCAAACCACATAGCTAAAAGCGGTCGCAGAGTAATGATAGATACCGACTCCAGATATCGCTTTGAACGCAATGTGGATCAGGAATTCACGCTAAAAACTCTAGATTTTGCTACAGATTTGATTGCATCAATTTGCGGCGGAGAGGCTTCGAAGGCCGTTATCGCTGGCAAAGAGAAGATGCAAGAACGTAGCATAGATTTCCCCGTTAGTTTCCTACAATCAAGAGCTGGCATAGAGCTAAGCGCCTCTGAAATTACTGCTATACTAGAAAAGCTAGGCTTTAAATGTAGCATCGATGGACAATCGATTAAAATAAACATCCCAAGCTGGCGTTATGATGTTTCCATCAAAGAAGATATCGTAGAAGAAATAGTACGTATATATGGCTATGATAAGCTGCCAAAAACCCCGCTACCATTCGTAGATACTATGCGCATTATCCCGCGAGATCAAAGACGCATCTCCGATATAAAACGTATTTTTGCAGGTTCTGGCTATGACGAAGTTGTTACATGGTCGTTCATGGATAGCAACAAAGCAAAGCTATTTACTGAGATTAAAAACGAGCTAACACTACAAAACCCAATTAGCTCTGACCTAGACTATATGCGCCCTTCAATCTTGCCGAATCTATTGCAGGTGGCGAATAATAATATTAATCGCTCTTTTCATGATTTGTCTTTGTTTGAGATTGGCCCAATATTCGAAAATGCTGGCGATAAAGTTATAACTAATCTAGCTGGTATACGCTGTGGTTCTAATGCGACCAAAAATTCACATGGTGATGCGCGCGTGTTTGATATATTCGATGTTAAAGCAGATATCGCTATATTGCTTGAATATGTTGGTCTTGACATCGATAAATGCCAGATACGCAACAATGCACCAGATTATTACCATCCAACTAGATCTGCTAGTGTGTGTCTTGGAAAAAATGTGCTTGGTACTTTTGGCCAAGTTCACCCGTCTATTTTGAAAAAATTCGATATAGATACAGATATCATGGCGTTTGAGATGAATATCTCCAACCTACCAATGGGCAAACAGAAATACGGCAAGAAAGCTGAATTCATCACCTCAGATTACCAAATGATAGTAAGAGATTATGCTTTCGTGCTTGATGCAGGTCAATCTGTTGGAGAGCTACTGAGCTTCATTAGAAGCACAGACAAAAAACGAGTAAAATCCGTTGATCTATTTGATATTTATAGCGGCGATAAAATCGAAGACGGCAAAAAATCCGTAGCACTAACAGTAAATATCCAGGACGACAACAAAACCCTAGAAGAATCTGATATTGAGCTAATAAACAAAGCAATCGTTGAAGGAATAGAGAAAAAATTCGGCGCTGTGCTGCGCGGGGTTTAGAATAATATAACCTTAACTGGTTATAAGAAGCATTTGAGATTACTGAGATTCCCGCAAAGGCAGGAATCTCAGCGACATTAGAACTTTATTGCGACGACCCTTAAATACCTTCCAAGAATCGATCCATATCTTCCATTGAGGCAATATTGTGCACTACAAAATTATGTGGTGACTTTTTAGCAAGTCCGGCTAGCACTCTGCCAGAGCCTATTTCTACTAGCTCTAGAATTCCCATGGAAGCTAGTTTATCCATAGTTTCGCGCCATCTTACTGTTCCAGAAATTTGAGCCATAAGGTTCTGCTTAATTTGCTGCGTATCTGTTACGATATCCGCAGAAACATTGGCTATTAATGGTATTATAGGTTTTTTGATTGCGGCTGCATCCAAAGCTTTCTGCATTGGTGCTTCGGCGCTTTTAATGAGGCTCGAATGGAATGGAGCGCTCACGTTTAATTTTATAGCTCTGTGACCAGTGTCTTTAAGAGTAGCAACAATGCGATCTATATTATAATTATGGCCGCTAATTACTATTTGTCCTTCTACATTATCGTTAGCAATTTGACACACGCCCTCATCTATCAGCATATCTATTATCTCTTGTAGATCTTTTTGTGATATACCGATGCAGGCAGCCATTGCTCCTTCACCCTGTGGGCAAGCTGCTTGCATGGAGGTAGCTCTGATTTTAAGTAGTGATGCAGTATCTTCTAGCGTAAAAGCTCCAGCTGCGCATAGTGCGCTATATTCGCCAAGTGAATGTCCAGCAACTACGCTGCATAATTCCTCGATTTTTTTACCAGATTTTGCAAGAAGAGTACGTAGGATAGCTATAGACGTAGCCATTAAAGCTGGCTGAGTGTTTGTTGTCATGCTTAGCAGGTCAGCTGGGCCGTTAAAAATGATATCGCTTAGGCTGTAGCCTAGAGTATCGTCAACTGATTGAAAAACTTCTTTAGCGATCGGGGAATTATCATAGAAATCTTTGCCCATGTTAATTGCTTGTGATCCTTGACCAGGAAAGATAAATGCTTTATTCATATAAGTATAGAGATTTTATTAAATTTATAGACTCTGATTATGAGAAATCTTTCGCTTCTGTCAATTATTTTGATGATATTTTTGCTTCCAGGCCTAAGTTTTGCCAAGGAGAGCCGTGAGTCAAAAGTATTTAAGCTGATCAAACAGAAAGATTGGTCAAAATCTTATGGTCTTGCGAATAAAACTGGCAACTCAGCGCTAAAGAAAATTGTTCTTTCTCAGCAATATCTAGATAGCAAACACAAAGGAAATAGCTTTGAAAAAACAGCTAAATTCCTGATGCAAAATCCGCATTGGCCGCAAAGCTATTTGCTGCGGATTCGTGCTGAGAATTTATTAAAAGAAACAAGTGATGAAAAGCTAATATTCAAATGGTTCAATCAAAGTTCGCCTGTTACTGGAAGGGGGCATAAATATTATGCGCTAGCTGCTGGTAAATTTGAGAAAGACCCTAAAAAGTTAGCTAAAATAATTAAGTCTGGTTGGCATAATGGTAATTATTACCTTGCTGACCAGAAGAAATACCATAAAAAATTCAGGAAATATCTAACTTTATCAGATCATATTAAAAAGATAGATAATCATATTTTTGACCATGAGCTTACTAGTGCCAGAAATAGCTTCTACTTAGTAAATGCTCAATATAAAAAATCATTTAGAGCGCAAATTGATCTATCGCAGAAACATAAAAAGGCTCAAAAAACTTTCAAAAGAGTTGCCAAGAAATATTATACGCCAGGTTTGATTTATCAATATCTGAATTTGCGCAAAAAGAATCTGCCGAAATCTAGTTCCGAGTTTGTGCCGTTGCTTAAACTAGCAAAAAAATCACCAGAATATGCGGATAGATTCTGGAAAGTGCAAGCCTATATAGCTAGGGAATTTATCGAGCGTAAAAAATATAATGATGCTTATAAGGTTGCTAGCCTGCATTTCACTAAAAGCCCAGCGAATCAAAGCGAAGCTGAATTTCTTTCTGGCTGGCTGGCCATTAGTTTCTTGAAAAAGCCAAGCTTGGCGATAAAACATTTTCGTCAATTTAATAGGGTTGTTAGAACTCCAATTAGTAAATCACGCGGGATTTACTGGCTAGCGCGCGCGCATGAAGCAGCTAAAGATAGAGCAAAAGCACAGAAATTATACGACCTTGCAGCAGCAAAATATCCATATACATTCTATGGTCAAATGGCGGTTATGGAGCTTGGTAAAAAACGAATGCTGCTACCATCTAATATCAATTTAGCTAAGCATAAGGCCGCATCAGAATCACATAAGAAAAAAAGTGACATAACGCACGCGGCGCAGCTTGTATCGCGCTATGGTCCTAATGTTATGAGTCAGGCCTATATTAGCTCTGCAGTGAAACAAGCTTCGACTACTAAGGAGATTTTAGGCGTTGCTGGTAATGTGCATACCTCGAAGAATGTGCATCATATGGCGTGGCTAGCAAAAAAGGCGCTCCAGAAACATGTGCTGATTAAAAACCATGCATACCCTACTCCGTATAAGATAGGAAAATTGCCAATAGAAACCCCACTAACTTATAGCATAATACGTCAAGAATCAGTGTTTGATCAACACGCAGTTAGTAGCGCTAATGCCCGCGGCCTTATGCAATTAATTAAAGCAACAGCTTGCGATACAGCCAAGAGCATAGCGAAAGTTTGTAAGATTTCTAAACTTACCAAAGACCCTAAATACAATATGATATTGGGCAGTAATTATCTGAGCCAAATGATCAAAGAGTATCAAGGCTCGTACATTTTGGCAATCGCTGCATATAATGGTGGACCGCATAATGTGGATAAATGGATAAAAGCTTATGGCGATCCTAGAAAAATGAAAACGTCTAGAGAGGTTCTTAATTGGCTTGAACTAATTCCATTCCATGAAACAAGAAACTACGTACAAAGAGTTTTAGAAAATCTGCAAATTTATCGCACTATTTTGGATAAAAAAGCAGACTTCAAGCTTAGGCAAGATTTATTAAGAAAAACATGATGGTTTGATTATGAAAGAATTAGCTGTAAATGATGCTGCGCCAGAATTTGATGTGGAAATATCAGAAGGTGAGAAGTTGAGCCTTTCTTCCTTAAGCGGGAAATATGTGGTTCTATATTTTTACCCGCGTGATAGCACTCCAGGATGCACCATAGAAGCCAGAGATTTTAATGCTAAATTAGATAAATTCGAAAAGCTTGATGCTATTATTATTGGTATTTCTAAAGATGATTTAAAATCTCATGATAAGTTCCGAAATAAGAACGATTTGGATTTTGCCATTGGGTCAGATGCGGATGGTAAGATGTGCGAAGATTACGGCGTATGGGCACAAAAATCCCTCTTCGGCAAAAAATATATGGGCATTAATAGAACGACCTTTCTAATCGGCCCAGATGGGAAAATAGCGCATATATGGGACAAAGTTTCTATAGTTGGCCACGCAAGCTCTGTGCTAAAAAAGATAGAAGAGTTAGCATGAGGTTATTTTAGGCTATTCTTTACGGGCGCTCGTACCTATCGTGTATTGATTCAATACACGATAGCGGGAGACCACTACACATACCGTCATAGCGGAAGAGCGCACACACCCAATCATATCGAGGAACACAACACACCCCAGTCATAACGAGAAGCGTAAGTGACGCTGCCATTCAAGCGCTGGGATGATGTGGCGCGAGGAGCTGGAAGCCGCGTCGCGTAGTGCCTCGTTATAGGGGCTCCTCCAGCATATCTCCTCCCCTTCCAGTATATCTCCTCCCCTTCCAGCATATCTCCTTCTCCTTCCAGCATATCTCCTTCCCACTCCAGTATATCTCCTTCCCACTCCAGTATATCTCCCTTCCCACTCCAGTATATCTCCCTTCCCACTCCAGTATATGTCATTCCCGCGTAGGCGGGAATCTAGCGGTATACTCTCCTGAGATTCCCGCCTCCGCGGGAATGACATATACTGGAGTGGAAGACATATGTTGGAAGAGTGGAAGACATATGCTGGAGGAGTGGAAGACATATGCTGGAGGTGGAAAGACATATGTTGGAGGTGGAATGGTGTGGTGTTTGGAGTTGCTGGAATAGGGCATTAGGGTGGAATGAATAGCGCGTATGATGATAAGTAAGTATGATGATGAGTAAGAATGATTCCTGCAACTAATACCCCATAACAATAAAAAAAGGCCCCCGCGAAGGGAGCCTCTTTCTTTGTGTATTTATGCTTTAGCCTTTCAGCCTAGAGCAAGATTTAGATATCAAATCTTACACCAAAGCCAACATGGTGGCCTTTGTAGTGTAAAGCTTTTAAAGCAGTAGTTTTCTTAGTTTTACCCATATCTCTATAGCTATAAGTTAAGTCACCAGTTACACCAGGAGTAAACTCATATGAAGTACCTAAATAACCAGCGAAAGCTAGATTAGTTTTTTGCTTTGCAGTTATACTTGTATTAGTTGCACTATCTGTGAATTTAGCTTTAACCTGAGCAGCACCAACACCAGCACCAACGAAGATTTTTGCAACATCAATATCAAACAGATCAACAAAACCATTTACCATCAATGTGTTAATATCACCTTTTAGTTTTAGTGTTCCTTTTTTGTGAACTGGATCAACAAAATGATCGAAAGTAAGGTCAACTCTTACATTATCCATTACGTGGTAACCTGCACCAACACCGAAGAATACGTCATTCTTTGATTTAGCGCTATCTATCTTAGATAGTTTTGACCAACCTACATTTGCTTTTACGTAGAACATATCTTCCATTGCGTATGCAGATGAAGATGCCAATATAGTTGCAGTTGCTGCTGTTAATAAAATCTTTTTCATAATTTTTTCCTTTTGTATTATTAATAAGTTATTAATTAACCTGCTGAGGTTTTGAAACTGTGACATTTCTAGCCACCAGCAGCTAACAAAGGTGATGATATCATGCTAAAGGCGCGCTTGGCAATGATTTGTAAAGTTATAGAATATGAAATAAATTATATTATAGCAATAATATCACGAATATAGGTGCATTAAAGCTTCAAATGCGACGCATAAGGATCTATATTATTAAAATAAGTAATTTATATAGAGAAGAATATGTCACATCATTTAAGCTCAGAAGAGCGAATCAGAATAGAAACATTACTGGATCTTGGTACAAG
>CAXMOU010000077.1:0-21330 GCA_964195465.1 uncultured Rickettsiaceae bacterium
TTTGCTTAAGTGAAGTGCCATGAAACCTAGGGGCATTAAACACTGACCAAAATCTTTTCCTAAATGCAAAAGCCTAGAAGTTGTTATCATCTGAAGGTGGCTTGAAATATGGATTTGACGCTTAAGTTAGTGCCATTGGCACAAAGACTAGTTGATGATCTAGCTAAGTAGTGGTAGTGTAGGGCCATTATTGCTTAAGTTCAGATATTAGGAGATTATATAAATGAGTTTTCAAGATAATTTAGATAAGATCCTAAAAAGGCATCAAGATATTTCCGACACCTTAGCTAGTGGCATTACTGGCGATGAGTTCGTTAAATCTTCGAAGGAATATTCAGAGCTTGAGCCGATTGTTGAACAAATTATTGAGTATAATAAAATTGCTTCTGAAATATTAGGCGCAAAGGAAATGCTCGAAGAAGAAGGCTTAGATAGCGAAACCAAGGATATGGTTGAAGAAGAGCTAAGAGAGCTAAGCGCAAAACTCCCACTTATAGAAAAAAAAGTAAAAGTAGCATTGCTGCCAAAAGACGAAGCGGATAGCAAGGGCGCTATCATTGAGGTTCGTGCTGGCACTGGCGGCGCTGAAGCGGCACTGTTCGCTGCAGATTTATTTGCTATGTATCATCGCTATGCAGATTTGCAAGGCTGGAAATTTGAGGTTCTTTCTGTATCTGAAATCGGCGTTGGTGGCTATAAAGATGCATCTGCTCTTATTAAAGGAAATAGCGTGTTTGCCAGGCTGAAATATGAGTCTGGAGTTCACCGCGTACAAAGAGTCCCGCAGACAGAGTCAAGTGGGCGTATTCATACATCAGCAGCAACCGTTGCTGTGCTTCCAGAGGCGGAAGAGGTTGACATCAAAATAGAAGATAAAGATTTGCGTATTGATACATACCGCGCATCTGGCGCTGGTGGTCAGCACGTTAATACTACAGACTCCGCAGTGAGGATTACTCACCTTCCAACAGGCGTAGTAGTGGCGATTCAGGATGAAAAATCGCAGCATAAGAATAAAGCAAAAGCCATGAAAATCCTACGTTCGCGCATTTATGAAGAAGAACGCAAAGCACGCGAAGATGAAAGAGCTATAGCAAGAAAAGTACAAATTGGCTCAGGAGATCGCTCCGAACGCATCCGTACCTACAATTTCCCACAAGGCCGCATAAGCGACCACCGTATTAACCTTACATTATATAAGATTGATGAAATCCTAAAAGATGGCAGGCTGGATGACTTCATTGACGCACTAACAGCAGATGACGAAGCAAAAAGACTGGCTGAGATTTAATTGACCGCGGAATATTCGCGTCATAATTGTTGTTTTGGTTTTTTTTTGAGGATCATTCCCACGCCACCATTGTTATCTCGCTCCTTTTCGCGTCCTTTCCGCGCCACCATTGTCATTCCGCTCCTGTTTCGTACCACCATTGTCATTCGTTCTCCCACACTGCAGCATTCCTGCGCCCTTATTGTCATTCCCAGCCATTATTGTCATTCCCGCGGAGGCGGGAATCTCAGGAGGCTATACCGCTAGATTCCCGCCTCCGCGGGAATGACATAAAAAAGAGTGGAATGAGATAAAAAGGATAGTGGAATGAGGTAAAATCCTTCTCGCGTCATTCCCACATCCTTACTGTCATTCCCGCATCCTTATTGTCATTCCCGCGGAGGCGGGAATCTCAGGAGGCTATACCGCTAGATTCCCGCCTCCGCGGGAATGACATAAAAAAGGAAGGGGTGAAGTAAAAGAGTATGGCTGAAATGAAGTAAAAGAGGGTGAGGGGAATGGCGCAAAAGATGGTGTGGGGAATGACCTAAAGGAGTAGAGAGATAATGATAGCTGAGGTTGTGGAATGGCAGGCGATTCTGTTAGAGCGGTAGGAGGTAAGGCGGGTAATTACTGGCTAGTAGACGAATTACATAGCAATACTCCCATCTAATCCAACTTAAACTTATTACACATTATCAATTCTGGTAAAATACTGAAACATTTTTTGAAAAACACCTCGTTGACATAGCTTCTCTATTGTTCTAGCTTGTTATTCATTATTAATTCAGGGAATGAAAGAGGATTTAATGAGCGAGATGTCTCAATCTGTTGGGTTTTTTACCCGTGTAAGAAATAGTAAATTTAGATATGCCGTATGGCCAATTCGTTCATATGAGCTAGTTAAGTTTTTCCCGATGGCTTTTTTGATGCTATCTATATTGCTGACTCAGAATTTGGTGCGCAGTGTTAAGGATGGTTTCGTGGTGACTATGATTGGCACGGAAATCCTTAGCTTCATCAAGCTATGGGTGGAGCTGCCGGTAGGTGTGCTGTTTGTTATTATTTATACCAAGCTCTGCAACGTGATGACTACGGAGCAAGTATTTCGTTTGGTTGTTTCTATTTTCTTAGGATTCTTTGCGTTATTTGCTTTTGTGATTTATCCGAATCAAGAGTTTTTTCATCCAGACCCTGTTGTCGTCCAGAGCTACATTGATGCGCTTCCGCATTTAAAGTGGTTTTTCGTGATGTGGGGAAAGTGGAGCTTTGTTATGTTCTATACCATAGGTGAGCTATGGCCTGTGATTGTATTCTTTTTGTTTTTCTGGCAGCTAGCTAATAAAATAACAAAGACTGAAGAAGCTAAGAGATTCTATCTATTCTTTGGCTTGTTTGGGCAGATGAACTTGATGATATCTGGTACATTGATTATATATTTTACGCAAAGTGAACATATATTCTTGCCATTATTTTCTAGCCTTACAGACGATTCAGAAATTGTTTTAAAGTCTCTTACGATTCTAGTGCTGTCTGCTGGCCTTGTTTCTTTGGGGCTTCATCGCTTTATAGAGGTTAAGAATGTTGAAACGCTAAAGGGAATTAAGTTTAAAAATAAGCGTACAGATGTATTAAAGCTTACTTTAAAAGAAAGCGCTAAGATGGTGTTTAGTTCTCGTTATTTGGCGATTATATGTATTTTGATGATTTCTTATAGTACATCTGTGAATCTTATTGAGGGTTTGTGGATGTCTCGGGCTAAAACCCTATATCCAGAAACCAAAGATTTTATGTCCTATATGGGGCATGTATTATTCTGGACTGGTATCTCAGCTATAACATTCATTTTCATAGGTAACCTTATTATACGCAGATTCGGTTGGTTCTGGGGAGCTGTATTAACTCCCGTGATGATTCTTCTTGCTGGTGGGGCGTTCTTTTCTTTTGTTGTGCTAGAGGAGCATCTAGATGTTATTTTTGCTAGTGTCACTAGCGTGGCCCCGTTAGTAATTATAGTGTTCATCGGCGGGGTGCAGAATGTTCTTGGTAAGGGTGCGAAATATTCAACATTTGATGCAACTAAGGAGATGGTCTATATCCCAATAGATAAAGAAATGAAAACCAAAGGCAAGGCCGCTGTGGATGTTCTTGGTGCTAAGCTTGGTAAATCCATAGGCGCATCTGTTCAGATGGTTACATTCATGATTTTCCCTACCGCATGTCACGAAGATATTGCAGGTTTCTTGATGGCAGTGTTTGTTGTTGTGTGCCTAGTGTGGATATTCGGTGTTAAATTACTACATAATGATTATCAGAAGGTGCTAAAAAAAGCAGGAGAACTATAAATTACAGGGCATTATTTGTAATAAGTTAGCATTGGTTTGGTAATTTATGGTAGAATATATTGTTTGTATTATCATATAAAAATGAGTGTTTAATAATGTCTGATATAGTTCCAATAACGGTTGCATATGGCGATGGAATCGGCCCTGAAATAATGAATGCAGTAATGCATATCTTGCGTAAAAGTGAAGCAAAGATACGTGTAGAGACCATAGAAATAGGCGAGAAGCTTTATAAAAAGAACTATAGTTCAGGAATAGCTAGTGATACTTGGGAGTCTTTAGAGAGCACGCGCGTTTTACTCAAAGCCCCAATTACTACCCCTCAGGGTGGTGGTTATAAAAGCTTGAATGTGACTCTGCGTAAGGCTTTGGGGCTTTATGCGAATGTACGTCCTTCAATTTCATATGCTCCATTTGTTATGACAAAGCATCCAAAGCTGGATGTTGTTATAGTACGCGAGAATGAAGAGGATCTTTATGCCGGCATAGAATATCGCCATACCAGGAACATGCGCGAATCTATGAAGCTTATCAGCCGCACTGGTTGTGAAAAGATTGTTCGTTATGCTTTTGAATATGCGGTAAAAAACAATCGCAAGAAAGTTACATGTTTTAGTAAAGATAATATTATGAAGTTCTCTGATGGCATATTCCATCAGGTTTTTGACGAGATAGCTAGAGAATATCCTAAAATCGAGAATGAACATTATATTGTTGATATCGGCACAGCGCGCATAGCTACGCGCCCGGAGATTTTCGATGTTGTGGTAACTTCAAACCTATTTGGCGATATTATCTCAGACATCACGGCAGAAATTTCTGGCTCTGTTGGCCTAGCTGGCTCTGCAAATATTGGGCAGAATTATGCGATGTTTGAGGCTATTCATGGCTCTGCCCCGGATATTTCTGGTCAAGATATTGCAAACCCTTCTGGCCTGCTCAACGGCGCTATAATGATGCTGGTACATATAGGGCAGGGTGACATTGCCTCTATGATCGAGAATGCATGGAAAAAAACCATAGAAGATGGTGTCCACACTGTTGATATATATAATGAAAAAACTTCAACAAAGAAAGTTGGTACCAAAGAATTCGCTGAAGAAGTTGTGAATCGCTTTGGGCAGAAACCATCCAAATTAAAAATCGCTAATTACGCTGTTGTTGCTAAGGATTCTTCAAAGCAACGCGAGTATAAAATTGATACCTCAGAAAAGAAAACATTAGTAGGTGTGGATATATTCGTTGATATGCACGTAAATTCCGCAGATGAAGTAGCGCAAAAAATCAACCCAATAGATGGCGGCGATTTGATTCTAAAAACAATCGCTTGCAAAGGCCTTAAATTATGGCCAAGAGAAGATGAGTACTTAATAGAGTCCGACCATTGGTGCTGCAGGTTCATGCCAGATTCTGGAAACATCACCCACGCGCAAATTTGTGCCTTGGTCTCAAAGCTAGCAGATGTAGGTATTGACTTCGTTAAGGTAGAGAATTTATACGAATTCGATGGTAAGAGAGGCTATTCACTAGCGCAAGGGGAGTAAATTCGTTTATAATTATCATTTCAGTACTATCGATGTCATTCCGTACTCACCGATATCATTCCAGTACTATCGATGTCATTCCACCACCACCACTGTCATTCCCGCGGAGGCGGGAATCTTAGCGACGATGCGCTCTATAGATTCCCGCCTCCGCGGGAATGACACTGAAGGGTGGTAAAACAACAAAAGGTTTTGCGGGAAAGTATAATGTTAATTCTTTATTGTATTATGAAATATATTCTGATATTACATATGCAATAGCTAGAGAAACAAACAATTAAACAACTAAAAAAGAAAAACATTATGACCAAAACAAAGAAAAAACCAGTAACAAAAACTAAAGACCTAAAAGAAGTTCAGGATCATTACCTAGACTATCCATATCCTCAAAGAGATCCTGAAGATGATAGGAATCGTTTGATGAAGATTTATGGTGATTATTTGGGTGAGATCAGTCACTGGTTGTTTGAAGGGAAAGAGGATTTCAAGAAAGGATTCCGCATTCTAATCGCTGGTGGTGGAACTGGTGATTCTACTGTTTACCTGGCGGATCAGCTGAAAAAGCTAGATGTTGAAATTGTGTATTTAGATTTCAGTAAAAACAGCATGAAAATCGCTCAGCAGCGCGCTAAGAATAGAGAGCTTAAGAATGTTACTTGGATTAATGATAGCATTCTAAATATTCCGAATCTAAATCTTGGTAAGTTTGACTATATCCAATGCTCTGGAGTTCTTCACCATTTGGAGTCACCAGACGCTGCCTTTAAGATATTGTCAGACTCGCTTACAGAGCGCGGTGGTGTTAACGTCATGGTCTATGCTCAATATGGCAGAACTGGCGTGTATCAAATTCAGGATATCATGAAAATGGTAAATGAAGGAGTGAAGTCGCGTCAAGATGAAGTAAAGAACGGCTGGGAAGTAATGAACACTCTGCCAGCAACTAACTGGTTTAATCGTGGTAAAGACCTGCTTAGTGACCACATCCATTTCGGTGATGTTGGTATGTATGATATGTTCTTGCACAAGCAAGATCGCGCTTATACGGTTCCAGAAATCTATCAATTCGTTGAAGATGCTGGGCTTAACTTTGTTGACTTCAATTCAGCGCATAGTAGAGTGATTCTGAATATTGCAAACTATATTAAAGAGCCGGAGCTACTAAAGCGCTTGCAGAAACTGCCAAAAGCAAAACAGCATGCAATTTGCGAGATCATGTCTGGTGCGATTATTAAGCATAGCTTCTACGCTTCAAAGAACAAAAAGGCTGCAGCTAAATTTACAGATTTGAATAATATTCCTTATATTTATACAATCTCAAATCTACCTGCACAAATTGCAGAGCATATTAAAGCTAGCCCAAATTTAGTGGGTGGTAATGTAGATTTCTCATGGAAGTCTGATTTGCTTGGCGATGCTAAACTAAACCTTCCTGTGTCTCAATATACAGAGCATTTGTTCAGGCACATGGCTTCAGGTGATAAGAGCTTGAAGGAAATTTTTGCAGCTATCGAGAAAGATATGGGCAAGAAGATCAAAGAGAGCGAATTAACTGCTGAAATAAACCGCTTATTCCCAGCGATGCTAGAAGCTGGAGTATTGCTGCTGCGCAATAAAAAAGCAGATATCCCACCAATGCTGGAAGGAACTAGATAATAGTTAACCTGCACTTAGGCATAAGGTTAGTTAAAAAGGCGCTCTTATTAATAAGGCGCCTTTTTTTGTTGTAGTAAGATAAGCTAATTGTTTTGGTATTGAAAATCGCAAAAAGAGACGTCATTTATGACGATTAGCGCATTCTGCCAAATATGGCTTTAAGCGTTTTCGGATGGTTTCTTCTTGCCACCATAAATCATAAACATCAATAATAAACACACACCTAGGCTGTACCAAGTCATAGCATATTCTAGATGGTCATTGCGCACCTTGTTTAGGTGGGTTGTTCTTAGTGGTGCTGCTCCGTTTGGTAGTGTGGCGCTATTTATTTGCATTAGATAGAAGTCTCTAACATTGGTGCTGATTAATTCAGTTGCCATGTTTAGGTCCAAAGTGAACCATATATTGTTTTTCTTATCATTGTCTGGTACGAAATAATTTTTTTTCTCACCTGGTAAAACGATGGCTTCTATAGTTTCGTGCGTTTGTTCTGTAATTCCTTTTTCTAGTTCGCTTTTTACGCTCTGCGGGAACCAGCCTCTAGAAACTAAATATATTTTTCCAGAGTCGCTATTAAATGCGGAAAGTAAGTAATAGCCATCTTTTTCAGGCGAGGCGGAGCGGCGCCCATAAAGGAAAGCATTCTTGTTTTCTAAGAAATGGCCGGATATTTTTATTTTATCGTAAGGGTTTGGTTCTTTTGCGGCGGTTAGCTCTACTGAGTCATTAGCAATATTTTTCTCTATAGTATTGATAAAGTGCTCTTTTGCGCGTAGGCGATTTATTTGCCAGTTTCCAAGTAACATTAGCGTAATAACAGCAGCGGCAACAAGGGTTGATGGTAAAATTTTATATTGGCAGCCAAATAAATTTATCATAATTTAAGGTCGAATCTCTTTTGTTTCAAGGAGCGTACTAAGCTCGGGAGATTCTATAGTTTCAGGAAGTTTTTGTCTATAGGCATTTGAGTTCTGCATAGCAAAAATATTATATATTTTTTTGTTAGACAAATTATTGAAAAACACCTTATATTTATAAGCAACAATATTACGTCCATTAATATCTATCTTGCCAAAATTACTCGCGGGATAGGCAACTACAGTAAGAATAGTAACAGTCAGGCACAATATAGTGTTGATGATTGTGGCCAGCAGGAAAGAGATGTCATCAAAGAACATGAAGTTGGTTGTTATGAAAGCTGATGCGGTTGCAAGAATTGCAAAATAATATAATTTCCTTGCCAAATTGTGGTGGCTAGATTGCAACAAAGTGATTTTGTAAATTAAGTTGCCAACAAAAGCTGTTATCGGATTTGCTAAGCAATTAATCTGATTCATGCATTTAGACATTATAGAGTCGTGGTTTTTCTGTCTTTGCACTCTAACTAATTTAATTCTGTGTTTGATATTTACCAGTAAATTAGTCAATTGCTGGCCAAGAGGGTGTATTTCTTTGGCAAATTTTTTGTCAAACTTAGCCTCCTGGTTATTGGTTGCTTTAATAATCATAACAGTGCGTAAATAAAATAATTTAGAGCATTCAATGGCGCTAGAGAAAAGCGCCTTTAACTCATCATCTTCTTCTACTAGGTTTATAAATTTTGAGCGTAGCTTTTTTAGCAAAAGAAATGATGGTAAATGAGCGCTGCCATCGCAAAAATGCTTTGCCAAATTGGAGTTTTTTACGGCAATGAATTCACATAGTGTGCCAAAGGCGTCATGGGACTCCTCGTATTCTTGCAATGCCTTTAGGTGATTTCTCATAATCTTAATAACCAACAAATATGTTACAAAAAGTTTATTAAACCACTGTACAATTTATTTTTCACAAGTACAACCTAAAGTATAAAATCTTTTTGGCTATATTTTTTTGCACAACTAAACCAGTTTATCTGAAAAAGACTAACAAATGATTAACGCGCTCAAAGCTTTGTAATTTTATTTTTTAAACGATAAATTTTCTTTATAACAATTGAGAAATCTCGTTGAATATGAATAGATTCTCGTATATCATCTAATGGATTACATATATATAACAAAATTTAGGGAAGAGTAACATGGCATTAGACCTTAAGGCGCCAGAAAACATCATTTTGAAGCCTGTAATTACTGTATTTGGCGTTGGTGGCGCTGGCGGAAACGCTGTGAATAACATGATGAAAGCCAATTTAAAAGGAGCAAGTTTTGTAGTTGCTAATACAGATGCTCAGGCTTTAAAGCACTCAGACAGCAATAACAAAATACAGCTAGGGGCCGCATCCACTAAAGGGCTTGGTGCTGGAGCCTCGCCAGATGTTGGCAGAGAAGCGGCAATGGAAACAGAGAGTGAGATTAGGTCTTATTTAGAAGGGAGCAATATGGTGTTTATCACCGCTGGCATGGGTGGCGGCACTGGCACTGGAGCTTCCCCTGTTATTGCCAAGCTTGCAAAAGAGCTGGGCATTTTAACAGTTGGTGTTGTTACAAAGCCGTTTCTTTTTGAAGGCTCTAAAAGAATGAAAATAGCTGAAAAGGGATTGATTGAGTTACAAAAGCACGTAGATACTTTAATTATTATTCCTAATCAAAATCTTTTCCGCATTGCGAACGAAAATACAACGTTCCAAGAGGCTTTTGAAATGGCTGACGAAGTGTTGCATTCTGGTGTACGTGGTGTTACGGATTTAATAACTTCCCCTGGTCTTGTTAACCTCGATTTTGCGGATATTGAAACTGTAATGGGCGAAAAAGGCAAGGCAATGATGGGCACTGGTGAAGCTAGTGGTGAGGACAGAGCAATTAACGCTGCCGAATCAGCCATTGCAAATCCGCTATTAGACCAAAACTCAATGTGCGGCGCATCTGGTGTGCTTATTAACATCACTGGTGGTAAGGACATGACGCTTTACGAAGTTGATAGCGCTGCTAATCGCATTAGAGAAGAAGTTGGTGATACTGATGCTAATATTATTTTTGGCTCTACATTCAATCCGGAATTAGAAGGGGCAATAAGAGTATCAGTAGTAGCAACTGGCATAGCCCAAAGCGACATGGACTACGTAAAACAAGAAGAGTCTGTAGTAGTTGAAATATCAGAAGAGGAGCATGACTATATAGGGGGTTACAACGAAACAGAGACTCCATCAGAAAATATCTCTATAGACAATCATGAGCCACCTTCTTATCAAGAATACGAAGATAAAATTGCTGCAAGCGAAGAAGATCTGCAGGAAAAACTAAAGCAATTATCCGCTCAAATGGATTGGAGCCAGGCGGAGCAAATAGCTGCTATGGAACAAGCCATAGAGCAGAAGAAGAAAAAACCAAAACAATCATTTTTAAAGCGCATGTGGAATTCCTTGAAAGCTACAGAGCAAGAGGAGAATGATGTTCCTGAGCCTACAAGGCAATTTAATCAGCAACAAGGTCAGAGAATGATGCCTCCATCATCTGCGCCTGATCAAAACAGCCCAAACATACAAGAAGTCCCAGATTTCTTCCGCAAGGATTAGGGCTTCAACTATTAGCAACAAGAGTTAAAATATTGTGAGCATTCGTGGTTTCTGTCACGGATGCTTACATTAAAGTATTCTTATTTCTTGCGTTTGGTTTTTAATGATATTTCGTAAGATTTCTCTAACCAAGCCGCTAATTCACCCTCGTTTTCCATTATATCTAAAGGAACTTTCCAATACGACATTTTGACCTGTTTGCCTTTGCCCATATAAGTAAATGGCTCTGAATCATGCGACTCATATTGCGGTTGGTTGGTTTTGTCTACTTTAAAATATAGCTCGTCATCTACTATTATAGCTACAATGACCCCATCCTTATAAATACCATAACCGCCAAACATAGATTTAGCTGTAATGTCGCCATAAGAATGCAATAAATCTATAACATATTCCGCGTAGGGTGAGAGTTTAGCCATTGTGATTTTTTAATATAATTTTTAAAGCTTATTTAGTATTTGTTTTTGTTTATTTTGTTGGCATTTAGTATAGCATGTAATCTGCATTTGATCTATTTTCAATTTTTATGGGACAGTAATTTAATGACAGTGAAATCTTCTATTGATGAGCATGAGCTATCTAAATTCAACAAAACTGCCAAGGAATGGTGGGATTTGGATGGAGAGTTTAAGTTGTTGCATAAAATTAACCCGCTTCGTATGGAGTATATAACTGCTAAAATTAAAGATGCTGGATTGTCGTTAAAGGATTCAAAAATTATTGATGTTGGCTCTGGTGGCGGCCTTATATGCTCTCCGCTATCTAGGCTTGGGGCGGATGTTACTGGTATTGATGCTAATGAATATAACACAAAGGCGGCCAGTGAATATGCTAAGGATAATGATCTGAATATCAAATACTTACACAAAGCAGTTGAAGATCATGTTGAGTCCAAAGAGCAATATGATGTTGTGCTTTGCCTAGAGGTAATTGAACATGTAGTAAACCAAGCGGAGTTTGTTATGAATGTAGCTAAGCTTGTTGCACCTGGTGGTATTTTGATTTTTTCGACTATTAACAGAACTGCAAAATCATATGCGCTAACTATTATGATGGCGGAATATGTTCTAGGCTGGGTGCCAAGAGGTACGCATGATTATTCAAAGTTTGTTAAGCCCTCTGAGTTTAATAATATGTTAGAAAATAGCAATGTGCGGCTTGCAGAGCTAAAAGGAATGTCT
The DNA here is from genome assembly GCA_964195465.1 of uncultured Rickettsiaceae bacterium. Taxonomy (GTDB): domain Bacteria; phylum Pseudomonadota; class Alphaproteobacteria; order Rickettsiales; family Rickettsiaceae; genus Megaera_A. Next base: position 11,487 of record CAXMOU010000077.1, read on the forward strand.
TTATCTCTAGCTAGCAATCAGTGGTACTTGTCTGAGGATATTGATGTAAATTACTTTGCTGTATTTAGTGGGTCATAAACTAGAGGAAATTTACTAGTAAAATAATCAAAATACCTCTATACTCGCGTTCAATAAAATATGAAATTTATATAGAGCTATGAAAAAACTATCTTTCCAACAATTGATATTACAATTGCAGCAATATTGGCAAGATTATGGTTGTGCTATTTTGCAGCCATATGATGTAGAAGTTGGCGCGGGTACTTTTCATCCGGCTACTGTGCTTCGTTCGCTTGGGCCAAAGCCTTGGAACGTAGCATATGTACAGCCATCGCGCAGGCCTACAGATAGCCGCTATGCTCTGCACCCAAACCGTATGCAGCATTATTATCAGTTCCAGGTGATTTTAAAGCCATCTCCAGACAATATCCAGGAGCTATATCTAAAAAGCCTTGAGCATCTTGGCATTGATATGAAAAAGCATGATATTCGCTTTGTTGAAGATGATTGGGAGTCTCCGACTCTTGGTGCTTCTGGCCTTGGCTGGGAAGTTTGGTGTAATGGCATGGAGGTTTCTCAGTTTACTTATATGCAGCAGATTGGTGGTATTGAGTGTCGCCCAGTTGCTGGTGAGCTTACTTACGGCTTAGAGCGTCTTGCTTTATATATTCAGGGCGTGGATGCGGTTAAGGATTTGGACTGGAACGGCCAGACTGGCGAGAAAGCTTTGACTTATGGAGAGGTGGATTTTGAATCTGAAAGACAATTCTCAAAATTCAATCTAGAAACAGCGGACACAGAAATATTACTTCGGCACTTTAAGGATGCAGAAACGCAGTGCAAAGCTTTAATAGCAGATGATTTACCAATGCCAGCTTATGATTATTGTATCAAAGCGAGTCATTTATTTAATTTGCTTTGTGCTAGAGGAGTTGTAAGTGTAACCGAGCGCGCAGCTTATATTTCAAGAGTGCGCCACTTGGCAAAAATATCATGTGAAAAATGGATGGAAATGGAACATGGAGGGCAAAAATAATGAGTGAATTATTATTAGAATTATTTTCCGAAGAAATTCCAGCAATGATGCAAGGCAAAGCAGCTAGCGCATATAAGGTAATTTTTGCTAAATATTTTGCATCTAAAAAAATAAGTTTCGGAAAAATCGATGTGTATGTTGGTGCGCGTAGGGTGACTATTCACGTTACTGATGTAGCATCTTCGCTTTCTGCAAACGTTCTTGAGCACAAAGGGCCTAAAGTTTCAGCGCCAGAGCAAGCGATTGCTGGGTTTTGCCGTGCCAATAATATAACCAGTTCTGATTTGAGCGTAAAAGAAATCAAGGGCGCTGAGTTTTATGTGTACGAACAAAACATTCCAGAGCAAAGCACAAAAGATATTTTGGAACAAACAATAGACAAACCAATTGCTGAATATGTATGGCCAAAATCTATGTATTGGGGTGACTACAAAATAAAATGGGTAAGGCCGCTTAAGAATATATTATGTATTTTTGATGGCGAAACAGTGCCGTTTGAGTATGGTCACTTAGCTGCTAACAACAAAACATATGGTCATAGATTCATGTCTGGTGGCGTGCAAACTATTAGTGGTTTTGCTGATTATAAGCAGAAGCTTGCTGATAATTTTGTGGTGCTAGATGCAACAGAGCGAAGAGATCATATCCAAGCTGAATTAACAAAACAAGCGAATCAGTTAGGGCTGGTTATTAAAGATGATCCTGCATTGCTAGAAGAAGTTTCAGGGCTTGTAGAATATCCAGAAGTGCTTCTTGGAAAAATAGAAGAGCGCTTTTTATCTGTCCCGAGCGAGATATTAGTAAGCGCTATGCGCGGGCATCAGAAATATTTCAGCCTGTTTGATAAGGACGGAAATTTTGCTCCTTATTTCTTGTTTGTTTCTAACATTAAGTCTATCGATCCACAGATTGTGATCTCTGGCAATGAAAAGGTTCTATCTGCAAGATTGGCGGATGCTTTGTATTTCTATAATCAAGATCTTAAAACAACATTAGCAGCTAAAGCAGAGCGCCTAGATAAGGTAATATTCCATGCTAAGCTTGGAAGCCTGCGAGGCAAAACAAACCGCCTTGCGGCAATAGCTGGCCACATTGACCCTAGCAATAAAGATGCGGCAGATGCTGCGCTTTTATGCAAGAGTGATATTGTTTCTGAAGTGGTTGATGAGTTTCCAAATTTACAAGGAATCATGGGCTATTATTATGCTAAGGCAGATGGTTTAAATGACGAAACAGCAATAGCAGTGCGGGACCATTACAAGCCTCAAGGGCCTTCTGATGACTGCCCACAGGGTGCGGCTGCGATTCTTGCTTTAGCAGATAAAATAGATAGTTTGTGCGGCCTGATGCTAGCTGGCGAAAAGCCCAGCGGCTCAAAGGATCCATACGCATTAAGGCGCCAGGCGCTTGGGATAGTACGCATAATACTTGAGAATAAAATCAACATTGATTTGGTATCGCTGGTAAATTTTGTAGTAGCCAAGTACGAAGGGCAGGTTGCTGTTGACCCTAAAATAGTTGAGCAAATAATCAATTTCTTAGAAGATAGATTCAAGCATTTCTTCAAGGATCAATACAAAGCTGAATTAATCAGCGCTGTGCTTGATTTAGGACATGAAGCAGATTTACTAGAAACAAAATCCAAATTACTCGCTTTAGATGAGTTCCTAAATAGTGTAGATGGTGATGATTTGCTGAATTCCTACAAAAGGGCGAGTAATATTTTAGGGAAGGATAAGGTATCTGTAGAAATTAACGCGAGTCTTTTTGCTTCGGCAGAAGAGTCTGGATTATTTAATGCAGTTGTTGATTGTCAGTCTAAAGTTGATCTAGCTATAAATTCTAAGAATTATTCCGAAGCTCTAAAAGCCCTTGCTGCTCTGCGCGAGCCCGTTGCTAATTTCTTTGAAAAAGTCATGGTGAAGGACAAGGATGCTAATATCGCTCAGAATCGTATGGCGTTGCTTGCTAAAATGCTTCTGATTTTTGATAAAATTGCTAAATTTGGGAAATTATAAAAATGAACCAAATAACGCGGGCAATAAAGATCATTAGGTCAAAGGGAGTGGTTGCCTTCCCTACAGAGACGGTTTATGGGCTGGGTGCGGATGCGCGCTGCCAAGAGGCTTGTCTTGAGATTTTTAATAAAAAAGGGCGTCCTAGTAACAACCCGTTGATTGTTCATGTTGAGTCCGTTCTTAAAGCAAAAGAGATAGCTCAGTTTAATGATAATGCTTATAAATTAGCAAAATTATGGCCAGGCCCTTTGACACTTGTTTTGCCGCAGAAGAAAGATGCAGAGATTGCTAAATGCGTGACCGCAGGGCTAGATACTATTGCAATTCGTATTCCATCTGACCATATAGCGCTTGAGTTAATACGTGATAGCAAATGCCCAATTGCGGCACCTAGCGCGAATAAATCAGGCGGGCTTAGCCCTACATCATATGCGCATGTAAAGAAAGATTTTGCAAATGAGGTTTTTACTTTAACTCCAGAATCCTCCGTAGTAACTGGCCTTGAATCTACAATAGTAGACCTTTCTACGCCAGTGCCTACTATTCTGCGTTATGGCTTTATAACTCCTGAGTCTATATCACGCCTTTTAGGAGTGGAAGTAGCTATTGCCTCAAAAGCCTCTAAAGTAAAAGCGCCTGGGATGATGCATAAGCATTATGCTCCTAAAACAAAGTTAAGGTTAAATGCCGAGTCATTAAGGGAGGGTGAAATTGGTTTGAATTTTGCGAATAGTAATTTATCCGCAGAAGGCAGCATGAACCTAAGCGCTGACGCTGATTTAGCAGAGGCCGCAGTGAATTTATTTGCTTACCTTCACAAGATGGATGAATTTGCTCTAAAAAATAAAATAAGCACCATAGCCATAGCCCCAATCCCTAATGTTTCAATAGGTCTCGCAATTAACGATCGCATTACTCGTGCAGCAGAGTAAAATTATTTCTTGCTAAAATAATTTTTAGTGTTATTTTTTAGAGATATACAATTTAGAGTAGAAAAGATGAAACTTTATAAAATACTTTTAGCCGCTTGTTTATCCTTACTTATTTCCGCTCCTGCAAATGCTGCCCAAGAGGAGACGGAGCAATATACAATGCATTTGAGCCATTTCTTGCCTCGTCCTTCTGTTACTCATAAGCAGTTTTTAAAGCCATGGGCAGATAAAATAACAAAATTGACTAATGGTCGCCTAAAAGTTAAGGTTCACCCTTCAATGAGCCTTGGCGGAAAACCTTCTGAATTAGTTCAACAAGTGCGTTCTGGGGCAATAAATGCTGTATGGACTGTAGTTGGTTATACTCCTGGTCAATTTCCAAAGACCGAGGCCTTTGAATTACCTTTTATATCTGAAAGTTCTAAAGCTGTAGTATTTAATATGGCCATTAATGATTATTATGAAAAACATTTGAAAGATGAATATAAAGATTTTCATGTAGTTTTATTGCATGCGCATGCGCCTGGAGCGTTGCATTTAAAAGATAAGCCTGTATTAAAATTAGAAGATCTTAATGGATTGAAGATAAGAATGCCTAACCGTGTTATTGGTGAGTTTCTAAAACGCGCCGGTGCATCCCCAGTAGCGATGCCGTTGCTTGATGCATACGAAGCTTTAAATTATGGAGTGGTAGATGGAGCAATGGCTCCATTTGAGGTAGTAGTTCCAATGCGCCTATACGAACATACAAAGCATCATGTAATTGCACCATTCTATACTACTGTATTTGCGTTCTTGATAAATAAAGAATTCTATAATTCTCTACCTAAAGACATACAAAAAGTGATAAGCGATAATTCTGGTTCAAATATAGCTTATGATGTAGGTGTAGTTTGGGATAAGGCTGAAAAGCAAATGATAGATAAAGTAAAAGCCAAAGGTGGAAAATTTTATTATTTACCAGATGAAGAAATAAAAAAAGCCAAAGAAATATCTAGAAAAATGGTTAAAGAGTGGTCCAAAGAAAATGGAGATGCACTTTACCAGGACGCTATTAGTTTGTTAAAAACATATCAAGAAAAATACGATAAATAAATGAGCTTTATTCCTGGAATAATATTTATTACGATGGTTGTGATTACTGGGGTAGCTATCATTTTAAGATTAATCTTCGGACTAAATATTATTGGTTATTATGAACTGATAGGTATACTTTCTGGTATAGCTATTATTCTGTCTTTTATTACTGCCGAAAAAAAGTCTGCACATGTTGTAGTTGATATTTTTCCATATCCAGATTGGCCTGCGCTAGTTATATTGCGCAGGGCAATTACTGTATTTATTTATATAGCCTTATGTTTTGGACAATTTTGGGCTGCTTATGAGTACTGGAATAGAAATTACATTACAACAATGCTAAAATTCCCAATATGGATAGGGTACGCGATAAGTGGTGTGATTTTTCTGGTAGTTACCATAGTTTCTATACGTAAATGTTCTAGAGGCAATAAATGTTAGAGGGATTGTTGCTGTTTGCTGCCCTTGGTGGTTTATTATTTTTACGCTTTCCAGTATTCATTGCGCTTATTATTGTTGGTTCATGTGCGCATATTTCTGCACTTGGCCTTACTTCTTGGTGGCACTGGGTATCGTTTTCTCCTTGGGGAACGGTAAGCCATTACCATTATTCTGCAATTCCGCTCTTCTTGTTAATGGGTCAAATAGCTACCTCTGGCAACATTACTGCCGACCTATTTTCTGCAGCAGATAAAGTCATGAGAGGGCAGCGAGGTAGCCTGGCGATTTCAACCATTATTTCATGTACGGTTTTTGGTAGCTTGTGCGGCTCATCTCTAGCGACGGCAGCAACCATGACCCCTGTGTCTTACAAGGAAATGAAGCGTCGTAATTATAGTAATGAGATTATATTTGGTACATTAGCAGCTGGTGGAACTTTGGGCGTTTTGGTGCCGCCATCTATTGTACTTGTGATATATGCAATAATCGCAGAAGAGTCTGTCGCTAGCCTTTCTATAGCCGCCATTATTCCAGCTATTATGGCATTTGTTGGGTATATAGCAGCGATTAAATATTTTGCCTATAAATACCCGGAAGAAGTACCCAATAAACCTAATGTTTTGCCAGAAGGTGAAAAGCCTGAATCTAGCTCTAAAATATGGCTATCTTTAGCATCAATATTTTTGCTGTTTGTTGTAATGCTATCGGGGTTATATACTGGAAAATTTATGCCAACAGAGGCTGCTGGCGTTGGTGTGATAGGAGTGATTGCAATTGTAGTATTTATGGGGAATTTTCGCTTATTAAATTGGAACAATATATTTACAGAAACAGCAAAAACAACAGCTATAATAATGGCCATATTTGTAGGGGCGGAAGTTTTTAATACAGCGCTTGCGGCCCTTGATTTTCCCGATGAGTTTTCAGAATATGTTCTAAGCTGCGGCGAGCACCCTATGCTTATTATTTTCACAATGATATTTGCTTTAATAATATTAGGATGCTTCATGGATGGTATTGCAATTACATTGTTAGTAGTTCCGTTATTGCTTCCAATAATTGCAGAGATGGATTTAGGAATAGAGCATGTTGGTATATGGTTCGGGATAATAATATTGATAATAGTAGAAATAGGCTTAATTACCCCGCCATTTGGGCTCAATTTATTTGTAATAAAAAGCATCGAGCCTGGCCTGCAAAAAGTGAGGGTGATTAAATCAATCAAGTATTTCTTAGTAGCAGATATAATAAGAATATCATTGCTGGTTCTTGTTCCAACAATTATGATTTTTCCATCGTGATAGGTTATTTATGCAAATACTGTAATTTTAGCGCCGCTTCGTTCTATTATTTCCTTTGTGGAAACACCGTCTGCTTTACGTATTAATTTTACCTGGCCATCTTCAATATCAAAGACTCCAAGATCCGTGATGATTCGGTTTACTACGGATGCTCCAGTTAGCGGTAATGTGCATTGCTCGACTAATTTGGGACTTCCATCTTTTGCGTTGTGAGTCATCAACACTACTACGCGCTTGATGTTAGCAACAAGGTCCATAGCGCCGCCCATGCCTTTTATCATTTTCCCAGGAATGGCCCAATTAGCCAGGTCACCATTTGCGGAAACCTCCAGAGCGCCTAGAATTGTTAAGTCAATATGCCCACCACGAATCATAGCAAAAGATGCCGCACTATCAAAATAGCTGCTTTCTGGCAGGGCGGTGATGGTTTGCTTGCCAGCATTTATCAAATCTGCATCTTCATTGCCTTCAAACGGGAATGGACCCATACCAAGCATGCCGTTTTCACTTTGAAAACTAACTTGCATATTTTTTGGTATATAATTAGGAATCTTCGTTGGCATACCAATGCCTAAATTTATAAACTGTCCATCTTTGACTTCCATTTCTGCGGCTATTTGGCACATTTCGTTAGGGTTCCAGCTCATATTTACACCTCTTCTCTGCTTCTTGTTGTTACTTTTTCGATTCTTTTTTCGAACTTATCGCCCTTGAATAATCTATGCACATATATAGCTGGCGTATGAATGTTGGCTGGGTCTAGCGTTCCTGTTTCTACTATTTCCTCCACCTCACATATTGTGACCTTAGCCGCTGTTGCCATTACTGGGTTGAAGTTTCTCGCTGTTTTATTGTATGTTACGTTACCAAATTTATCAGCCTTATCGCCTTTAATTATAGCAAGGTCCGCAAACAGGCTTTGCTCCATTATGAATTTCTCGCCATTAAACACGCGTTCTTCTTTGCCTTCTGCAACAATTGTTCCAACACCTGTGCGCGTGTAAAAGGCAGGAATGCCAGCACCTGCAGCTCTTATTCTTTCTGCCAGAGTTCCTTGCGGATTGAGTTCAAGCTCTAAAGTGCCATCTAGATACATTCTCTCGAACGTTTTATTCTCTCCAACATAAGAAGAAATCATCTTTTTAATTTGACCATTTTTAAGTAATAACCCAAGCCCAAAATCATCCACCCCGCAATTATTGCTAACTATGGTCAAGCCCGTTACGCCAGATTTTACAATAGCTGCTATTAAATGTTCAGGAATGCCGCAAAGCCCAAAGCCGCCCGCATGTATTAACATTCCATCTTTCAAGATGCCAGACAAAGCCTCTTCGGCGCTATTAAATATTTGAGTCATAATATAAGTTGAATTTTTAATTTTCGTTGCAACTAACTTATACCTCCATCATTCAATAAAGCAAACTCTAATATCAAATTTTCTATGAAAAATGAAATGCTTATTGACTTGTAGTTGTTTATTGTTTACGACTTATATTGAATTATTTTTAAACCACAAAAATGCAAATAGATAAAAACATTCCGAACTACCTAACTATACTAAGAATGCTATCAATTCCTATTATAGTCATGTCGTTTTATTTTGATGATTCAAAATTCGCTCATCGCTTGGGTGGGATAGTTTTCGCCATTGCCAGTGTTACTGATTTTTTCGATGGATGGATAGCTAGAAAATACAATCTGACCTCCAGTTTCGGCAGAATGTTTGACCCCATAGCAGATAAAGTGCTAGTAGGGTGTGTGCTAATTATGCTGGTAAAAGACGGGCGCGCAGATGAACTCCCATGCCTGCTGATATTGGCAAGAGAGTTCGTGGTCGCTGGCCTGCGTGAATTCCTGGCTCAAGTAAGAGTAAGCGTACCAGTTAGCCAGCTAGCAAAAGTAAAAACCACCATCCAAATGATAGCAATGACAATGCTAATAATAGGCTCCACCGGCTCTGGAATAGAGTCCCTAGACCTAATAGGCCACATATCCCTATGGATAGCCGCAATACTAACCCTAGTAACCGGCTATTCCTACCTAAAAGCTAGCAGCAAATATTTTTAGATTATTCTTAGTGCAAAGGGAAAAAGATTCTACTATAGTTTGAAAATGTTTGTACATTAGCAAACCATAGGAGATAAGAATGACCAAAGTTTTATATATTACATTAATAACATTTTTATGTTTACAATGCACCATAGCGCTTGGGGTAAACGATATTAACAAGCTTCAAAACAATAAAAAAATAATAGGGCTTGGTTTTTGCATGGATGATAAAGATGCAAAAACTCACTGGCAAAAAGCATTTGAAGTATTGCCAGAAGATCAGAGGCCAAACTTTGAAAGAGCATATAAGGGCAAAAAATTAACTTCTTCTCAAGCCAGAATATTATTTGATTACACTAGCGAGATCAGGCTGCAAAAAATAAAAATACTTTATAAAAATGAATGGAATCATTTACTACCTAATGAAAAAATGATGATAGAAGCCCTCATGTACGAGAATAATTTTCAATTAATTGGAAAGCACAGTAATTTTTATCAAAATATAAAACAACTGGTAGAAGAAAGAAAAAAGATGCTGGGGGTGAATTTTGCAAGACATAGAGTGAAGCCTACTGATAATAAGTTTGATATTGATAAATTAGAGAAGCATGAAAAATATTTATATAAAGCTTTAAAAGAAATACGTTGCTATTCCAACCCTGAACAAGATAGCCAAATACAAATTAAAAGAGATGCTCTGGCTTCGCTTGGCAATAGTTATGATTTTAAAGATATTGTATACGAACCAATTTGTACTAAAAAATAATTCAGATGTGGATGATAGACCATAATTAGTAGAATATTTCTAACGCTGTCTAAATAACAGTCACGGTCACCTCATGAACGCTTCATTAATAATCCAATAAACTTATGAAGATAATTTGGAGACCATCCGATCATTTTCATGAGCATAGGTCTAGACTCTCTTTTTCCCTTCATATTGGTCAAAATATTTAGTATAAATCTCCGCATTATTGCCATATTAGCAGG
>CAXMOU010000078.1:0-3029 GCA_964195465.1 uncultured Rickettsiaceae bacterium
CTTGTACCAAGATCCAGTAATGTTTCTATTCTGATTCGCTCTTCTGAGCTTAAATGATGTGACATATTCTTCTCTATATAAATTACTTATTTTAATAATATAGATCCTTATGTGTCGCATTTGAAGCTTTAATGCACCCAATAACTTAGAAAAACTAAGCGACAACAAACTAAATCAACTTGCAGAAGCATTAGCTAAAGCTCCCAAACTAGCTCAAGCTAAGATTAACGCTAATAATTTCACCGAAGTGCAATTAAGACTCATAAACTCACAAGAATTACATATAAGAAACGCAGCAAAAAAATTATATAAACTATGCCCAGAGCTGCTAAAAACAAAAGATCACGCAAAAGGACTGGGCGCTTTAAATGACATTGCAATGAATCTATCCGAGTTTATAGACCCAGCGGACCAAGCAAACGAAAACTGGGACAATATCTGGGATGGAATATGGGATTGGGATGCTGCTTAAACAAAAACCCCCAAGCAACACAAAAAGCTTGATTTCTTTACTGAATTCTTTTACAAACAAAGGCTAAAATTCATATAGAAATTAAGCTCATGACTAAAACATCAGAAAAACAAGAAGTAAAAGAGCAAGGCTATGACGAAGTACCGTATCATGGCCTTGCTTTTGACTATAACAGGCCAGAGAATTTGCGTACGGTTGGTACTCTGTTTGGCATGAGCCCTCCGCCATTAGAGAATGCCCGCATTCTGGAACTTGGCTGCTCTGATGGAGCTAATTTACTTAGGTTTGCAGAAACATACCCTAAATCATTTACGCTTGGTGTGGACCTCTCTAGCGTTGAGATTGAGAGCGGCAAAAAGCGCGTAGCGGAATTAAAGCTTAAGAATCTAGAGCTAAAAACAATGTCCCTTACGGACCTTGACGAGTCTTATGGCAAGTTTGACTACATCATATGCCATGGCGTATTTTCTTGGGTGCCTGACTTTGTTCAGGAAGGAACTTTCGATGTAACCAAAAAACTACTCAGCAAAAACGGCCTAGCATTTATCAGCTATAATGCACTGCCAGGATGGAACGAACACCGCACTGTTCGCGATTTGATGACTTATCACGCTGGTAATTTCACGAATACTCAGGAGAGAATAAATCAGGCGCGTGCATGTGTTGACTTCTTAAACGAAGCAATAAAGGATCAAAACACTCCATATTCAGGCTTCATGCAAGAAGCAACAGACCACATCAAAAACGAAGCGGATCACTACATACGTCACGAATATCTAGCGGATGAAAACACAGCTTTCTACTTAAAGGATTTTGTAGCCTCGGCACAAACTAAAGGCTTGCAATATGTTGGAGATACAGACTTAAACCGTATGTATACTGGTAACTTGCCACAAAAAGCTATGGAAGTTCTTAAAAATGCTGGCGATGTAGTTCGCACTGAGCAATATATTGATTTCTTAGCTAACACTAAATTCAGATGTACAGTTCTTTGCCATGACGATGTTACATTGTCGCGCTCAATCAGCGAAAAAACTATAGAAGATTTCTATTTCTACTCGCATCTAAGGCCAACAACTCCGCAGGATCAAATAAATCTAGAAGATAATAGCCAACTGACTTTCATAGTGAATAACAGAGAGACTTCTACAATTGGCGCAAATGACCCAGAAAGCAAAGCTCTGATGATGGCTATAGCTAAAAATAACAACAACCCACTTTCAATAGATGAAATAGTAGCAGAAACGCAAAAGCTAATGCCGAAAGCTAATTCAGACACTATCAAAGTTCACATACATACTCATTTTCCCAAGATGATATTCTCTAAATATTTAAAAATATTGTCAGACAAGCCAAAGAGTATTTATACTATTTCTAGCAAGCCAAAAGTAAGTGAGTTAATACGCTCTCAGTCTAAATCTCTTAACGAAAAAGGAAAGATTTTGATTACCAATGCAGCGAATCAAATGCTTTCTTTTGAGTCTTATCATAGAGAAATATTCTCAGCTCTTGATGGCAAACACACTATAGCTCAGCTAAATGATATAGCTTTAAAAGAAATACAGGCTGGCAGAATAACCACCCAAGAAAATGACAAAACGGTAACAGATACAAAAAGGCAAAAAGAGCTAGCAGCAGAATTAGTTCAACGCGCTTTAGAAGTCTTGCGTTTAAATTTATGTTTAATAGGATAAAAGGATACTTACAATGTTTATAGATAAAATTCCAGCAAAAACCAAAGATGGCGACTTCAACGTGATTATCGAAATCCCAATGAATGACGTGCCAGTCAAATATGAATTCGACAAAGAAAGCGGCGCGATTATGGTTGATCGCTTCATGCAAGTCTCAATGTCTTACCCGTGTAATTACGGATTCATCCCGCACACACTATCAGACGATGGCGACCCAGCAGATGTACTAGTGATGACACAGTACCCTGTTATTCCTGGCTCAGTAATCAAAGCCCGCCCTGTCGGCGTTCTTATCATGGAAGATGAATCTGGAATGGACGAAAAAATCCTAGCAGTCCCAATTTCCAAGCTAGACGTAACTTTCGACTCAATAAATGACATCGAAGACGTGCCAGAAATGCTAAAGGCAAGAATCAAACACTTTTTCGAACATTACAAACATCTAGAAAAAGGCAAATGGGTAAAAATCGTCGGCTGGAAAAATGCTGCAAAAGCAAAAGAACTAATAGCAGAAGCTATAGATAGGGTTAGCTAAAACTCTATAATTTTCTTATCATAATTATAAAAAAACACCATCCCAAATTATGGATGGTGTTTTTATAATTAAATACTAATATCTGTTCCACTAACCCAAATCTTAATCTGCTAATGGCATTTCAATTAAGCCGCCCATATAATCTACTACCAACGCATCTAATGGAGCCGCAACAAACCCAATTATTTGAGTTATAGTCAAAAGTGGTGTATGACAAAAAATGAGAGGTGACGTATCCTGTTGAAAGTTCTAGAAGAATAAAATCAACAAAAAGAGATACGCCATGGAGAAGAATAAATTAGAATTAGTTAAAACAGCAGAAGAAATA
>CAXMOU010000079.1:0-7045 GCA_964195465.1 uncultured Rickettsiaceae bacterium
TGCTTGTACCAAGATCCAGTAATGTTTCTATTCTGATTCGCTCTTCTGAGCTTAAATGATGTGACATATTCTTCTCTATATAAATTACTTATTTTAATAATATAGATCCTTATGTGTCGCATTTGAAGCTTTAATGCACCACCTCCTTTTACCGAAAAATCTGCAACATTTTCAAGCGCGCGAGTAGCGGACCCAAACAACCTAATCAAATGAGTGAAAGTTCTAGAGCCAACATTTTCGCTCCGAATCAAACGCAATATATCTATTGTTTCTTCGGAATATGATGGCTTAGAACCTTGAGTAAATAAATTATTTAACATTTATTTATAGAAACTCTCCTAAAGACTATCAGAATTAGATGTCAAATAATCAGCAACGCTCTGCTTAGTTTCATGCATTCCTTGATCGCCCTTCTGCCAACCAGCTGGGCAAACTTCACCGTGCTCGTTATGGTGATCTAAAGCATCGATCATTCTTAATGTTTCATCAACATTACGCCCTAGTGGCAAATCATTCACCAAGAAATGTCTAATCTTAAACTCTTCGTCAATCAAGAAAGTAGCTCTATATGAAATACCTTCATCATTTAACACATCGTAAGCTGTAGAAATTTCTTTATTTAAATCAGAAGCAATAGGGAACTGAACATTACCAATACCGCCTTTATTAACTGGCATCTCTCTCCACGCATGGTGCGAGAAATGAGAGTCAACACTAACAGCTATTACTTTAGTGTTACGCGCGTCAAATTCACCAAGTCTATTATGAAATGCAATAATTTCAGATGGGCATACAAAAGTAAAATCTAGTGGATAAAAGAAAACAATCCCTTTATGCCCTTTTAAACGATCCTTCAAATTGAAATTATCTTCAATAGTGCCGTCTGGCATAACTGTTTTGGCTGTAAAATTTGGCGCTTCTTGGCCGATAAATTTGTTCATAGTAAATTGACTCCCTTTAATTACAATTATTTATAATCGTGCATATTACAACTAATGCTTTATGAAATCAATGGTTCATTTTAGCTTCTATAAATTGCGCCACGCGCCACTCGCGGATTGCCTTAGTATGATATTTAGTTTGAATATAACCTTCATGCGGGATAGTAAAATCATCGCGCTCCAGAGAGAAACTGCCATCCGATTCTAGTAATTTACGAGCATCATCAAAATAATCGCTGATATCCGATGCAAAGACTATAAAACCACCCTCTTTTAAAGCCCCCTTGAAACCAGCAAGCCTCGCCTGATTAAACAAACGCTTTTTCAAATGACGCCTCTTATGCCACGGGTCTGGGAACAACACATATATGCCATCTATACTCCCTGGTGGAATTTTTTCTAGAATTTCATCAAGATCATCTGGCCAAATCATGAAATTCGTAGCTTCTATCTGTTTAAATATATTAGCCACGCCATTTAGATAAACCTCCGCGCCAATATATAAACAATCAGGATTCAACTGCACCTGATGCACAAAATGCTCCCCCATGCCAAAACCGATTTCAAGAAATACTTTCTTATATTCCGTATCAATAATTTTTTCTGGTGAATATCTATGCTTAGGGAGCTCTGTCGCCAATATACTCTTATTCAAAGGGGATAGGCTCTTACCAATACGACGCGCAAATGTACGATTCAACTTATTAAATCTCTTCTCTTCCATACCAAACTCAATATTACAAATATGACAAGTATTATAACCTAAACTTATTAGAAAACAATCCGCTTGCAAAAAAAGTTGTATTTTAATATAATGCAAAGCACCAAAGGCAATGGGGTCATAGCTCAGTTGGTAGAGCGCTTGGCTGGCAGTCAAGAGGTCGGGGGTTCGACCCCCCCTGACTCCACCAATCTAAAACGTCTAGACTCTAACTCTTATAATATCTACATAGCAAATCATTGTTGGACTACTTGTCATCCCTCTCCGTTTGGAAATGATGATAATCTATTGGGCTGTTCCAGTCTCCGCCCCATATGCTTATTCCATGTTTCTTGAATATTGGCACAATCGGCTCAACCATTCCCTTGCGCAAATTATTGCGATTGAGGAATTTAGCGCCTTGCACCGGAAACACTTCTACGTTATTTGTATTTTCATCTATTATAATATACGGGTTCTGGAGCGGGTTTATATCAATTGCCAGCCCATAAGAATGCATGGATAATTTATCCGTGCCAGCTATAGCGCGAAAATTGAAGCCAGAACTATTATTAGCATTCATTGCTAGCTCGTCATCGGCGTTAAAATCATTCATCAGCTTCAAGCTATGGATTGGGAATTTCAGAGCCAGCAATTCTTCAAATATACTAATCACATTCTTTGCTATTTTATCTAGCACTATAATTTGCCCAGCAACTATATTACCATCAAAATCATAATGGCTTACATTAAGCAAGCGCAACTCACTCAAAGCAACGGGACAATCTGAGACCCATATAGCTTTTGCCTGCATATCTTGAGCTATTTCTTCTGGTATTTCACTGATGGTAAATTTCATAATCATTTAACGCTGTGTATTTATAACTGCAAAAGAACTGATATTTTCAATCAAATTAGAGAGAGTTCTTTTCTATCTATTGAAAGATGATACTATGGCGAAAATATTAATCAACAACTTAGGTATTCATGCGATGTATTCATTTATTAATTACGATATTTTTCTTATGCGCCAGCAGCGCTAATGCAAATATTATTCGTGATTCAGAAATCGAAGAAGCAGTAGAATTAATTGTAGCCCCATTAAAGCAAGCATCTGGCCTAAAAGACCTAAAAATATACATCATAGACGACCCCACGCCAAATGCCTTTACGGCTGGTGGAAATAGTATTTTCATCAATAGCGGGCTGATAATAAACAACCCGGACCCAGATATACTGCGCGGGGTGATTGCTCATGAAATGGGACATATTTTGGGGCAGCACGTAATAAGGCGTCAAGAGGTGATAGAAAATTATCAAAAAGCCGCTCTCGGCGCAACAGCACTTGGCCTTGCAACCGCCATTAGCGGCGGAGCAGCAGAGGGTCTTGCCATAGCCATGGGCGGCTCGCATCTTGCAGAGCGGTCTATCTATGCATATTCTAGAACATTTGAATCCAGCGCAGACCAAATCGCCCTGAAGATACTAGAAAAAAGCTCCCACAGCGCCATTGGACTGATTAATTTCTTCAAAAAAATGAGAATGTTCTCTAAAAGCGGCATGGTAAATCCATACGACCAAACCCACCCATCTAGCAACGACAGACTCCTAATATTAAGCAGCTACAACAAAAGATCTAAATTTAAAACCAGCCAAAATCATGACGATATAATTTACAAATACACCAGGAGCTCCGCCAAGCTTGCAGCATTCACTCTGGATGTAGACAAAATACTTGATTGCTCATACGAAGAAAATGCAGATGAGATAACTCATTATATGAAAGCAATCAAATGTTTCCGAATCGGTAATTTTGACGATGCGCTCAATCACATAAACCACCTAATAATGAAGCACCCGGATGATCCATATTACCACGAGCTAAAAGCACAGATATATTTTGAATCAGGTAAAAAAGCAGCCTTGAGCGAATATATAATCGCAGACACAGAAAAACCAAACGACCCATTAATTCGCCTAGGCAAAGCAATAGTTGGCATAACCACCCACATAGATGACGATCGTCACATAACCAAATTCTACAAAGACCTGCTATTTGTAATCCAGAAAGAACCTGACAATTTACTAGCTAGGCACTATCTGGCTATTTACTACGAAAAGAAAGGCCTGATAGGCAAAAGCCACCTAAACACGGCTATAATCTCCATGCATTCTGGACGAATAGACGATGCCCGAAGAATGGCAGCATCCACAATGAAACTACTGCCAAACAAATCACCAGGCTGGTACAAAGCTGGCGACATATTAGCAGCGACAGAAAGGTAAGTGTTTTAAGCACCCCAATCTTAATATACATCTTTGCGATGTAGAGCCTTAGTTAGAATGAACAGTTTGTCTCGAATTTCATGCTAACTATTCTCCAAAAGCTCTTTCTTTGTTAGTCATACTATTCGCAAAATTTAAATGTGTTGTTTTATAATTTGCCGTTGGTATAATGCATATAGTTTTAAATACACGAATTGAACCAGTAAATTACAAGCAGCACGATTACATCGGTTAGATTTAAATAATACAATAAATATGGAGCAAGAAAATGGGCGATAAAGGCAAGCAAGATAAAGGCAAAAAAGAAGCTAAGAAAGCTCCTCTAAAATCTGCAAAGGAAAAGAGGCAAGCAAAAAGAGAGAAGAAACAAAATTCATTATAGGCTAAGTATCTATAAACCACCGAGCGAGGCATCGTAAGTTCAAGATGCCCTCACTTAAATTAATTGTTAGTATCTCTAACACGCATAATGGTTTGCCTGCTAACGCTGAACTCCACCACTTAGTGCGAGAATCTCGAACCTTGCAGGAGCCTCATGACCTGCAGCTGAAACTCTGTGGGGTTTTCAATTTTCTTCGTGACGCATCTCTTAGGTTGATTCTTGAGTTGATTCTTGATACGCGCCATCCTTCCGCCGCTATTAATATTATTCATTATGGCTTGTCGAAATGGAGTTGGGTTTAGGATTTCTTTCGCGACATATCTCTTAGGTTGATTCGTGATACGCGCCATCCTTCCGCCGCTGTTAATATTATTCATTATGGCTTGTTGAAATAGGGTTAGGTTTACAACGTGTTTTTTATGCTGGGGTTCATTCATAAACACCTCTTCATCTCTAGGCTGCTCTTTATTTATAAATCGCTCTTCACCTCGAGGCGCAGCTTCATTCATAAACTGCTCTTCATTACCATTCCATTTTTCGACGCTAAACGCAGCTATGCCTATACTACTCTCTTGAAACGACTCGCTAATAAAACTAGAACTCTCTCTAATTTCCGCCCGCTCAGTTACTGGCTCTATTTGCACAGGGACGCGCTCAGTTTTCATAGGCACTTGCTGAGTTACATCTAAAAAATAATCCTTCATTTTAAATGTAACACTAGCATCTTCATTTTTAAGCTCTACATCATCTTTTAACAAAGAAACCAGAGAATGCTGATCAACAAATTTATTATACTTATCCAAAGTTGCTAGGCTTTCATCGCCTAGGAATATTACTAAATCCGTATCCTTTTTTACAAATTTTTTCTCTTTAAGCATTTGTTCCCATTGCCTTTTAGAAAACGGACTATCAGGTGATCCTTCGCCGTCTTCATCACTGCCACCTAGAAAATATATATCCTTTATTTCCTGATCTTTAAAAAATACAGAATGCACTTTTAATTCCTCAGCTTGGTGCGCTGTAACAATATCGATATCTCTGACTACGCTATCCATCATACGATTTTGGAACCTAGTTCTTTTCGATTTTTTATTGGACAAATTCACTCTAATACTCAGACCAATAAAACTTGAATCCTTATGCCTATAAGCAAAGTTCTTACCTATATGTAGTTTTAGTGCGATATTTTGTTTTGCCAAAATCTTTTCAAAAAGATTCTGCTCCAATCGCACTCTAATGCCTGTATTATTCTGTACGAATTTTTTATGAAAATTATATTTGGCTACGTAAAACCTAGTACCAAGAGAGTTGTCTATAGGAGGGGTTAGCCCAAAAACTGGAAAGCCAATTTCCACATCATACCCTGGTAATGCTTGCTCTTTTATTTCACCACCAATTAAAGCATAAATTGCACTGCCATTTCGTTTTAATTCTGCTTTATATGGCGCTATAGTGTGTTTATTATTTGATGGGATATAAAAATTCACCCTTGCATCTAAATAATGGCTTAGGATTTCTGTTCCAATAGTCGACTGATGCGTATAAAGATTGCTGCTGGTTTTTTTATGATCCCAGTAATTATATATACCAAAAATCCATTTGTCATCAAAATTATGCCTATAAACCAGGCCATAATTAGACTCGAAACTATTACGATTATCGTGGTTTAATTTTATATCTAGCATCGTCAAATGACTCCCAGCCTGCCACAAAGGCAACATAAGATTCATCTGGCTGATCTTTCTGTTTTCAATTTTTTGCGTAGATAAATTTAAAACTGGCTTATATAGATTATCAGAATCATAATCCATTTTAGCTGCAGTATTTTGAGCAGACACAACAGATGCTGTGACAAGCAAATATTTTAAAGCTTTGTTAAACAAACAGCCTAATCGCATTCTGCCTCAGGCTCTCCCAACAACTCGGTTCCATCCTTTTTTTCATCTTGTTCTGGTGGCAGAACCAGCTCTTCTTCTGCATCAAAAACTTGCTCTATTACTAGCTCCTCAGCTGCGGCTCTACTCTTCTCCGCGGCTAGATTCAATTCATTAGATAAGTCTAATAACCCTAAGTCTTTAGCCGTCACAGAAAGGTCCTTCAGAGCTACATACTTTAGCCTGTCTAATGCCCGCTCATCATATCCTTCATTTTGAGAAATCACTTTAGCCGTCACCTCACACAACTCCAAATCTTTTTTTACAAAGCTAAAAAAAAGAATTCTTATCTTCTGCTTCAATTCATCAATATCACGAGCTCTGTTAAGTTCAAGCTCTTTCATTTGACCTTCCAACTCAACGATTTTTTTACCTTGAGCTGGGACAGCCTCTACCTGTCGCTCTAATACAGCAACACGCTCTGCAACTTTAACAAAAGGAGCGACAGGAACAGCATCTTGTTTAAAGTAATATCTCATCATGAAGGCGCCAAACCCTATACCTACAGCGCCTCCAAAAATCACTAATGGCAATACATGATTACCATTTATAGCGAAAGATTTATTGCCTTGAGCACTTTTACTAGGCTTGGACATCGCCATCACCAAGCAAGTCTAGTCCGCCATCTTCCTCAGCATCACCATCAATTACAATGGACTCAAACACCAATGGCACTAACTTAAGCTTAAAATCCATATTTCAAGCCACCTTCAGATGATAACAACTTCTAGGTTTTTGCATTTTAGGAAAAGATTTTGGTCTTCGTTTGACGACTCTAGGTTCGCTTCTCCTTGGTCTATTT
>CAXMOU010000080.1:0-15606 GCA_964195465.1 uncultured Rickettsiaceae bacterium
CCTGAAGAAATTCTTTCTTTGGTTGCATAGACACCTCTCAAATGCTTTTAACTCAACAGGTGTAGAGTATTTTGTGCATTTTAACAAGCGACTTAAGGTTAAACCAGTTTAATCAAAAGTTCATGAGGTGGCCGTGTAATAGACGCCCATTAAGTTAATAAACTTAATACTATTATATATATAAGTTACTTTATGTAAAGAAATTATTTTATATCAAGGGTTTTGTTAAGTAAATTGCGGCGCAATTCTGAATGAAATTGATAACAAAACATCAAGGCACGCTTACGCTCTAAAGACCTTGATATTTAGTGATTTCTTGCTATGGAGGAGAGGAAGGGATTTGAACCCTCGACACGATTGCTCGTGAACACGCTTTCCAAGCGGGCGCCTTAAACCACTCGGCCACCTCTCCGTAGGTTGGAAAAGGGATGATATACTAAAAAGTGGATTTTGGCAATATGTGCTTAGATATTTATTATTTCTGCGCGGCCCTGCGTTTGCGAACTCTGCGTTTAAATTCTTGTACGTATCTATTATGTTGTTTGAATGTTGCGGAGAAATTGTGGCCGCCTTTGCCGTCTACTACGAAATATAATGCGTTGGTTTTGGCTGGGTTTACTACGGCTTCTAGTGATGCGCGTCCTGGGCAGGCTATGGGGCCAGGTGGCAGGCCATATGCGTGGTAGGTATTATAAGGTGATGGGGTTTTCATATCTGAGCGCTTTAAGGTGCGTTTTAACTTGTATTTACCTTCTGTAATCGCATAGACGGTGGTTGGGTCTGCTTGTAGTTTCATGCCGCGCTTTAAACGGTTTATGAATACGCCAGCAACTTTCGGGCGCTCGCGGTCGTTACCTGCTTCTTTTTCTATGATTGAGGCTAGAATTAATACGTCTTTTCTGGTTTTTAATGGCGAGTCTTTCTTTAGTTTTGGCATTACCTCGTCTAGCGCTTGTGACATTTGTTTTTTCATTAGATTTATGATCTTATCGCGCTGATCTCCATAAGTATAGTGGTATGTAGAGGGCATTAAATGACCTTCTAATATCGTGCTATTTATTTTTCCGACTAGTCTTTTTTCTGCATTTATTTGCGTGATTACTTCGCTAACCATAAGGCCTTCTGGAATGAACAATCTGTGCGTTACAGACTTTCCGCTTGCTAGCTTTTTAATGGCTTGATACGGGGTTATAAACGAGGTGAATTTATATTCGCCGCTCTTAAGTGGAGTGTGGTAAGAGTATAATTGGCTAAGAGCTTCAAATAAGGATCTGTTCTTAATGACGCCTTCTTCTTCTAGAAGCACGCTTATTTTATGTATGGAAAGGCGAGGTTTGATGATAATGATTTTATCTTCCTCTAAGCTACCAGGCAAAAACAAATATCCCCCAAGGATATTGGCAGCACTGATGGTAATTACTGCGATAGAAATTATAGCGAGTAATTTGATTTTCAGGAGTTTGTTAAAAAGCACTAAAGCGAAACCTTTTCTGTTTTGACTTCGTCGCCATTTGCGCTTGTGATTTTCTCGATTTTCATCTTTGCGTTCTTAAGTGCAGCTTCGCAGTGCTTTTTAAGCTCAACGCCACGTTCGAAGCTAGATACAGCGTTTGCCAAATCTTCCCCGCCTGTGTCAATTTTTCTCACAATTTCTTCAAGTTCAGCAAGAGCATCTTCGAAACTCATGTTTTTAATGGATTTAGATTCTGCCATAGGGTAAAATGATTCTAATTAAAAAAACTCGCTAAATTAAACAGTATTTATTGACGATATGCAAGTTAGAATTTCGAAACCTACAAGATCAGCCTCACAATCAGCCGAAGGTAATGGTAATTGGCTGCTTGAATTTGTTGCCACAGCTGCTCGCTTTAAAGAAGACTTAATGGGACGCACCTCATCTTCGGATATGTCCAATGAGCTTAAGATCAACTTCCCTACATTAGAGGAAGCAGTCGCCTTTGCTGAGAAAAAAGCATATTCGTACGAAGTGATTAAGCCTAAAGAAGCAAAAGTGCCTAAGAAAAGCTATACTAGTAACTTTGGTTAGTGGGCTTTGGCCTCGCCTAGGGAATGATGTAGTAGAAGCGGAGCTACCAAGCAAATCTTTGCTTCAAAACGAAGAGTCAGGACCTTTCAAAAACTCTAGTTCTTCTTTTGTTGATTTGCGATTTAATATTTCGTTACGGTGGGGATATCTGCCGAATTTGTCTATTATGATTTTGTGCTTTAGTTCGTAATCGTATGTTCCTTCTAGACCTGGCTTGTTAAATAGCTCCATTGCGATTTTGTGGGTGTTAGCATCTTCACTATGCATAAATGGCATATAAAGGAAAGATAGGCGGTCGGCATCTAGTTCTTTGTCATATCCGTGTTCTATTGCTTCCTTAGATGCGCTGAGGGCTAGATCGTCCGCAGAGAAGGACGATGGAGTATCGCGGTATATATTGCGGCTGAACTGGTCTAAGATAATTATTTCCGCTAAAGAGCCCAGTGCGTTCTTGCGCCAGGATTTCAAATCACCTTTTACAGCTTTTTCATGTAGGTCACCAAATTTTTTAGCAATCAAAGCATCAAATGCCGGGTCTTTTTGCCATCTTTGTTCTGGTGATATTTCTTCAAACCAGAATTTTATTACTTCATTATATGATATAGTCATTATCGGCAATCCTTTAATTGGTTTATCATCTTCAGATATTTTGTACAAAACAATGTGTAGCTATTGCTCATATTTTTGCCAAGAACCCAGTTCTCAGAATCGATTTGGATTATTTTTTTGCCGTATTTTTCATACGGGCCAGAATCCTGCATAGAGTCAATCACTATGCATTGCTTGGTTTCTGAGCTTAGTGTATATTCCAAACTATCAAGATTTTTTAGACTGCTATGAGATTTTTGGTATAGCTTGATAACTGGGCTTGTCATGTCTTTTAGGAAATGCTCAAAACTATCGCTAAGCACCACAATCTCATTAATAGATTCAAGATCATGTTTCTTTAGCTGCATCAGAGACTCAATGCTAGCACGGGCTTTGTTCTTGTTCGCTAAGATAGCGTGCTCAAGCTGCGGGAATTGCTTTACTAGCATGGTTGCTAAATATTCATGCATCGCTAGTACATTCTTAAGGTCCAGCCAAAAATGCCAATTATATTCTCCATTCTCGTCTAGGAAATTTATATTTTCAAGATCGCTCAGCTTAATAACTGTGCCTTTGTATTTTATAGCAAGTTTGGCTGCGAAAGAATCAAAATCATCATCGATTAGAATCATCATTTGTGAGTCTATGATTTTCTCTTTGTCGCTCGGGCGCATTTGGTAATGGTGTGGGCAGCCAGCGGCAGAATTGATCACTATTATATCTGCATCATTTTCTGTTAGCATGGCAACAATACTAGCTATGGGCGTTATGCTGGTGACAATTCTCGGCTTAGATGCAAATGCCTGCGAGCTTGTGAATAATACCAATAATAATATGATTATTTTGCTTTTCATTATTTTTTTACCATTTTTGTTAGGTCAGATTTGCTCAGGTCAAAGTCGCTTTCTATCCAGCGTGCGCGAAGATAGTCTATTTGCTTGCCAATTTCTACGCCGCTAAATCCAAGCTCCATCAAGTCATTACCATCTATCGGTAATTTGGGGATGGGTAATTTGCTTAGCTTGTTATATAAATCAATAATAGCTGAATTGTCTTCTAGTATTGAAGCGATGAAAATAAAATACTGCACATAGGCGCTATCGTCTAGCCAAATATTTTTTAAATTTCTGATAATTGATGATGTGTCTTGTTCATCTTGTAAATTAAGCATCGCGATAATTTGCTTTGCTTCTGTTCTAGAGAATTTTAGATTTTTTAGGTTCTTAACAGAAATATTCTCAGAATGCATAAATAGCATTGAATATAATGCAGATAAAGATGGCTCCTTATCAAATGATCTAGCGCACTTTAGCAGATGATTATGCATTTGTGAGTCATATTTTTGAACTGGCAATATCTTTTGCAAAATGCCAGAGTCAAACATGGTCTGTAGCGTTTTAGGGCTGCCATTAAGAGGGAAGAGGAGGTCCATCTCAGACTTGAGTCTTTCGCCAGAAAGGTTTGGCAAATTATCGCGTAGCTGCCTGCATGCAGATAATCCATCTTGATCTATTTGCTTAGCATAGCGGCAAGAGAATCTAAAGAATCTAAGTATGCGCAAATAATCCTCAGCAATGCGCTCCATAGCGTCGCCAATAAATACTACGCGCTTGGATTCTAAATCTGCTATACCATCGAAATAATCATATATTTGGTGGGTGATTGGGCAATAGCTAAGGGCGTTGATTGTGAAATCTCGGCGGGCTGCATCCTCTACAAAATCTTTGCTATAAGAAACATTCGCATGCCTACCATCGCAAGAAAGATCGCGGCGGAGTGTTGTGATTTCAAAGCTCTCACCCTTCATAAGCGCCGTAACGGTGCCGAATTTTATACCTGTAGGGATTGTTTTGATGCCTGCTTTTGCTAGAACATCCATAACTTCTTCTGGTAATAGGTCTGTCGCAATATCGACATCCGAAGCAGGAAGCCCAAGCAGCGCATCACGCACAACCCCGCCCACTAAACGCGCCTGGCCACCATTAGCACGCAAATGCTCAATGATGACCAGGAAGTATTTTGAATTGATCTCTAAGGTTTTGGATTTAAGCATTTTTATCTAGGGCTAACTCATCTTTGTTAACTATAAGCTATTTGCTATTAAACTACTACCTCAAATTTTGTCGATTGACTAACGGTACTATATGTGGTACCATTGCGAGATGTGTTAAATAATAAGGCAAAAACTTATGAGCTATTTAATTGCTAGCGAAGCTAGAAAAACTTTCTATACATTAATTGATGAAGTGGCAATTAGCCATGAACCTGCTGTAATAAAGGGCAAAAGAAATAGCGTTGTTTTGTTGTCATCAGAAGATTGGGATGATATTCAAGAAACTTTATTAGTGGCATCAAATAAAAAATTAAGCGATTCTTTGTTTAAAGGTAGGGATACTGCGTATGAAGATTGCAGCACGGAACTAGATTAATGTATACATTATATTATACGGCTGATGCAAAAAAGGATTTTAAAAAAATCACTCAATCTAATCTTAAGTCTAAATGCACGAACTTATTGAACGTAGTAGCAGAAGACCCATTTCAAGTGCCACCGCCATATAAAAAACTTAAAGGTCCTTACGAAGGGCTATATTCTCGCCGTATTAATATGCAGCACCGCTTATTTTATGAAGTTGATAAAATTAATAATAGAATCAAAATACTTAGAATGTGGAGTCATTATGGGGATAATTAAATCCCCCAATTTCAGTGTTTCTTATACTCTAGTGTTATTTAGCAAATGATCAAAAGCTTTATCGCCGATCTGCTTAGTGCTAATGGAAGCGAATAGAGCGTTTAGCAAATCTTTTGCTTCGCCTGTCGCTTCTACTATGTCTCTTTTAAACAAAGCACTTATGGATTCTTCTGCTCTTTTAATAGTAGCTTTATTTACATCAGTAGCATCAGAAACTTTTTTTAGTTCTAAATTTATTAAATTGGTAACATCATCACGGCCTTTTTTCTGAGTTTGTTTAGCTACCTCTAGGTCTTCATCACTAATGGCATCAGGGCTAGGAGGTGGGTTATCAACTTTTTGTTTTACTTTGTTCAAATAACCAATTGCATCTGTTATTCCTTGCATGCCAGCATGTATGAAGCTTTCTTTAACTTCATGTATTTCAGAAATTGTGGTGATTGTTTTATTAGAGCTAGTATTAGGGCTATAATTATTTATTGCAATCCCTTTAACTACGTTGTTATCTATTGTTAAATCAAGTTGAACTCGTTGGCCGTTCGCATCTATTTTTGATAAAGGGTCGATATAGGGCTCATTACCTCCGAAAACATATCGGCCAGCGCCATTTTGCCTGCGTAGTAAAACATTTAGTGCTTTTAGGGCATCATCTGCATTTTTCTTATTATTTTCAAGGAACGAAGCGGAGTTGCTGCGCTTTTGTTCGAAATCTACCATAATATCATTAAAGCTTTCTAGAGCAGCGTGCTCGTTATTTAGCTTAATAGATGTTACTTGCGTGGTGATTTTATTACCATTTGCAGTCAGAATAGATCTCTGCGTAGTGTCATGTATGCCAGCTAAGCCAGACGCCACAAGGTCTGCGCGACTATTATATTTATCTGAATTAGTGATGTTCTCCACTGATTTCTGTAATTTGCCCGAAATATTAGAGAGGTCTCCGCGTTTTCCTGGTCTGCCGTTTAAAATAGTTGAAGAAGATATAGTAGTCATGTCGTTATCCTTTAAAAAATTATAGTTTATCTAAAAATTATGTCGTGCACTTTTGTTTGTGCGTTATGCATCGTGCTAAATACATTAGCAAGTGCAGTTAAAAGCTGGGCCATCTCCAGAACTTTTAAATATTCTTCATTGCGGTCAATGCCGAAATTATTCTTGATGTAATCATCCGTTTGCTTCAAAACTTCTGCAGCTATGTCGGACTCTATGTTTGCTTCGTTAACATAATCAGAAATCAGCCCGCTTACTAAAGTAGCAATTCCAGATAATGAAGCTGAAATATTAGGTACAATACCAAGAGCCTCAATTTCTATAAGGTCTGTCTGTAGATTTGCAATATCATCTAGTACTTCCTTGCTGCCGCTTTTTATATTATAGCTGAAAACGTCGGATTCTTTGGATATGTCTGTGCCGCCGCGAAGATTAGCATTAATATCAATGCCAGCAGTAATAACACTTATATTTATATTATGTCCAACAGAGCCTTTAGCTATAGATTCTATCTTAACATCAGCTCCTACAATAGTTGCTAAAACTAAATGCTTTAATTCTGGGTGGTTATTTATTGCGTCAACTAAACGTTGTATAGTAGCTGGGTTTCCTCCATTCACTAAAATATCGTTTGGAACTCCTACGGGGTTTTGAAAAGTAAATGTAATTGGAGCAGGCAATGCATTACCCGCAGGAACATCAATTATTATAGTGTCAGCCGCAGCTATAGCCCCAACAAAGCCCAAAATTGCACTCGCCTTAAGATCACCAACCGTATGAACAATTTTCTCCCCATCATTTTTTGCTGCTCTGCCTATGGCTAGCTGGCTAACGTCTGATGCGATATGTTCGGATACGGAAACCTTGCCTGTCTCTGAATCATAGTCAAAGAAATTATTAAACCCGAATTTGGATGCGAAATTATTATCACCAGAGCCTTCGCCTTGGACTACTATGCGATATTCATCGTTGCTTGTTTCTATAACTAGATGCCCTTGTTGGCTTGAACCATGCGCTATTTGTATGCCGTGTTCATCTACTAATTTCGCTCTACCAACACCAGAATGTGATTGCAATTGCAGGTTTTGCACGAAATCGCCAGTAACAACGCCACCAACTGCAGCAGAATCCTCGAAAGCTATTCTGCTGTTAACTCCAATCTTAGCAAAATCGTTTGCGCTGTTTGGAAGCGGGAAGGATACAGTACCACGGCTTACCTGACCATTATCGCCCGTTATACGAACATCAAGAATAATAACCCTACCAATAGCAACATTACCGACAGTAATTGCAGTGGCTCCCTCTTCATTTTTATCTTTCTCAAGCCTATATGCATGGCTGAAATTTGCATCTTGATCGTCGCTGCCGTCAATATTATTAGTCTTAACACTCAACACTTCAATATTACTACCAAAATGTGAATTACCTTGGAAGTCCAAACCAAATGTAAGGTTGTTGGCGCCGTCCACAGGCCCATGCGCTTTTAGCTGCAAGTTGTTTAGCAAGCGCTCACCATGAACAAGCGGCGGAAGCGCGTTGTCACTCTTATCAAATATCACTATCTCTCCAAGCGCCGCTCTCTCCCTTGACGGAGCGTAGTCCAGGCGCTCGTTAATTTCATCTACCAAATCCCAAACAGTTGCATTACCACTTGCATGTGCAGTAAGCGCTTTTTTCATATCTATTTCGATAGGGTTGATTTTGCCAGCGCCGCCTTCAAGCTGAGCGCCTTGTTTATTCACTGCATATATCGTGAATTTCTCGCCCCATTCCATGCTTTGTGTGCCAGAAACAGATAGCGCACTTTTTAGCCAAGTTTTTGGCGGGAATGGCGAGCCATTATTATGTAGCTCGTTGACTTTTTTGGTAAAATTCTTTGATAAGGCCTCTATTGAAGTTGCAACTTCAGGCATGATTTTGTCTCTGATTTCAAGTAGGCCATCCCACTTACCGCCAGAGAATTTTTTAACATTATTACCAGTTTCACCTAAGAAGTCAGAATTGCTGATTATTTTGCCTTTATCATTAAACTGTCTGATTTTAATGTTTGAATATTCGCCGTTTAGCACGCTTTCTACTCTTGAAGCGGCATGATACTCGAACTGTGCGTAAGATGCGCCGCGGTCAACCAAGCGCTCACCGCTAGATGCAGAGCTTATTTCTACAGAGCCGTTTGTGAAATAGCGAACATTGATATCAAATGCAGCAGCTAATTTTTTAATTAGAGTATCTCTCTGATCCATTAACTTAATAGGAGCTAGGCTAGAAAGAATTGATTTATTTACAGAAACGAGAGATTTAATAGTGCTATTTACAGAGCCTACATCTTGTTGCAATCTGCTATCTGCCTCTAGGCGTAGATTATTAATTTTTGCTGATGCGTCCGTCAATGTTCTGGCAACAGATTCACCTTTATCAATAAAAGCCTGCCTCATTGCTGGGCCGATATCTGATTCTAGGTTTTTTGCTTGCAGGAAAAACTCATCAATAGAAGTAACTATTCTTGATTTTTGAGAAGAATTCGCGCTAGTTGTAACAAGTTGCAGCGCTTCTAGGAATTCTGTGTGAACATTACGATATTCAAGAGCAGTAACTTGCTGAACATATAGTTTTTCTTGCATGGGGTTAGAAGGGCGCATTAATTCTACGCTAGTTCTAAGCAAACCGTGCGATCCTATGCGGCTTGAAACTAAACTAGCGTCGATTCTTCTAGCTTTAGGGTCCCCAAGGCGCTGTAAATTCTCAGCTGCTCCTTCTTCCAGAGCGCGTCTTGTTTGCTGTAATGAGTTAGTTATTGACTTCATTATTCCTAATCTAAACCTTATTATTTAATCCAATTGATGGCATTACTTTTTCAATGCTACCAGAAACGTTGATATTTCCATCTTTATTATATCCAAATTGTCTTAGAGTTTCTTGGGTCTTTCCTTTTTTGTACATGTCAATTATGGTGTTACTTACTTCCAGATTGCTTCGAATTAATATTTCGTTGCGTCTGGTTAGATCGTTAAATTCTACAAATTTTTTCTCTAGCTTAATCATAGCTGGAGTGTTCTTGTCAAACTGACCGCCGTTAATCACATAAGATTCAAGCTCTAGCTGCACATCGTTAAATTTTTGCAGGTAAGATATTTTTTCATCCAAAGCTTCTTGTACAGAAGAAACCTTACCAATTTCAAGCACTTCATTCTCTTTTGCAATAGCAGCCATTAGCTCACCAAGAGACTTTGATACTTTGCTTATAAGAGCAGCTTGATTTGGCGTTTTATTTTTCATCTCTACCTTTTTGCGGTTTTTCTAATAATTTGTCACCTGACAATTCGTTGTATATTGCTTGTCCAATATCGCCTAATTTCTCATCTGAGCCACCTTTGACTACCTCGGATAAATAAGGGCCTCTGAACATTTTTTCAGCAAAACCACCTTCAGGATCTGTATCTCTAGCGCTATCTATCATGTTCCAAAACATGCCATATAGCTGAGTTTCCATTTCCTTTGATAAGGTCTTTAGCGCAATATCTGTGCCAAGCTTCTGTTTTTCTGACTTAACACTATTTACATTAACGTTCTTTTTAGCGTCTAGTTTCATTGTAGGTCGTTTTGCATTAACGTTCTTTTTAGCGCCTAGGTTCATTGTAGGTCGTGAGCTCTCAAGTCTTTTTACTAAGTTAGATTTTACGGACTTATCAAAAATTTTGGCATTATTAATCTTGGAGTCAGTAACAGATCCTGGTCTAGATGCGCTATTCTTGCGCTGATCTATTGTTCTGTAATGCTCAGCTGGCTTCCCCGTATTAACAACACCGCCGCCAAGATAATTCGCTCCAGCCATTTATACTTACCTTACCTCTATAACAGCATCTAGCGCGCCTACAGACTTCATGTTGTGAAGTATGTTAATCATGTCCCGCGGGTATACTCCAAGCTTGTTTAGGCCAGATACCAGGTCACTCAAAGTAGCGCCCTCAAATTTATGTACAGATCTACCGCGACGCTGGTCAACGAAGCTATTTACTAGATCGCGAGTTTTTTCATCTGTATCTGGGCCGTATTTTTCGTCTAACTCTAGATTTCCAACATTAACAATTAAATTACCCTGAGCAATAGCTACAGGGCGTATATTCACTTTGTCGCCAATCACAACGGTGCCAGTGGACTCGTTAATTACTATCTTTGCTTTATAGTCTGGCTTTACTTCAAGCCTTTCTACTTCTGCAATAAATTCTACGATATTATTCTGCCTGTAAGAAGGAACTGTGATTTCGATAGTAGCAGCATCCAAAGCGCTTGCTGTATTACCTGGAATATAGTTGTTAATAGCATCCGCTACTGCGATAGCTGTGCCAAAATCTGGAGCATATAGAGAGAATTTGATATTTTGCATGTCGCCAAAAGAGAAATCTATTTCATTCTCTACAATCGCGGCACTTTGTATGTATCCATTAGTTTCAACTGTTTTGCCTTTGGTTTTTACATCGCCAGAAATAGGGGTGAAGCTAGAAAGTGCTACAGCGCCTTGTGCTACCGCATAAACATTGCCATCAGCGCCAAGTAGAGGTGTTGCAAGCAACGTTCCGCCCTTTAAGCTTTTAGCATCACCAAGTGAGCTTACTTTTACATCTATTCTATTACCAAGGCGCGAAAATGGAGGTAAATTCGCTGTAACCGTAACAGAAGCTATGTTTTTAGTCTTAATGTTAGCGCCCTGAACATTAACCCCGAGGCGCTCTAGAAAATCAGTCAAACCTTTTTCTGTAAAGACTGTATTTTTTAAATTATCACCAGTGCCGCTTAAGCCAACAACTAAACCGTGCCCAACAAGTAAATTCTCACGCACACCTTCAACGGTTGCGATATCCTTGATTCTTGTTTTTGCAATAGCAGTATTAGCTATAAGCATAGTAACCAGTAAAACTAGTATATTTTTAATGTTCATGAATCTAAATTTCCTAATTTATATAGTTTTATAATAATCTTGTGCCTTTTCTAAGTCTTCTGTAGTATCCACCGAAATCGGGATCTCTTGAGACAAGCATACTCCTATGCTCATTCCAGCTTCTAAGGCTCTTAATTGTTCTAGCTTCTCGGTTTGTTCGTATAAGCTTGGCTTCATGCTAATGAACCGCTCTAAAGCTTCTTTTTTATACCCATAAATGCCTACATGATATAAAAACTCGTCCCCGCCATGTGGGATTATGCTTCTCGAAAAATACATAGCCTTATTATTAGAGTCTACAACAATTTTCACATTCGAGTCACTTCCCGCAATATCTTTGCCAACTCTTACAGCTGGTGTAACTATTTCATATTTGCCAGTTTTTAGCATAGTAACTACATCGGATACTACTTTGGCCCCAACAAATGGCATATCGCCTTGAATATTAACGATATATCGTATCTTATCATGATTTGGTATCTTTTTAAAAGCTTCAAATACGCGATCCGAACCACTTGGGCAAGCTTCGTTCGTCATTATGGCAATCCCGCCAGCTTTTCTTGCGCATGAGGCTATTTCTTCCGAATCCGTAGCTACATATAAATTATTACCAGCAACAGATTTTAAGCCAGACACGACATGCTCTATCATACTCTTATCGCCAATTCTAGCTAGAGCCTTCTTTTGTAGCCTAGTTGAACCTAGTCTAGACGGAATAATGAATGCCACATCATCATGCATCATGACAATAAATCCTCGCTTTATATAAAATAACTGTTGACATATTATAGTTTTTGCGCGATAAAGTAAATCATATTTTCGAGGTAACGAATTTTATCTTGAATATGCATTTAAAAAATATTGGTGAGTTGCCATTAGTTGAGTTTCAACTTTAGCAGTCGCACATTGACAGCAAAATAATCTAAAGCTGATTATTTTTATTATGAGCCCGTAGCTCAGTTGGTAGAGCACTTGACTTTTAATCAGGGTGTCCCGGGTTCGAGCCCCGGCGGGCTCACCATTATTTTTTAGTTCTTTTTAGTATATACATCAAATTTTCAATATCACTTTTCTAAGTATCATACGATGCTATAGAGTTTTTTTCGTGCGCCTTGTTTAAAAATACTTACTTTTTATATAAGTACGTGTTATTATAATAATATGCAATAGATAAAATGTACTACTATGATGAGCAAAACTATTTCAATAGGGCCAAGAGGGCAAATAACATTGCCAAAAAAACTACGCGATTTATTCAAGACCAACAGTATAACACTTGAGTTGATTGACGATAAACATGCCATAATATCTCCCGTTGAAGATGTAGCTGGTGGTCTTGCTGAGTTTGGTAAGAAAACTAATTTATCTTTTGAGGAAATTAGAAATAAATCATGGTCTGAATCTAGAAAATAGAACAAAGAAATGCAAAAATATATCGTAGATACAAATTTTATATTGCGCTACTTATTAGCGGACAATAACACTCAATATGAAGAAGCAAAAAATATATTTGACCAAGTGCGCGAAGGAAAATCGCATATTATTTTGGAGCAAACAGTATTTGCTGAGGTGATTTTTGTGCTATCATCTTTTTATAAAATCCCAAAGAATAAAATTATAGACATAATGCGCTCTTTGTTGTCTTATAAAGGATTAGAGGCGGAGATAGATCTATTAAATATCTCTCTTGATATCTATCACAAACATAACATACATATTGTTGACTCTATAATAGCAGCTAAGAGCCAAATTAATAGCATGCCTGTTTTGACTTTTGATAAAAAGCTTAAAAGATTACTTTGATTTGTGGTAGTTTTGATATTGAAGTTAGTACGCGCCTTGCGGCGCGTTTTGTAAATATCTTATCTATAAATTTAGAAGTTCATTTTTATCTTAAGTGATCCTTGGTGCGAAATATAGGAGTTTGCTAGACGTACATCATAGCCAGCGGAATATTCCCATTTATCATCATATTTTGCACTAATGCCGCAACCGATATTATATACCATTCTTATGGATTTATCGCTTCTTGGGGTTAAGCTATCGCCCTTGCCGCCATCTTGACGCACATCTATGTTTAGCTTTTTGTTAAGTACGTTGTATCTTATATTACCATGCAATTCTGGAAGAACTTCTAGATTATTTTCAAACATGTAGCGCCCTGTAATTCTTGAGCCAAGAATTGCTTCAAGCTGATTAACTGCTTTTCTAGTAACGGCTAAATTCTGATTAACAGTACCAGTTTCTGTATATTTGATGCTGTTTAATCTGTTGAATTCAAGCCCGAATAAAGGTGTTACCATCAAGCCTTTGCGGATTTCTTTGTTGTAGCCAGTTAAAGCCTCAACGCCCCATGAGGTTGCATTGTAGCTGGCATTAGCAAAACTATCCCTATTGAACTCTCTTCGAATCTCTCTGTTTTTAATTTTACTATGTCCAACAGAACCAACGCCCTGCACAAACCATTCTTTGGTTATTTCGTATGTTCCATAACCAGAGAATATGTATGAATTAGCTGTTGTTTTATCGCCAGAATTTTGCTGTCTATGTTTAATTTCTGTTTTTATAGCACTAAGGGCAATACCAAGAGCTGTTTCGTCGTTAATCATAGCGTCAAAGCCAAGCACTCCGCCGTAATATTTGGATTTATAGCCAGGAACGCCTCCCCTTGAGCCTTGGGTAGATACGCCGTAGAAAGGGCTGAACCATGCTCCGTATTTGTGGATTTCATCACCAGCAGAAGTACCAGATATGTAATTAGAGTCATTAGATGCAAAGCTGAATGTCTGCAGAGGAGC
Source organism: uncultured Rickettsiaceae bacterium (assembly GCA_964195465.1). GTDB lineage: Bacteria > Pseudomonadota > Alphaproteobacteria > Rickettsiales > Rickettsiaceae > Megaera_A. The sequence continues at coordinate 14,055 of CAXMOU010000080.1, forward strand.
TGATGCACCCTCTGCCCTATTAGACACAGTCTGAGTAGCTTCTTGAATTCCCAAATTAATTGGTGCAGTGGCTATTGCCACGGCGTCAGGGTTGGTCAACCTCTCAATAGCTTCTTGCGCCGCCTCTGGTCCTTCATTAGCTGCTATATTTATTATATCCTCTAATAGCACGGGGTCTTGTGCAATAACAATAATATTATCAGTTTGATTGTTAACTACGTTGTTTAATATAACAGCAGGTTCAGGCTTTCTTGTTTGCGAAAGAATAGCTGTACCTGGCGCGAATGACGAGTCAACAAACTTGCTCCAGGCCGCTGGTATATTAAGGGTGTATTCATTCTTGAGTGTGAATGTTCCGCCCTTAGTAACAATAAGATTATAATTCCTTGTTTCTCCAGTCTCTGGTAGTGGAGTTGCAGGAGCGTTTGTGGCATTTAAGATTAATGATTTAGAGTTAGTAAAATCCAAACTAGAGATATCACCTTGCAGGTCTATATGCCCAATGTTTTTTGTATCGAATGTTGTGTTGATTGTTATAACACCACCTGGATTGTCATTCACTACGGTGCCAGATACTTTTAGCGCGCCTAGGCCAAGATTCAAAGTGTTGTCAAGAAAGTGAATGGTTGTGTTCTGAGTACTGCGTAGTACAACTCCATCTGCTATTTGGATAGTCATTTTGCTAAAATAGATTTCTCCAGCTGTGATATCAGCATTCAAATAGGCTGTCTTATCATGCGCTCCTTTAAAGCGAACTTCGGATAATGCAGCTTCGTCACTTATTGGGTTATGTATAGTTACGCTTCCATTGAAAACTACCTTGCCTGTAAGATGACTATCTGTAGTTATAGGGGAGGATAAAATAATACCATCGCCAAATGTTGCGCTAGAATTCCCTTTTAAATGAATTCCTTGAGCCGTAACATCACCATTAAATGTAGGGTTTGAATCTTCGATATATATTCCGTGGTCACTATTCTCTGCTGCTGTAACAGTTCCGCTGAATGTAGGGGATGAGCCTTGACGAATTACAAGTCCAGCCACAAAATTGTTGTTTGTATCTACATTAGCTTTAAAAGTAGGGGATGAGTTAAGCAAAGAGATTCCTGTTCCTTCACCAGTTGTGTCATTTGCATTTACATTACTCTCGAAAATAATAGGAGAGTTGTTTAATTGAAGCCCAGCATCTTTGTTTCCATTGAGTGTTAACGCTCCTTTGAACGTTCCCTTAGAGTCTGTAATAACAATACCAACATCTGCATTGTCTGATGCCGTAACTGTATTAAATTCGATAGTTGAATTTTTAATTGATATACCAATGCCGGCATTTTTGTTGGAAGTTACTGAGCTTAGGAATGTAGCGGTTGAATTTTCTATTTTAATGCCATTATCGCCGTTGTTTTCTGGTGGTAGGGTGCATTAAAGCTTCAAATGCGACAGATCTAATGTTCTATCTTATTATAGTATTGTGTAGTATATTCAATCGGAGTTAGAAAACCAAGTATTTTTCTTGGTCTATTATTTAGCTTATTTTGAATTTTCTTTACCTCTA
>CAXMOU010000081.1:0-2171 GCA_964195465.1 uncultured Rickettsiaceae bacterium
CTGTCTTCAAAGACTTAGGAACGCCGATTATATAAGTGTCCGATTTACCGCGACTCTTTTGCTCTCCAGTTGCGTTGCTCGAAACCTTACTTAGCTCCCCCGATAGCTATCGCATACGCGTCAACCGAATGAATGTGCCAACATCTCTTGTTTATGGTTTCTTCGTTTTCGTTTGTCATATGCACAAGCTCTAGCGATGTGATCGATCCACTCATCGGTTAAATTTTTACTATTCGCGGCACTGCTGAAGTTGCGTACAAATTGAAACCATTTAATGATGCTGATCTCAACGTTGTGCTTTTGTTCAACTAGCTGACAGATAGCTAAATAGCTTCGAAAGGCAAACAAGGTAAGATAAGCCAGATACAGACAGATTATGATTTTTGCTCGTGCAGGTTTCATGCTTTTGGGAAAGGAGAGCCTTTTATCAAATTTCATTTCTGATTTCCAACACCTGAAGATAACCTCGATTCGCCAGCGCAATGAATACATTTGCATAGCTTGTTTGATCGTCATTTTTTCAACTGGAGCATTGGTTATTAAAATCTGCCATTGCAACAGGTCGAGGTACTCTGGCTTGTGATTTGCTCCACTATGACGGTCTTTTATTGCTTTACGTCGACGCTCCTGGTAGACCTTTTGAGGTACTTGTTGAATCAAGAGGCGAGTAGCCATTTTTTGCTTTACTCCAATTAAAGTGGATAGCTCAAAGTTGATTATCCCTCTTTTCTTCTTTTGCTTACAAATCTGTAGCAAATCCAGACGCTCCATGCTAATAGGGTCAAATAATTTTACATCAGGTCTTAATCGAGACAAAAAATACGCTTCTTGCTCGGTTATTTGTTGAAAAGCCTCAATCACAAAATACCCCTGATCACGAATCAAAAGATCATTAGGTTGAAGCATCGGTACAATTCTACCTGCGTCACCTTGGTCATTCTTTCGAAAATTAGTAATCAGTAGGTCAATCGGTTGGTCCGTCAACAAGTTAATGCTCAGCTGAACGCGAGCAGTTGCACACTTTTTTCCCTTGTTGCTACTAGCACCAGGAAAATCTTCCCGACAGCTGAGTGGAAGTGCAAGGCAGGAGCTATCTTGAGCTAGTGCATTGTTAAAAGCATAGAACAAGTCTTTTCGCTTTGCTAAGTCTGAGCATTGACCACTGCTCTGCTCAATGGACCATTTGAGTAAATGCTCACAAAAATCGGCATGACGCTGACCTGATGTCCTCTTGTCGATAGATTGTTTACTGGTACTGACGCCAAATACAGACATTAAAGAGTTGGCCCAGTCTTGTAATGAAAATTGCTCTTTGCCAATAGATATCAAGAAAGAAGAGACAAACATGAACGGAGTGATTCTTTGGGCACATGACTTAGTGAAGCCCGTAAGTCTGGCAGCTCCATCAAAATCATATCCAGCAAATTTTTCCGATATTTGAGACAGATTTATGTTCATAAGTCTTGGCTGTTTGAGTTGTGATTGTAGTTAATCTCAAACTTAAACAGCCTTTTACGTATTACAAAACTTTCGGTTGACGCGTATGCGATAGCTATCGGGGAGCGCGGCTTCAAGCGCCTGACTGGAAAACAAAATAGCCAGCGCTCAAATCGGACAGTTATTAAATCGGCGTTCCTTAGCTCAGGCTAAGCGCCCTTTTTGCTGTCTTGCCAGGAATCAAAATAGCCAGCTCCAAATTTCTGGTTTTATTTAAATCTCATTCCTTAGGAACTTGACTCCATAAAGATTGAGCAAAAGCCTGGAGCCAGGTTAGGCTAATATCGAAAATTCGACAGATCGCCCGTAAACTGTTTCGTTCCAAAAGAGACTTGCTGATTAGCTTTCTTATCTCCGCACGGATCGTGTGCTTATTATTCAATACAAACTGACGATTGCACTCTTTGCAGCGATGATTTTGCTTGCCGTAGTGAGTTGCACCGTTTTTGACTATTTTTGCTGAGCAGCAGCGGGGACAGATAACGTTCATTAGATTTGTTGTTTGAGCACTTCAAAAATAATGATTCTGTCTCAACTGCTCTTTTACGGCTCTATCCTTACTTTTGGTACACCGCCTAATCTTTAAGGATAGATAAACAGTCTTGGGAAAAAAGGCAATTAGATATTGTAAGTAATATAAACAGTGAGAAATATAATTTTTTAAACATTGTAGT
>CAXMOU010000082.1:0-16090 GCA_964195465.1 uncultured Rickettsiaceae bacterium
AGAGGTAAAGAAAATTCAAAATAAGCTAAATAATAGACCAAGAAAAATACTTGGTTTTCTAACTCCGATTGAATATACTACACAATACTATAATAAGATAGAACATTAGATCTGTCGCATTTGAAGCTTTAATGCACCCATCTAAGCGTACTAATGCACTGCCTACAATATTAAATCCATCTTGATGCTCTACTCCTGCATGTTTCTCATTGCCATCCATAAGCGCCACTGTAGCCTCCAACATCTTTGCAACCTCTAATGCCTTTAGAGCACCTACATCTATAGCCTTAAGGGCAAACAAAGCTTCTTCAACTTCATCAGATGCAGGCAAGGCAGATAATTTAGATAATATAGCATCAACAATGACTTTATTATCAGCAAAAACACCCACCACAGCACGCCAAGCCACCTCTCCAGCATTATTCTTTTCTAGTAATAATTCTGGCTTTTTATCAAGCAACATTTTTATAATATAAATATCGCTATCTAGATCCACATAACATTCGTACTTCGATACTTTTCCAGTGGCACGAACAACATTAGCCGAGCTAGTTACTGGCTGACCCTTAGCATGTAGTGCAACAATGTGCAGGAGATTCGATCCATCTTCTAACTTTGCCGTTAAATCAACACCATAATCAATCAACAATTCGACTACATCCTTATGAGCATGTCGTGCCGCAATATGTATGGCAGTCGATCCATCTTTTGATTTTGCTATAGCTAGCTTAGAATCAGCACCAAGCAACGCTTTTACTACGTCAACCTTACCATAATACGCTGCACTATGTATTGGAGTAGATCCATCTTTTGATTTTATAGTTAAATCGCTCATCTTAATCAACGGTGCTATTTCGTTAAGATTCCCACGCTTCATCATAAGGTGTAGGGCAGTAGACCCATCTTCTGATTGTGCTGTAGCTAACTTAGGATCAAGCTTAATTAACCTTTCTAGTACAGAAATTTCTCTATTACTAGCCGCTTCTAGTAATGTTTCTTTTGCTAAATTACCATCAACATCAGCATCAATCAATAGTTTGAATAGATTAGGATTCTTATTGCAAATGGCATAACGCAGCGCAGTATCTCCATCTTCTGATTTTACTGATAAATCAACACCAGCCTTAATCAACAGTTTTAATACAGCATCACTCTTATTTCTTGCAGCAAAATGCAGGACAGTCTCTCCATATCGTAATTTTGCTTCTATTAGCTTAGGATCAGCCTTAATCAACTCTCTTACTACCTTAACATTACCACTGTTCGCCGCTTCTAGTAATTTTTCTTCTAAATTACCACCATCCTTTGGCTCATCAACGGGCGCGGATTGCTGACTAGCCATAGAAGGCTGTGATTGATTTACTATAGGCGCTTCATTGTTATTACTTCTACTTTTAGACATGACGCTCAACTTATTTAGTTAATTTTAATTAACCACTAATAAAACATTCTTTTGTAAAAAGAAACTATTTTATTTTTTGGTTTATTAGTAGATTACCATTATTTTATCTAGGAAGGTACGGAGGATAGGCGAGTGAAGACTGAATCAACTATGTTTACAAGAAAACCTCAAATAGTTGCGAGCGTAACGCGGCGCAGACCCCATCCCGTCATTGCGAGCGTAGCGCGGCAATCCATGGAGCGGCGGGGGGGGGGGGGTGGCGCGTTTGAATGGATAGCCACGTCGCTCCGCTCTTCGCTAAGACGGTTGGTAGGGAGTTTATTTCAATGCAATCTACTATATTACCAAGTGCAGGTATGGATTAAGCAACAAAAAAAGACGCCCATATGCAGTGGCGCCTTTTTTTGTTTATCTTAGAATGGGTTTGAAGTCTAGAGCTTATTAAACCTCTGGGCTTTGTTTAACTTATGCCTTATTAAACTCACGCCTCGTTAAAGGATTGATCAATTTCTTGATATAGTGCATGAACTGAGTTTTCAATCTGAGTCACTTTTTTAGTAATGGTTAGAACTATTTTGTCAGAAGGGTTTTTAAAGCTCTTAATTTGCTGATTCAATTGATCTGTAATATTGCCCAAAGCATTTTGCGCATTATTGAAAGATTTTTTCAAATTTGCTCTGATTTCCACAGAAGAATTTTCAACTTCAGACCATTTTTCCTGGCAAGCCCTAGTCAGCTCAGTCACTTTATCTTGCAAAGACTCAAGCTTGTCCTTTTTGACTTTCGTATAATATTCCATTGTTTGAGCTTTTTTTGCTTCAATTCTTACCTTCTCGGTTCTTTTTAAGTCCCAAGCTAGGCCGCATTTACTCATTAAATATATAAGCCATTTATGAACATCCATCTGATACCATTGCGCACCGTTACGATAATCTGATGGGAATGCGTGATGGTAATTGTGCCAATTCTCACCTAAAAGCAAAAATGCCAACCACCAAATATCACCAGATGTACCCTTCACATATTTCTGGGTTCCTGCAAAGTGACATGTTGAATTTACAAAGAATGTGACTTGTTGTTGCACAGCTCTAGCAATCCCAATAAATAAGAATCCAGCATAAGCAGTAAGAGCAGTGCCACCGAAAGCATAGCCAACCAAAGCTGGAACTGCAGCATTCATAAATATAACAATATGCCAGTAATATTTAAGCTGCCATTTTAACAGTTTATTTCTACCAAGCTTCACCAAAGTAACCCTGTTGATAGATTTATAGCTACCTTCACCAACAAGCATCCAACCCATATGAGACCACCAGAAGCTTTTGAATTTACTTTTATATTTCAGCGAATTATGCGGATCTTTGTCTGTATCTGTATATGTGTGATGATCGAAATGGTTGGATGCCCAAGAAAGCGCTGGTCCTTGCAGAGCTCCTGCAGAAAGCATCACTAAAATAAATTCAACGAAAGAGTTTGTTTTATAAGTATCGTGCGACCATAGCCTGTGAAAACCAAGCCCAACTGTTATGTTTGATATATAATAACCAGCTATGAATAGCCCAGCTTCAAACCAACCAACTGAATAATTCAATAGGTACGCAACTAATAATGCAATTAGTATTATAGGATAAACAATTAAAGAAAGAACAGCAGGTAAGTTAAGGTTTTTTAACATGAGGAATCACCGTAAATGATTATATGTTGGCAAAAAATGGAGCGGGTGAAGAGATTCGAACTCTCGACTTCGACCTTGGCAAGGTAGCGCTCTACCCCTGAGCTACACCCGCTCTAAAACAAATTCAAGTGCATTATAGCAGTTCCAAAGAACATACTCAAGCAATTACTCAAACTCATGCTAACTAACATACAAAAATCGACGAAAAGATCAAGCCCAAATTTGAGCTAAATGCATTTTTTATCTTTTTATTGTGTTTTTTACTCAGAACTGGCATATTCTAGGAAAGTTATTTTCTCTTTAAGCAAAAGCTTTTGCTTTTTTAGGTGATTAATTGTAATATCTGCTGAGTGATTATCGTTGGCTGTTTTAATATTTTTTTCTATTTGGTTATGCTTTTCTTTCAAAGAATTTATGTGAGACTTCATAGACTTAACCTCTAAATTTCGATTATTTTAAACAAACTAATATTATGCGTACTTCACAGTCACTTTTAACAACTGTTTTTCTACTCATACTTTAATAGTGTAAATACAATATCAATCATTTTCAAACATTTTTTTATGAACCAATCAAATAATTCGAGAAAAATCATCGTAGGAATCTCTGGAAGCTCTGGAGCTATATATGGTATACGCCTTTTGGAAATGTTGAAAAAAATTTCCATTGAATCGCATTTAATTATTTCAAAATCAGCAAATCTTACAATCGCCACGGAAACTAACTTCTCTAGCTCAGAAATCAAAGAGCTAGCTACCCACTCATATAACCCAGGCGATATTGGTGCCAGGCTCTCAAGCGGCTCGTTCCGCACGGATGGCATGATAGTAGCACCTTGCAGCATGAAAACCCTATCTGCCATAGCAAACGGATACGAAGATAATTTACTAGTGCGCGCAGCGAGCGTGGTTATGAAAGAACAAAAGAAGCTAGTATTAATGGTAAGAGAAACGCCATTGCACGCGATTCATTTAGAAAACATGCTAAAATTAAGCCGCGCTGGAGTAGCGATATTTCCGCCAGTCCCCGCCTTTTATACAAACCCCAAAACAATAGATGAAATCGTAACACACTCAGTTGCCAGGGTGCTGGACTTATTCGACATTACTAGCGACGAAATTAATCGCTGGGATGGAATGTAGCTTAACGGCTATTCCGCACAGAATCCTTTTTGTAAATTCTCCAATGAATTGCAAAGAACAAAAGACCTGTTAATAACCAAGTGAATATATTAATTAAAGAGCTAACGGAACCATCCTTTTTATCTTGAATATAATCAGACCTTTCTGCTACTCTTTTTGCCACCAATTCTTCGCTAGTTAATTTATCCAAATCTTTCTTTCCATTATATTGCTTGTTATAGGAAATGTATTTTTCATTTGTAGAATAATTATTCAAGCTCACTTTGTTTTTATACTCAACCAACCATATGGTTGTTGTCTCATTAAACGCAAGCCCAACAGAAACCATCATCACAATAGAAGCAATCAAGCACACTAACAAACTATATAGCTGCAATAAATTCTTAAACATTCGTCGTACCTCTAATTACTTCTTCAACAACATTTCAATATGAGCAGCATTCTCAAAACCTGCATCGTAATAAAAACGGATTTCTGGAGAGTATTTTAAATTCACCTGACGAGTAACATAATCGCGTATGGCATATTTGGACTCTTCAAGAGCCTCAATAATTTCGTCTGCAGTTAGCTTGGTATTGAACGGCAAGAAGAAGCAGTTCGCAATTCGCAAATCAGGGCTGATATTTACTTTTGTAATGCTAAGAGGGCCAGCATCCAAGCGATGGTCCAGCTTTCCCCCTCTTCTAAAACACTCAATAAGGCTAGAATTAATCAGTTGCGAAACCTGAAGCTGCCTTTGGGACTGCTCCTTCTCACGCATTTTTAACTTAAAGTTTTTGCTGCTCTTCGACAATTTCAAATACCTCTACTGAATCACCAACTTTTATATCATCGTACCTCTCGAATGCTATACCACACTCGTAACCTTCTCTGACTTCTTTCACGTCTTCTTTGAAGCGCTTCAATGTTTTCAGCTTGCCTTCATGAATCACGATATCATCACGCAGCAAACGCACGCCAGCGCCGCGCTTGATAGTACCTTTAGTAACGTAACTACCTGCAATCTTGCCGACCTTAGAAACATTAAATACCTCGCGAATGCTAACAGAACCAATATATTCCTCGCGGATAATAGGTGAAAGCATACCGCTCATGATCGCTTTAATATCATCAATCAGATTATAGATTATTGAATAATATCTAATATCAACTTTATTGTCCCTAGCAAAAGATGCAGCTGCATTATTTGAACGAACATTAAAGCCAAGTACAATTGCACCAGAAGCACTAGCAAGAGAGACATCAGACTCAGTAATTCCACCAACGGCATTATGAAGAATCTTCAACTTCACTTCATCGCTTTCAATTTTGCCAAGACTGCTAATAATAGCCTCTACCGAACCATGAACATCACCTTTAATAATTATTGGCAACTCTTTGATCTTGCCAGACCCAGAAGCTTTTAAGAATAAATCTTCAAGACTAGTTTTAGATGCAGTTACTAAGGCATCTTTTTCTTTTCTCATCCTATACTCAGCGATATCACGCGCTTGTTTGTCTGACTCTACTATATTAAATTGATCACCAGCAGATGGCGCATCGTTCAAACCGAATATCTCAACCGCATGTGACGGACCAGCTTCAGTAATAGTACGCCCTTTATCGTTACAAATACGCTTAACACGCCCCGTAGTATTACCAGCAATAATGATGTCACCTTTTTGGAGTGTACCACGCTGGACTATCATTGTTGCAACAACACCTCTGGCATTATCAATTCTAGACTCAACAACCACTCCAGAAGCAGGTGCATCTGAATTAGCTTTTAATTCCTGCATTTCAGCAACCAACAAAATAGCCTCTTCTAGCTTATCTAGATTCTCTCTCTTAAGAGCAGAAACACAAACCGTTATGGTATCGCCACCTAAATCTTCTGGGATTAGCTCATAGCTAAGGAGCTCATTCTTTACGCGCTGAATATCCGCGCCTGGCTTATCTATTTTATTTATAGCAACAATAATTGGAACTCCAGCCGCTTTTGCGTGGCTGATAGCTTCAATTGTTTGAGTCTTAATGCCATCATCAGCGGCCACAACAAGAACTACGATATCCGTAGCTTGCGCCCCCCTAGTACGCATTTCAGTAAACGCTTCGTGACCAGGAGTATCAATGAAAGTAATCATCTTACCATCAGACATAGTCACGCTATATGCGCCAATATGCTGAGTAATTCCACCAGCTTCACCAGCAACAACATCAGTTGACTTTAATGCATCAAGCAACGATGTTTTACCATGATCAACGTGTCCCATAACAGTAACAATCGGAGCTCTTGGCTTTAAATCTTCTGCGTTATCATCTACATTAAGCAGAGCATCTTCAATATCAGAATCTTTGACTCGCTTCACTGTGTGTCCAAAAGAAGTAATGACAATCTCAGCCGTGTCTGCATCAATGGACTGCGAACTATTAGCCATCACACCAAGCTTCATTAACTCTCTAGTTACATCTGCAGCGCGTTCAGTCATGCGGATAGCAAGTTCTGCAACCGTGATAACCTCAGGCAAAACCACTTCACGGTATACTTTTTCTACCTTCGCTACTCCTAAATTCTTTCTTTTTTCCTTCGCTCTAGCTCTTTTAATAGAAGCCAATGAACGAGTTCTAAGCGGAGCATGGTCAGAATCTTGATGAAGCAAATTAATGATATCAGATTTTTTCAGCTTCTTAGGCTCAAAACTCTTAGGCTTAGAAGGGGTTGGTTTTTCTTCTTCTGGCTTTTCAGTAACTGGCGCAGCAACACTAGGCTTAGAAAACTCCTTACGAGGTTCAACAGCAGCTTTTTCAGATGCAGCACTAGCAGCCTCAGAAGCAATTAAAGCATCAGCTTCGGCTTTTTCTTCCGCCTTATCCTTCTCTGCTTTGACCTGTTCTAGATCTTGATTCATCTGAGAGAGCTTACTCAAAGTGCTAATTTGGTTTTTATCTTCATCATTCGCAGAGTCTTGAGACTTCTTCAGGGCAGCAAGCCTTCTATTATTTTGCTCCTCATTTGCAGTTGCTCCGGCCGCACTTCTATTCAAAGACAGACCACCACTAGCAGAAGCCCTACCGCGCTTCACCTCTACTACTACAGGACCTGAACCACCAAGAGTTTTAACTCGCCCAGGGAAAGCAGACTTGCTACCTAAACTTAGCTTGGAGCCTCCAAGCGTCAGTTTTTTTGTTTTTTTATCTTCTTGCTTATCTGTCATGTACCCTATTTCCCAATAATCGTTATAAAAAGTAAATTATTATATTACGAATTACTCTTTAGTTTCGTTTTCATCTTCGCTTTCGCCGCGCTCTTTAGCAAAATTAATCAGCGCTTCGATATTTTCTCTGCTAATAACATTTTCAGGGACTATAGATCTGAACTCAGAAACTGTAACTTCACCTAAATCTTCTATAGTTTTTACACCATATTCTGCAAGCTTTAAAATATATTCTGCAGGCAAGTCTAACGTATCGAGTATTTCTTGCTCAACACCAAGGCTCTCTAGCCCTTCAATGATCTTCTCATTTTGCTGTTCTATATATGTTATAGCACGGTTTTTCAGCTCTTCAACCAATTCCTCGCTAAAACCTTCTATAGAAGATAACGAAGAACCCTCTACAGATGCTATTTGCTCTAATGAATTATACCCTTCAGCAGATAGCAACTGAGCTACCATTTCGTCCACACCAAGCTTTTCTACAAATAGTGCTGTAGTAACAGCAAATTCTTCGCTGCGACGCTTAGACTCTTGCTCTTCTGTCATTACATCAATTCCCCAACCGGTAATTTTTGTAGCAAGGCGCACGTTTTGCCCTCTTCTACCAATTGCCATGCTTAGCTGATCATCAGGAACGATTGTCTCTACTCTGTTACGAGTTTCATCAAAAACAATTTTTGTAATTTCTGCTGGAGTCATAGCATTAATAACGAACTGAGCTACGTTATTGTCCCAATTAATAACATCAATCTTCTCGCCAGCTAGCTCATTAGTGATAGACCTAACTCTGCTACCTCTAACACCAACACATGAACCTACTGGATCTATTGAAACATCATTAGCAGAAACAGCTATTTTGGCTTTTGAACCAGGCTCGCGAGCTATTGCTTTAATCTCAATAACGCCATCATATATTTCTGGAACTTCCATTTCGAATAATTTTCTCAAGAATTCATCATGCGCTCTTGAAAGGAAAATTTGTGGTCCTTTAGGCTCTGGGCGAACATCCTGCACATAGGCTTTAATGCGATCTCCAACCTGGAACATTTCGCCTCTAATCTGCTGATTACGACGAAGCATAGCTTCTGCACGTCCACCAACATCAACAATGATATTGCCGAATTCTACGCGCTTGACAGTACCATTCAAGATATCGCCTTTACGCTCTTTATAATCTTCATATTGACGCGCTCTTTCAACTTCGCCAATTTTTTGTACAATTACTTGCTTGGCAGTTTGCGCTGCTACTCGCCCTAGATCGATTGGAGGTAATGGCTCTAAAACTTCGCTGCCTAATTCAGCCTCAGGGTTAATTAGCATAGCATCTTCCAGGATAATCTGCTGAAAAGTATTCTCGACTTTCTCTACAACTTGGCGCGCGCGCGATAGAGTGATTTTGCCAGTGTTTGGGTCAATATGCGCTCTGATATCCTGCTCCAAACCATATTTCTTACGGCCCGCAACTTGTACCGCTTGCTCCATAGCATCTATCAAGCTAGCCTTTGAAACACCGCGCTCTCTAGATACAGCATCTACTATTTGTAAAATTTCAGCCTTAGCAACATTTTCCATAATTTTTATCCCTTTTTCTTCTTTTTACTAGATTTATTTAATAATGACCTAAACATTTCGTCTGTCATAACCAGATTTGCTCTTTTGATACTATCAAGATCAAAAGATAATTCAGCATCTTTTGTCTTTAATAATATTTTATCTTCTTTAACTCCTATCAACTCACCTTTGTGGGTCAAGCCATCGTGCACAGCAAACTTCAAACGCAGTTTTGCCGCCTTGCCAGCGAAACGCTCAAAATCCTGAAGCTTAACCAGCGGGCGCTCTAACCCAGCAGAAGAAACCTCTAAGAAATATTTACCAGAGACGATATCTTCAACATCTAAAACAGCAGAAATATTACGGCTAACCTTTTGGCAATCGCCAACCTGCACCCTTTCTCCATTACTACGCTCAATCAGAATCTCAACAATTTTTGACGTAGTACCGTGTATAGTGATCTTCACCAACCCGAACCCTAGATCATTAATTGTCTCTTCTAGCAAATTCGCCAGTTTTTGTTCCATATAAATATCCGCCAAACGGCATAAGCTAATTGATAATAAAAAAAGGTAGGCCACCAGGGACCCACCTTAAATAAATATTTTTATTTAAACTATAAAACGCAGTATATAACAATGAATCATAGTTTTCAAGAATTATATCGAGCTGAGGTTATTTACTAATCCGCTCCAATCAAATCAACATCTGGCAACTCTTCTATTTGCTCATCAATAGGCTGAATTAAATCATCTGCCATATCATCGTTATCCACCCGTATTACTAACAATGGAGGAAACGCATCACCATCTATAAAGGCGCGCATCATATGATGTATACGACAATCATGCTTGAAATTCTCTACATATTCCGATACATAAGCAGGGATATTTGGACACAATCCAATTAAAAAAGTCAAATAATCTATACTCAAAACAGATTCATCTTCTTTAGACTCCCGAATAATATCGTACGTAATACAGTACTGGCTCATAGAATATTTCATATACGCCACAATCCATACAGCACTGGACGCATGATCCTCTAATTTTTGCAAAGGAGCCTCCCTTTCCGTCTCAGGAGCCTCATCCACAATATTTTGCAATTGATTCAACTGGCGAAGCCACCATTTAGCACCATCTGCTATTTCATCTAACCTGTCTAATTTATCTTCGTGTCTCATAAAGCATTTCCATAAAAAATATTAATTGTTCTTACAACAGTGTATTATTATACATAATAATCATTTATGAAGCACAATGAAATTTTATTTTTTTAGAATAGACAATTATTCAGAATCTGATTCTTCTCCGGCCAGATTAATCAAGTCGATAACAGAGGCTTCAAACGGGCCATCAAAGATCGCATCAGCGATTTCAATACTTTGAGTATCTGTTAATTTCACCACTTCAGCAAAAGACAGATTAAAACTCACTGATTCCACACCATCCACACCTTCATCAGTTATTGTCACTGGAACCGTTATCTTTGGTATAGCAAAAAGAGCCTCGTTAGGCGGCGAATCAGACAACTCCTCAAGCGAAGAGTCCTCTGTAACGTCTAGCTGCTGATTAGCACCCAGCCCATCAACTAAATCAGACTCTAACTCTTCTGGAATATCCAAAAGCACTGGAGGATAGGCTAACTCATCCGTATCATCAGCAGAATATTCATTTAACTCGTAATTAGCATTATTTTTCATACACTCAACTCTCAATATTAATTTATATTAAAAAGTATAAATGTAAATCACCATAGCCTCAATGTTTTTTTATAAAAATTACTTCTTATACAGTAAACATTAATCATTCTGATCTACAACAAAATCGCCTAAACCTACTAAGTCAATATTATCATGCTGGATGGCAACATACGCCCTTTGCCTAACCAAAGGAAGAGGGTCTAACTCATTCGGCAACATCTCAATATCACCGGGCAAGAACTCACCTACCTCATCAGGTGGAAAATCATTAAGATCATCTGGGTCATGACGCTGGGGGCAACATACGCATTTTGCCGTATCAATCGCAAAGGCAGAGGTAGAGGTAGAGGTAGAAAATTAACATCTCCTTCATTTGGGTTGCCCTCTAGCTGCGGGAAAGGCGCAATGCCCCCTATAAACAGCGGAACTTCACCTATAACCATATCTTCAACTTCACCCCCTCCTTCAAACTCATCCTCCGCAGCATCCAAAATATCCATTATCACATCATGTATATCCCCATGTATACCTCCATCAGCCATAAATTCTTCTACATACCTCTGAACCTCGTCCGAGCCATCAGGAAAACGATCAAGCAACATGATTAAGGAATCTGCATCTGGCAGAATATCATCATCTTTAGCGCGTTGTATTACATCATCAGTAATACAAAACTGACTCATATATAATTGCAAATAAGCAGATACTTTTGGCCCAAGCTCTATATGATCGCGTAGAATTAAAGCATTGTCCTGCAAATCATCCTCATCTCCTCGAACTATAGCAAGCTCCAACAGGTCATTCTGAACAAACCACCATTTAGCCTCATCAACTATTTCATCAAGCCTTGCTAATTTATCTTCATACCTCATAAAACACCTCTCCCAAGAATATTAATAAAAAACATACCCCACATGTTAAACATATGAGGTATATTATATATTATAATTTTAATGAATTATTATCAATATGTTTTTAATTTTTGGTATATTTCTCAAGTTTCTCTTTCAGTATATCTATAGAAACACCTAGGATATTTGCAGCCTTACTCATATCGCCAAGGCAATAGCCTATTGTATTGAAGACCATTTGCTTTTCACCGCTGGAACTACGAGAGGAGTCGCCAGAGCTAGCAGAAGCTTTGTCCGATTCTTTAATACTAATATCATCTTCTGTAATCTCAGACCCTTCAGACATAAGCACAGCTCTGTGCAAAACATTCTCAAGCTCACGCACATTACCAGGCCAAGAATATTGATTCATCTTCTCCAAAGCTTTGTCTGATAATTTTTTCGCCGAAAGACTATTGCTCTCTACATATTTCTTGATGAAGTATGTACTTAGCAATTTAATATCACCGTCACGCTCACTAAGCGAAGGGAGCTCAATATTAATTACATTTAGTCTGAAATATAGATCTTCTCTAAAATTCCCTTTTTCTATCTCTTTTTGTAGATCCCTATTAGATGTAGCCACAATACGCAGATTAACTTTTATAGGCTTAGTACCACCAACCCTATCAATTTCTCTTTCCTGAATTGCGCGCAGTAGCTTTGCTTGCAACCTTGAATCCATCTCACTGATTTCATCTAAAAGCAACGTGCCGCCAGAGGATTCTTCAAACTTACCAATCCTGCGGCTCAAAGCGCCAGTAAATGCACCTTTCTCGTGACCAAACAACTCAGACTCGAGCAAATTCTCAGGGATAGCAGCGCAGTTTACAGCCACAAATTGCTTATCTTTTCTCTTGCTTTTACTATGAATATAATTAGAAAACACCTCTTTGCCAGTACCAGACCGGCCCGTAATCAAAACATTCGCATCAGACTTGGCTATTTTATCCGCAACCGCGATAGCAGCAGCCATTGAGCCTGACTTTCCTATGATATTAACAGAATCATCTGAAAGTGCCGCGAATATGGCAGCTATAAGCCTCTCATCTGGAGGAAGTGGCAAAAATTCTTTGGCACCTGATTTGATTGCCTGCACCGCCTCTTTTGGGGTGCACTGAACGCCATAAGCGATTACTGGAGTAGAAATTTTTTCGT
The DNA here is from genome assembly GCA_964195465.1 of uncultured Rickettsiaceae bacterium. Taxonomy (GTDB): domain Bacteria; phylum Pseudomonadota; class Alphaproteobacteria; order Rickettsiales; family Rickettsiaceae; genus Megaera_A. The sequence continues at coordinate 12,715 of CAXMOU010000082.1, forward strand.
TTTTCATAGCCTTTGTCAAAGATTTAATATCAAATTGCACTTCTACCAAAATAAGGTCCGCCCCCTTACCTTGACATATAAAATCCACAGCTTGCTCACAAGATTCCACCATCACAACTTTAGCATTTTTAGAACGCGCAATATCGATTGCAGTCTTGATTTCGCTATTCATGTCGCCGACGATTAGAAGTCTCATATACAAATTATGTTGTTAACTTAAAAATAAAAAACCAGAGCAGCTATAACAAGAAACTTTATTGCCGCCACGAAGGAAGCAATATCTCGCATAGATGATCATTAATCATAGCCTTTTTTGATTCGAGTCCAAAGTACTTTTCTTCCCGAATCAACGCAATAGCTAGATCTTCGTAATTAGAACACACTATTCCAATTTTATTGCCTTGAAGGTCCGTTATTTCAGTTCCTGATGCTATAAATGCAATTTTTGTACCAAACTTTAATTTAAAGATCTTTTTTCTAACCACGCCCTGATATTTTGCTCTAGAAATCACCTCCTGGCCTACGTAACAACCTTTGTTATAATCAATAGCATTTAACTCCTCTGCCCCGTATTCTATGGGGATAGAGCGCTCATAAATTAAATCTGGAACGCCATCAACTATGGCATGCTCGTATTTATCCTGATTATATAAATTATTAACAAGAGTTTCTATATCACTCGCTACTGAAGAAGCAATAACAGTACGAAACCCCAAAGAATCGCACCTAGGATCCCGCTCAGAATAAATCGCATCAAACTCAAGAACATCCCGAGAATACACAACATCATATTCCTCAGAAAGATCCTCAATCTTAACGTCACTCCTAAGCTTATACATGTTTAACTTTAAAAGAAAAGCCTTCAACCTTTCTTTATCTGTATCCAGAAAATATAAATCATCCCTTTGTTTATACAAAAAGAAATCAAACAAATAACGCCCTTGGTTATTTAAGAAATAATTATACGAAAAAACATTCTTAATAACATCATTCGTAGTAAGACCCTGTAAAAACTTCGCAGCATCAGGTCCACTGATAGACACAAGAGCCCTATTTCGCAGAATGTCCATATCGACTGATTTTATCATAACTCCGCTTGTTTAAAGTAATTACCATACAATATAAAATTGTCACCCATCAGCAAAACCAATGAATGACAATAATATTATATAGATTTTATTTGTCCAGTATATAGGAAGGATACACGAACTTAAGCGTCGCCACCGTCACCAGCAAGATCAATTTCACCATCTTTATGCTCTTCTTCGCCAGCTGACGCGCCAAACAAATCTCTCTCTGCGATTTCTCTAAATTGCACTTCCTGCTCTGGGGTTGGCTCCACTCCAACAAGCTTCATCATTTCCATTTTTTTAAGAACTTCTTCCTGAATCGCCATTTCTCTTTGAGCTTCTTTAGCTTCTGCAGCTTCAACATCTCTTTGCGCCATTGCTCTTATTTGAACTAATTGCTCAGGAGTTGGATTAACATCCAGAGATTTCATTAATTCCAGCCTACCTTCAAACAACTCATTAATCTTAGCGTTTTTTGCATCTGCAACAGCCTCAGCTTTTGATAACCTAAGCGCCTCTTCAAGAACAAAGTCACCTTGCTCTGCTTGAGGTGCATCAGGCCCGCCTAACCATTGACCTACCTGTTTCGCCATAGCCTCTTCAGCGCCATGCTTCGCAATACCGCCTTCTGCTTTCTTTATTTGTTTTTCTGCATTATTCACGACAACGCCAGCTTCCTTAACTACGGCACCCGCAAAACCATGCTTCTTGATTCCACCTTCTGCTTTCTTTATTTGCTTTTTTAATCCCTTAAACATAATAACCCACTACATAATTTTAATTAATATTGAGCATAAAGTATATACAGAACTACCCGCCTGTCAATACACATTATTGACTTGGTTTTAGTGTTGCTAAACCACAATTAACATAAAAATCACGTAATTTTGCGTTTGCAACAGGAGCCCCAGCAAAATCGTCATAGCGAGTGAAGCGCGGCTATCCATTCGAGCACGCCACGCACCTCGCCGCTTCATGGATTGCCGCGCTTCGCTCGCAATGACGTGATGGTGTCTGCGCCGCACTACGAGTGTTTAACTTTATTTGCCTTCAATCCCAAACATCTCAGTCACGAACACTAAATCATCCGCAGCTTCTTTTAAATAATCGAAGCGACCAGAGGCGCCGCCATGGCCGAAATCCATGTTGGTTTTGTATATTATCAAATTATCATCGGTTTTTTGATCTCGTAATTTAGCCACCCATTTCGCTGCTTCCCCATATCCAACGCGCGGGTCAGACAGGCCGGCAGTTACAAATATATGCGGATAATTTTGCGCCTTTACATTATCATATGGCGAATATGATTTTATGTAATCAAAATACTCTTTGTCCTTCGGGCTGCCCCACTCTTTAAATTCACCAGGCGTTAGGGGTAATTTTTCATCTAGCATAGTATTTAACACATCAACAAAAGGCACGTGTGCTATAGCTACTTTGAACAATTCTGGACGCTGATTAATAACGTTACCAATCAACATACCACCAGCACTTCCGCCCATAATTGCGATCTCACCTTTGCTTGATCGACTGATTTTATCATAACTCCCATTGTTTAAAATATTACCCTACAATACAAAATTGTCACCCATCAGCAAAACCAATGAATGACAATAATATTATATAGATTTTATTTGTCCAGTATATATGCAGGATGCATAATACAGCGACCTCTAGTAGTTATTCGCCACCTTCAACGACTTCACCACCAAGACCAACCTTAAGCTCACAATCAAAGCCCCCTTCTTCTGGTGCGAATGCTGCGAATGCCGCTTCTGCTGCGAATGCTTCGAATACACCTTCTACTATTGCTTTCCACACTTTTGCTTTCGCGTCCGCATCTTTTTTTGCTGCTAACGATGCGTCTACTGCATCTGATATTTCTTCTAGCGTTAATGCTACTTCGTGCACCATGTCTGCTTTTGCTTTTAGATCTTTTGCTTTTTCGATTGCTGCAAATAATGCTACTTCTGCTACTTCTACTGCTGCTACCAATGATTTTTCTTGTGCTTTTTTCTGCTTATTTACTGAATTTCTAAACATATAAGTGACTCCTATTATTTTATATTAATTAAATTGGAATCTAGATATTGCTATAATATGTTAGTTTGTCAACGTATTAATTTGTAATTTTATTAATTTATATTTATTATTGCGCCCCAAACACCACGGCCACCTCATGAACTTTTGATTAAACTGGTTTAACCTTAAGTCGCTTGTTAAAATGCACAAAATACTCTACACCTGTTGAGTTAAAAGCATTTGAGAGGTGTCTATGCAACCAAAGAAAGAATTTCTTCAGGGGT
>CAXMOU010000083.1:0-27188 GCA_964195465.1 uncultured Rickettsiaceae bacterium
ACTCTCCTCGAATTGCCTCTAATGCAATTTTGGACTTAAAACTACTGCTAAAATTACGACGTTTGTTACTCATTTTAATCCTCTTATTTTTGACGAAGATTATACCTTAACACACTGTCCTATTTTTGGGGTCCACCTCTATATAAATATCTTTTACATACAGATAAGATAAAAATATAAGGAATTTACTTATAGATTATATGAACAATTAATTGAGGTTATTTTTATGAAAAAACTTATGCAACCACCAATAACAGAAATTGAGTCTATAGAAGATATGTTTCCCAAAAACGAAAGAAGCCGTATTCGTAATAAAGTAAAAAAGCTTATAGAATTCGATAGCCCGCAAAATTTAGTACGCGAATTACAAAATTTATTTTTAATGTAGTGAATAAATCTGTGTAAGCCATAGGTGCTGTCATCACGCGGCACCGATGCTTGAACCTAAAGCTCTTCTATAATCCCCTTCTGCTCTATAGCTTTTATAGAATCTTTATCTTGTAACGCAGCTAATGTAATAAGAGCCTTCCAAAGCACCCAGTCACGCGCTCTTAGCCATATGTTATTATCAATCATCTGCATTTCTTCCTGAAATGTCTGCCTTGATTTACCTTTCAAAAGCGTCCATGCAATTACTAGATCACATGCAGGGTCACCAATCCCCATGCACCCAAAATCAATTATTGCAGCAAGTGATCCATTCTTTACAAGAATATTACCGCTAGCCATATCACCGTGAACTAAAACTGGTCCCATATTCCATTTGGAACTTATTGCAGCTTCCCAAATCATAGTCGCTCGCCTTACATCAATAAACTCACGCAGCGCATCAATTGCAGCCTCTATCTCTTTCGTATAAATTGAAATATGAGCGCCGCGATAAAAATTATGCACACCAGGAAATAAATCTTCGTCCATTACATCAACTTTATGCAGCTCTTTCAGAAACTTAGCAATATCAACAGAAATTCCATCTGTCATATTAGTATTTATAGTTTCGCCATCAATCCATATATATATAGACCAATGCCATGGATAATTAGCAGAAGGTGCGCCCATTGCAAGTGGCTCGGGAATTATTGTTGATAAATGAGGGACAATTTGTGGCAAGTATTTCTATTCCTTTTGTACTTGTAATGCATAGCATTGTGCGCTCGGCAACCTTACTAGCATATCATGGCTCAAATGAAATATTCTATTATCTATGCCACTAACATCAACAGGGTGGATTGGCAAATGCTTCCATTTGGGGAACTGCTCTGAAATAAGTTTTTTGACAAGCGATAATGTAATTTCCATATCAGTCTTTTTTGATCTGGTCTTTTACAATCTTGCGATAATGTTCTTTGATAGATTTCAGAGAATATTCACCCTCATACTCAGCGCCAATCTTTGCAATTTTTGCTAAATAAAAATTCATCTGCTCCATGTTGTCTTCTATCGGCTTTTTATCAACATCTGGATCAATATGTGAAATAATCTCTTTCTTTGTATTGGCAATAAACGAACGCATATCCTTAAATTTAGCCAAAATCTTTGGTATGTCATCTGGCTTCACCACCAGAAAACATACCAACAATACTACTAAAAGCTCAAGTAAAGACATAACTCTATACTAATTTTTTATGCCTATATTTAGGATTTTTAGTATCCTCACCCACAATATTAGTCATATAATTATGGTAATCTTCGTAATTACCTTCAAACCATGTTGCACTACCATCCTTGTCATATGCAATAATATGCGTAGCAATACGATCTAAAAACCAGCGATCGTGACTAATTACAAACACACATCCCGCAAAATCTAAGATCGCATCTTCAAGAGCCCTAAGCGTATCAACATCCAAATCATTAGATGGTTCATCCAAAAGAATAACGTTCGCACCTTCTTTAAGCAGCTTCGCCAAATGCACCCGATTACGCTCACCACCAGATAATTGCCCTACTTTCTTCTGCTGCTGCGCTCCCTTAAAATTAAATGCAGAACAATAGGCCCTACTCTTTAGCGACACATCGCCAAGTTCTAGCACCTCTAACCCCTCGGAAACCTCTTCCCAAATAGTCTTGTTATCATCCAAATGATCTCTAGACTGGTCAACATATCCAAGCTTTACTGTATCACCAATGTTAATACTACCAGTATCAGGCTTTATTTTACCAATAATCAAATTAAATAAAGTGGATTTACCAGCACCATTAGGTCCAACAATACCAACAATAGCACCTGGTGGCACTCTAAAACTAAAATCTGTAAGCAATACTTTATCACCAAACTTCTTCGATAAATTATTAACCTCAATCACTAAATCACCCAATCTAGGGCCGTTCGGCACTATGATCTGCGAACTAGCATTGGTGATATCACGCTTCTTATTAAGAAGATCCTGGTATGCATTAATCCTCGCCTTACTCTTCGTCTGCCTTGCTTTTGCTGACTGCCTCACCCACTCTAGCTCATGACGCAATTGCTTTGAGCGGTCACTCTCTTCCTTCTCCTCACCAGCAAGTTTCTCCTGCTTCTGCTTTAGCCAAGCAGAATAATTTGAATGCCATGGCACACATGCACCACGATCCACCTCCAATATCCACTCCGCTACATTATCCAAAAAATAACGATCGTGAGTAATTGCAACAACAGTCCCCTTGTAATTCTTCAAGAAATTCTCAAGCCATGATACAGACTCTGCATCAAGGTGGTTCGTAGGCTCATCAAGTAAAATCATTCCTGGCCTTTCAAGCAACAACTTACACAAAGCCACGCGCCTCTTTTCACCACCAGAGATTTTTGTCACATCCGCATCCTTTGGCGGACAGCGTAGAGCGCTCATCGCAATTTCAATTTCTCGCTCCATACTCCAACCATCACATGCATCAATTTCCTCCTGCAAATCGGCCTGCTTCATCAACAAATCATTCATCTCATCGTCAGTCATTTCTTCAGCAAATTTTGCACTGACCTCATTAAACTCATCAATCAAAGCTTTTTTCTCAGCAAGCCCCTCCATAATATTCTCAAACACATTCTTACTAGGATCAAGATGCGGCTCCTGAGGCAAGTAACCAACCTTCACGCCATCAGCAATAAAAGCCTCTCCATCATACTCCTTATCCAAACCAGCCATGATTTTCATCAACGTAGATTTACCAGACCCATTATGGCCAATTATTCCAATCTTAGCACCTGGCAAGAATGATAGCCAAGTTTCTTTTAATATCTCCTTACCATTAATAGACTTACTCAAGCCCTTCATTACATACACATATTGATATGACATTTATTTTCCTTTTTTATTATTTGATTTCACGTGAAACTAGTTATTGTTTAGATTTGCATCCCAGACTCAGCCCAGTCTTGATTAAATTGCTCTAGGCCTTTGGTTGTTAAGTCGTGATCTAAAAGTTTAGATAGAATTTTTACTGGGATAGTTGCTACATCCGCACCGCAAAGAGCGGCCTCTATTACATGATCTGGCGTTCTAACGGATGCTGCAAGAATTTTTGTACTGAACTGATAGTTATCATATATCGTACGAATCTCAGAAATAAGCATCATACCATCCTCACCTATATCATCCAAACGGCCAATGAATGGAGAGATGTATGCAGCGCCAGCCTTTGCGGCCATTAAGGCCTGGCTAACTGAGAAGCAAAGAGTCATATTTACCTTATGCCCCTTATCTGCAAAATACTTACATGCCTTCATACCATCCCATGTTACAGGTAATTTAATTACTACATTAGGCGCTATAGAAAGTATTTTTTCACCCTCCTTAAGCATCTCATCAAAATTATTTGACACAACCTCAATGCTTACATCCCCATGAACAGCATTACATATGCTACTCGTTGTTTCCTGAAAGTCGCTATTTGAACCAGCCATTAAGGAGGGGTTAGTAGTTACACCGTCAATAAATGAGGCGTATTTTTTGATCTCTACAAGATCAACGCTATCTAAAAATAATTCCATAGTTATTTAGTTTAATTGAGTTAAAATCGAATCTAGCTCCTCTAGATTACTATAATGAATTGATATCTTACCGCCATTCCAAGAATTTTCAACAACAACTTTCACGCCAAACTTCTCACTCAAGGATTGGCCTAGCATTATAAGGTCCTCATCCACTATGTTTTCTTGCTTTTCGCCATTTTTAATAGCCTTATCTTTTTTACGCTTACTGCCAGCTAATTCTTCCGCCTGGCGTACATTTAGATCATTGGCTATAATTTTCGCAGCTAATTGTTCGGCATTTTCTAGACCAATCAAACACCTAGCGTGCCCCATACTTAAGCTACCTTCATTGATCATTGCTTTAATAGAATCTGGGAGTTGATTAAGGCGCAAAAGATTAGCAACATGGCTGCGGCTTTTACCTATAGCTATTGCCAGATCTCCCTGGGTATAACCATATTCTTGTATTAACCTCTGAAACCCCTCCGCTTCTTCGATAGATGTCAATTCCTGACGCTGAATATTTTCAATTAAAGCGATTTCCAATATTTCTTTATCGTTTAATTCTTTTAAAACTATTGGCACTTCTCTCAAGCCAACCATTTTGCAAGCTCTAAAACGCCTCTCGCCAGCAACAATTTGATATTTACCAGATGGCATTTTAGTAACCACAATCGGCTGAACTAAGCCATGACTTAATATCGAATCTGCTAATTCTTTGATTTTTTCTTCATCGAAAATTTTTCTAGGCTGACTGGCATTTACCTCAATCAACTCAATATCAACATTATTATTGCCATGCATTATTTCAATCGGTACAATTTCTTCCTTCAGCAAGGAAGATAAACCTCTACCAAGAGCTCTACTTCTCATAAACTTACCTTTTTTCTCTTGTGATTATTTCTTTTGCTAAATTAATATATGCGCGTGAACCCGAACATTTATGATCATATATAATAACCGCCTTTCCATGCGAAGGAGCCTCGGAAACCCTTACATTGCGAGGAATTATTGTATTAAACACCATACCACCCAAACATTTACGCACATCCCTTTCAACCTGCTCCGTAAGCCGATTGCGCTTATCATACATAGTAAATAATATTCCCACAATTTTAATCTTAGGATTTAATTTCTTTTCTACTATCTCAACTGTTTTTAACAAATGACTTAATCCTTCTAGCGAATAAAAATCACATAGCATCGGAATAATTACAGAGTCACTTGCCACTAATGCATTTAATGTCAACAAATTCAACGAAGGTGGGCAGTCTATAAATATATAATCATAATCATCTTGAATAGACTGCAAGCTTTTCTTTAAAATTAACTCATTGTTCTCTTTATCAAAAAGCTCCATCTCTACTGCAGCTAAATTAGTATTAGATGAAATAATTGATAAACCAGGAACCTCTGATGGAATGATAGCATTTTCTATAACATCCATACCACAAAGAATATGATAACACGTTACCCTGCGACGCTCCTGATTAATACCAAGGCCACTGCTACTATTACCTTGCGAATCAAGATCAATCAACAGTACTTTTTTGCCCATAACAGCAAAAATAGTCGCTAAATTAACAGCCGTAGTGGTTTTGCCCACGCCGCCCTTTTGGTTCACAATAGATAAAATTTTTGCACTCATAAAACTGGAGCCACGTCTATAATTTCTAAGATTCTACTATCTTTAGAAGTGATGCTATCATGAACATTTACACCAAACAACCAATGTTTTTTGGCAACATCTATTTCCCCCTGATAAGACTCTCCTTTATGCAACAAATATTTATCTCTAACCAATATATTGCGGCTATAACCAAATAAAGAATTAAGATCAGACAATGCGCGCGATGTTAATATATCGCACTCTAAACCATCTATATTTTCTATTCTGTCATTTATAATTTCAATTTCTCCAGACGATAATTTTGATGCCTGAAGTAAAAATGCTGCTTTTCTTGAATCACTCTCAATTAAAGTAACTTTCTTTACTCCAGCTAAAGACAAAATGACTCCAGGCAATCCAGCTCCAGACCCCAAATCTATAATTTCTATATTTTTACTAGGAAGATATTTTAAAAGCTGCAGCGAATCCAATACATGACGATTCATAAACTCATTCAAACTATTTGGAGAAACAAGATTAATAGCTTTATTCCACTTCAATAACAAATCATGATACCGCTTAAACACTTCGCGCGAAATATACTCTTCTAAATTCAACATGCTTTATTATGTTTAGTTTTCAAAAAAACAAGTACTGCAGTTAATGCAGCTGGAGTAACCCCTGGAATTCGCCTCGCAGCACCGATAGTGGCTGGCTTATGGTATGTCAATTTTTCTCTTACTTCAATAGAAAGACTTGCTATATTTAAATAATTTATATCCTGAGGTATAGCGCATTCTTCTTCTTGCTTAAACATCTTAATATCTAAATCCTGCCTTCTTAAATAAGAAGAATATTTTGATTCAATGTATAAATATTGAACCAGGGAATCTTTAATTCCAGACAATTCCGGAAATATACTTATTGTTTTTTCTATTCCAAAATTAGGCAATCCCAAAAGTTGATAAGCAGATCTTTTTGATCCATCTTGAGAAACTGCAACACCTATATTTAACAATTGACTACTAGTAATTATCTTAGAAAGAAGCAAGTCTCTAGCCTCATTAACAGCCTTCAATTTGTTTTCAAAAAACTCCTTCCTTGCAATAGAAACGACTCCTATTTCAATCCCTTTAGGCGTTAAACGAAAATCTGCATTATCAGCTCGCAAAGATAATCTATATTCAGACCTAGAGGTAAACATCCTATACGGCTCCTTAGTGCCCAAATTAATTAAATCGTCAATCATTACACCTATATAAGCATCCGCTCTTGTTATTGTCAGACTTGCCTTATCTTGCGAAGATAACCCAGCATTAATACCAGAAACAAGCCCCTGAGCAGCAGCTTCTTCATATCCAGTTGTTCCATTAATTTGACCAGCAAAATACAGGCCTTGCACCTTCTTAGTTTCCAGCGTGTTTTTTAACTCCCTTGGATCAACATAATCATATTCTATAGCATAGCCTGGCTGCAAAATTACAGCATTCTCAAGACCTGGTATAGTTTTTAACCACTGCTTTTGAACATCCTCAGGAAGAGATGTGGATATTCCATTTGGGTATATTGTAGAATCGTCCAAACCTTCTGGCTCCAAGAAAATCTGATGACTTTCTTTTTTAGCGAACCTAACAATTTTATCTTCAATTGATGGGCAATATCTAGGCCCCACACCCTCAATCTGACCAGAATACATAGCAGATTTATCTAAATTATCCCGTATTATCTTATGAGTTTCTTGCGTCGTTTTAGTAATGTAGCACGCAATTTGTGGAACTTTTACACCACCACTCATCTCAGAAAAAGGCCTTGGCACTTTATCACCTGGCTGGCGTTCAAGCTCTGAATAATCAATAGTATCACCATCTATCCTAGGAGGAGTTCCAGTTTTTAACCTACCAAGATTAAACCCCACCCTCTTTAAAGTAGATGACAATCCATAAGAAGGACCCTCGCCAACTCTTCCGGCTGGAATTTTCTTATCACCAATGTGAATCATTCCAGATAAAAAAGTTCCCGTTGTGAGTATTACTTTATCACAATCTACGTTACCATTATTTCTAGTAATAACGGATCTCGCTTCGTTATTCTCTATTGTTATATCTTCAGCATAATCATACATTACAGTAAGATTTTTATAGTTCGAAATTTCTTCAAACATTGCTTTGCGATATAATTTTCGGTCAGCTTGAGCCCTAGGGCCCCATACAGCTGGCCCCTTGCTCTCATTGAGCATTTTGTAATGTATGCCAGCTTTGTCAATGACACGACCCATAAGGCCGTCTAAAGCATCTATTTCCTTTACTAACACACCTTTCGCAACACCGCCAATAGCAGGGTTACACGACATTTCACCAAGATTTTCTGGCTTTGGGGTAATAAGTAAAGTATCAGCGCCAGATCTAGCCGCCGCTGCTGCAGCTTCACAACCAGCGTGACCTCCACCTATTACTACTACACCAAATCTTTTCACGTGAAACCTACCCAACTATCTCTTCTTTATTGAAGAAAAAATTAATTTCTTTTTCTGCGCTTTCTTTACTGTCTGAACCATGAATGCTGTTAGCTTCAATATCTTGTGCAAAATCTTTTCTTACTGTGCCCGCATCTGCTTCAGATGGGTTAGTTGCGCCCATTACTTCTCTGTTTTTAGCGATTGCGTTTTCGCCTTTTAATACTTGCAAGATTACTGGAGCTGAAGTCATGTAAGAAATCAGGCTACCGAAGAATGGTCTTTCGCTATGCTCAGCATAGAATTCTTTTGCTTGACCTTCTGTCAATGATACCATCTTTTGCGCGACGATTTTTAGGCCCGCAGTTTCTAGGTATGAATTGATTTTGCCAGTTAAATTTCTTTTAGTTGCATCTGGCTTGATGATAGAAAACGTATATTCAACAGTCATAAAATAAACCTTTGTTAATTATTTTGATTAGAGTGTGTTAGTTATAAGGATTTTAGGCCTGCTTTTCAAGCAAAATCTTAATTTTTCTTTTTCCATTTTGTAGAACCGTCAGAAATATCCTCTATTGCTATTCCCATATTTGATAGTTTTTCACGTATTTGGTCTGCTATTGACCAATTCTTTGTTAGCTTTGCTTCCGCGCGCTGAGCTACCAGTTTCTCTATTTGATCTACATTATCTACCGATTGAAACCATTCTTTTGCCGAAGATTGCATAAGACCCAAAGAGCGAGCGCATGATAGCAAGTGGTTTGCTGCCATTTGATCTGATGAGGAATGAACTAATTTTGCAAAATCATTAATGACTTTCATTGCTTTACTGGTATTTAAATCGTCCAGGAGGGCGCTTATAAAAACTTCAGGCAAATCTACTATTTGAGCTTCGATGTTTTCTAAAGCGCAGTACCAATAAGAGGTCATTTTCTTAGCATCAGAAATTGCCTTTTCATTATAATCTATAGGTTTCCTGTAGTGATTGCCTAACAAAAACAGCCTTGCGACCTCACCATTAACACCAGAAGATATAAGATCTTGCACTGTTGTGAAGTTGCCCAAGGATTTACTCATTTTTTCATGATTGACAGTAAGAAATCCATTATGAACCCAAGTAGTTGCGAATTTAGAGCCTGGAAAGGCAGCGCAGCTTTGGGCAATTTCATTTGTGTGATGTGGAAATAGTAAATCCGCCCCACCACCATGTATATCAAAATTCTCACCAAGGTATTTATGGCTCATAGCAGAACACTCAATGTGCCAACCAGGCCTCCCGACGCCAAATGGACTATCGAATTTTGCCGATTCATCATCTTCTTCATGCGCAGGCTTCCATAGCACGAAGTCACATGAGTTTTTCTTATCCGAGCTATTTTCTACCCTAACGCCCTTAAACATTTCATCTAAAGACCTGCCAGAAAGCTCAGTATAATTTTCAGCCTTATTTACATCAAAATAAACATGGTTATTGATCTCATATGCCATCCCTTTATCAATCAGGCTAGCAATTATATCAATCATTTCTTGTACATGATCTGTAGCTTTAGGCTCAATATTAGGGCTTAAGCACCCTAAATAAGTCATGTCATCCTGAAAATATTTAGTGGTACGCTCTGTCAATTCAGAGATTGCAATATTTTCTTCTTGCGCTCTGACTATTATTTTATCATCAATATCAGTTATATTTCTTACATATAGCACATTGTCGGCACCATATATTTTTTTCAATATGCGATACAGAACATCATAAACTACTGCAGATCTAGCGTTGCCAATATGAGGATGATCATAAACTGTCGGCCCGCAAACATACATTTTTACCAAATTTGCATCTATTGGAGAAAAAACTTCTCTTTTTCTTGTAAGTGAGTTAAATAATGATAATTTCATATTGAAGCAATATTTTGATAATAACGCGAATTCCAACATTCTACATTAATTAACCCCTTATATCAATGGATGAATTTATACACTTAAAAAAGGAACCAGACCCAATAGAGCAAAAAATTGCCATACAGATGATAAGTTTCAGTATTGCAATTATTGTGATTATTCTAACCTTAATATCATTTATACGTATATATTCCGAAAAAAAGGAGCAAATTCTAAAAGATATGGCTATAGAGTCTGAATTACTTGGAACGGTAATTACGGATAATTTAAACTACTCCAGATATTTTATTGATATAATTGGCAAAAACATACAAAAAAATCCAACAAATCTGAGGTATATAAAAAAAGTTCTCGATGAGCATTTTACATCGCCAGATTTTAACATGCTTTTTGGCTGGAGAAAATACAGCTGGATTAATAGTAACTTCCTCGAAATGGTTACAAGCACAAAAGGCATTACCTCTAACCCCAAAAGGATGGAATATATTACGCAATTGGTAAATAACAAAGCAATCACTAGCAGAAATTGGGAAAACAAGGTAGTTTTCTATACTAGCCATAAAGAAAATAAGAATGATAGTATAAAAATCATCAATAACATTTCTGATAAAAAGAATACAAAATATACTGGATCTGTAATATTGAGCTATGATATCAACACTATGATTCGTAACCTTAATAAAAGGAAGAAAAACAAAAGCACTAATTTTGTAATTATAAACAAAAATATGGACGTGGTAGCTAGCTCCAAACCATCTATTTCAAATGTTATAAATAAAAATAACGACCTAGACCCGCACTTAAAAATAGTTTTAAACCAGATGGATTTCAACCATCAATGGGACACTCCAGAAACATCATTTTTAGATATGATAAATGGAGTGAATTATTTCATCACTCCATTGCAAGGCCTACCTTTTCTTATGATAGTAAACATAGATAATAATATAATTAAGCATGATATTATCGACAATATAACCAAGAAATTTATTGAAGTTTGTATTTTTGCGGCTACTTGTTTATTTGTGATAGCTTTTATTTATAGAAGAGAAACATTTTTGCGCACAACAGCAGAGAAAGCAACTTTAGTCGCAAGGGATTCAACCAAAGCTAAAACTGACTTTTTGGCTTTTACAGCACACGAAATAAGATCACCTTTGGGTTTTATTTCGACCGGCTCTGAATTAATGCAACAGGAGATAATGGGCCCTCTGCCAGAGCCTTACAAAAAATACGTAGACGGTATTCACGAAAATGCAAATACCATCTTAGCATTTATTACAGATATACTTGATGAGAGCCAAATTATTGGTGGTAAGTTCAAAATAATAAATAACATATCAAATGTTAGGGATATAATAAATGAGTCAATAGACTATAACCGCGCTAGATATAGTAAAAGAAAAATAGAGATAATTGTCGATATTGCTGATAATTTTCCTATGTTAGTTTGCGATAAGAGACGGATTTTACAAATATTCAACAATCTAATTAGCAACAGCATTAAATATTCAGATGATAATACTGTTATTACTGTTTCTGGAGAAATAGTAGATCACAAGATGGAGATCAAAGTCATCGACCAAGGCATGGGAATGCACGATAATGACATTACCATAGCCCTAAGCGCGTATGGAACTCTTCACAACAAAGATTATCACTATACAGGCTCTTATGGTCTAGGCTTGGCGATTGTGCAGATGTTAGTTGATGCTCATGATGCTAAGCTAAATGTAAGCAGCGTAAAAAACAAAGGGACAACTATGAAAATAACTTTCCCTCAATATAAATTAATATATACTACCAAAAAAAATAGCCAATAGATTATGCATCATGAGAAAGAAAAATTCCTAAACAAACTAAGGAGAATCCCGATTCTTATTCCTTTATTTGTCTCTCTTATTTGTTGCTACGGATTTATTCTACTTTATTCTGCATCTGGCGGCGACATTGAGCCCTGGGCGTATAAGCAGATTGTAATATTTTGTATTTTTATGCCTATTGCTATCTTAATTGCCATGGTAGATTTGCGGATGATTTATCATTTTGCTTATCCATTTTACGCACTTACATTTATTTTACTAATCGCGGTAGAATTGTTTGGCAAATCTGCGATGGGTGCAACGCGCTGGATAGATTTAGGGCTGTTTACCATACAACCTTCGGAGCTTACAAAGGTAGCTATAGTTCTTATGCTTGCAAAGTATTTCCATGATAATAACAAAGAAAATCTAAAGCTAATTGATCTTATAATACCCATTATTGCATCGTTGTTACCTATTGCATTAGTAATTAAACAGCCAGATCTTGGCACTGGTATAATTACTTTATTGGTTGTATGCGCTATGTTTTTTGCAGCCGGTGTACGCAGATTATATTTTGTTGTTTCAGGTATTGCAGGTATTGCAGCCATGCCTGCCATATGGTTTATGATGCATGGGTACCAAAAGAATAGGGTGCTTACATTTTTGGACCCAGAAAGGGACCCGTTAGGCGCTGGTTATAACATCATACAATCAAAAATAGCTATTGGTTCCGGTGGGCTATTTGGCAAAGGGTTACTTAGCGGCACCCAAGGACATTTAAGATTTTTACCAGAATATCAGACTGATTTTATTTTCTCGTTTTTAACAGAAGAGCTTGGTTTCGTTGGCGGAATTGTTCTGCTGTTTTTATATGCAGCCCTAATAATCAGCTCATTGTCCGTTGCTAGTCATTGTAGGTCAAATTTTGCAAGATTAATGGCTATTGGTATTACTACATTATTTTTTAGCCATGTATTTATCAATATAGCAATGGTAATGGGCCTACTGCCAGTTGTTGGGGTTCCATTACCTCTTGTTTCTTATGGGCGCACAATGATGGTCTCTATGCTTATTGGTTTTGGATTTATAATGAATAGCGCCGTTAACCAGCGTAATATTGTTTGATTATGAAAAATATACCAAAGGAAAAAATAGAGCTACTAAACAAAGGTGAGATTGAAGCGCGTAATCTTATGGAGTTTTTGTCTGTAGATATGAAGCTTTTGCTCTCAAATACTGTGCCCGAATTTAATTGCCCAGAATTACCTGCTAAGCTTGGAGTCACCAAGAAGCACAGATTGATTTCTAGCGAATTAAATAATCAATTTGGCTTTAAAATTTTTGAACAATTACAAAGCCATAAATCAGACACAATAAGAACATTTGCCTGTTATTTACTAGGGGAACAAGCATTTTCATTCCAAGAAAAATTACAACTAATCAGACCACTTGCAGACGATTCAAATTCTGGAGTTCGAGAATGGGCCTGGATTGCCCTGCGTGATGAATTTTCTGCTAATCTAGAACCATTTATAGAAATGCTAATAGAATGGACACTAGCACCTTCTGAAAACATCAGACGCTTTGCATCCGAACTAAGCCGCCCACGCGGAGTATGGTGCAAACACATACGAAAACTAAGACAAAGCCCTGAATTAGGCCTACCACTCCTCTCGCCACTAAAATCCGACCCAGCACGCTACGTCCAATTATCCATAGGAAACTGGTTAAACGACGCAGGCAAGGACCACCCCAAATGGGTAATAGATTTATGCACAGAATGGGAGGCAACTTCTGGAACCAAAGAAACTGCCAAAATATGCAAACGCGGGCTGCGAAATTTATAGTCAAACAGGCAGAACAAACTTCATACTTGCTCCAACGCCTTTGCTTTTTGCTGTTATTACACCGCCATGCGCTTCTATTACAGATTTGCATAACGCTAGTCCTACTCCGCGCCCTTCAGCTTTAGATTCTGCATTAGAGCCCATTTTGAACGGCGCAAATATGTCGTATATCTCATTACTTGGTATGCCTTTACCTTGGTCTGTAATTGTAAAAGTTACCATGTTGTTATGCTTTTCTAGCCTAATTTCTATTAGACCTTTTTCGCTGAAGTTAATTGCATTAATAACCAAGTTATCTACTGTTTGCTTAATATAATTGGGGTCAACAGGTAGCATAATTTCAGGGGAAATAATTAATCTAAAATCTATCGGTTTATTTTGCAAGTAAATCTTACGACACATCTGAACCCTGTTTTGTACTATCTCACTTAGGTTTACCAGAGTTTTGTCTAAATCAACATTTTTAACATTTAAAGTAGCAAGATCAAGCATATTTAGAATCATAGTGGATAAACGAGTTGAGTTTCTATACACCTCATCAGATAATTGCTTCAGACCATCGTCATCATATTCCTCTAAATTCTCACTAAGCATTTCAGCAAAGTTCATTACATTACCAACAGGCAAGCGCAATTCATGATTCACGTTATCAAGTATCTTCTGAGCCGTAGCACCAAGACGAGAAATCTCCGCCTGCTGATCATCTATTTTTTTACTATAATGCCCAACTGCTTCTGTTAGATTGCTTACCTTGTAATCTAAATCATATTTTTCATGAGCTAAATCTATTACCTCAGCTTTAAGCGTTCCAAGCTTTGCTTCCGTAGCTTTCAGATGATCCTGTTTTGGTTTTAAAAATATTATTAATGTACTACTGACAAGCAACAGCAAGTAAATAATTTTAAAACCAAATGAACTCGCCTCATTTTGAATTTGATATGGAGTAGAATAAAACTCATAGAAACACAAAGTAGAAATAACGCCAACAACAATAAAACATAATGCCAAGCGCCAACTTACCAAACATGACACTATTATCATATTTATCATAAATACCATTAACTGCATTTCGGCAAAATGACTTATTAATACTGTAAAAAAATTAAAACAAATCAATATGAAGAACAAGACAAAATTCCAGAAAACAGGCAAAAAACTCGATTCTTTCCATGTTTTTAACCATAACGGATAACTTATTAAGCCAGTAGCTAAACACAATGTCATTGGATAAACAATATCCAGTATAAATGCATAATTCATTTGGACTTCTTGCGAAAGAGCGCTAATGGTAGAGAAATTAGAAATCATAATAAATAGCCCTATCAATGCTACAAACCCTTCTCCCTTGGGTGTGCTATGCTTGAATACATCTATCAAGTTGAATGTAGCTATTTCTTGTTTTAACGCATTTAATTTTTGGTGTCTTTTTTTTCTAATCTCCAAAAGAGGTCCTGGTTCTTTTATTCCAACCCAACCACCAGACTGACCTAACAAATAATGAGAAGATAATAGTACAACTAAATTGGCAAACATAGCAGGAATCAAACCATCTATTTCGCCAACTTTTAAAAATAATTCCCAAGTAATCGCTGTTACAAGGCCGGCTCCCATACCAAGTAATACAGACTTGCTAGTACTTCTAAACCCAAATATTGCTAATAAAAATGGAACAGATACAATAGGCATAAAAAACATATTTGCCCAGATAAACAATTGTAAAAAACTACCGCTAAACATCGTAAAAACTATAGCCGTAAAGCCAATAAATAGAGCGCAAATACGGGTGGTAAATAATTCGCTTTTAATAACCCCTAAATTTAATGTTTTACGCAAATCATGTATTAGCAATACTGCGCTAGAGTTAATATAAGAATCCACTGTAGACATAACCATTGCCATAATACCAGCTAAAAGCAAACCTTTGAACCCTACAATCCAAGAAGAGTCAGCAATAATAAATTTAAAAACATCTTTTTCCTCAAGGTTAGGGTGTATAGATAAGACCAATACAGCAACCCAACTAATAGTTGCGGCCAAGAAGAAGCACGCGACAGATGATATGGCAAAAGAATTACGTACCTGATTTACGTTTTTTGCCATAGAGACTCTTTGGAAAATCGCTGGATTAAATGATGGTGTGACGCAGAATAAAAATAGGAAAAAGGTGTAATATGTAGAAGAAGCAGAAAGATCAAATACTTTTGTATAATCAAATAAAGGGTTCGTATCTAACGTATCTATAATAACTTGAGTGTTATCTAAACTATAGAATAAGAAATATGCTAAAGCTGGTATGGCCACTCCAAACGTACCAAATTGAATTACATCAGTTAACGTAACAGACTTAATTCCTCCAAAAGAAGAGTATAAAGTAACAATAACTCCCGCTGACACAACTCCTAAAACACCAGGGATGCCCAATGCATGCTCAAAAATAACACCTGCTATTTTTAATTGTACAGAAATAATTCCAATGACTCCAACAACACCCGAAATTGCAGTAATTAATCGCACATGTTTACCAAATAAATTACCCATAGCTTCTGCTATAGACAAATTGCCTAGAAACTCTGCCATGCGCGGGGCGCATACCATTCCTATAAATAGTAAACATAAAAAATCACCAAGTGTAGCCGCCCAAATAAAGCTTAATCCTTGAGTGTAAGACTCTGACATACAAGAGAAGAAGAATTGCCCACTCACCCAAGTTGCAACGATGGTGGATACAAGAGTTGCTGTACTAAAATTCTTATTACCTACAGCATAACCTCTAACAGTAGTTACACCTCTACCGTAATACAGACCAAATACTAGATTAATAATAAGAAACGCTAAAAAAATAGCAATATCAAAAGACATAAAAATAACTCATTTTGATTAAACTCAAAAAACAACACAGAAGCAATATATCAATCACCTTAAAATTGCAAGCTACAACTTTAACTATCATCAATTTTCTGCCGCAACCTTAACAACGCTTAATTTTCGATCCATTTTTCTTTTATTATCAGCGTACCAATAAGCCTCTGTGGCTCTATATAAAAGCATATCTACATCAAATGGTTCTTTTCGTCTTTGTAATAGCTTTTGGACCAAATCCTGGCTCACTTCTACAAAATCATTTTTATGATTCAATAAAAACACCTTCGTGGCATCTATTTTACCAAAAACTACTTCATTCTTGTACAAACCAATGGATCCTTCATATTCAACAGTAGAAACTCCGCGCATAGCTTCTAAAGAAGCCATTATTGCTTCTACTAAATTATCTTGATTATTCTTTGCTTTGTTCATATCAACATTTTGATAATTTGTATTTAACCACAGATTGTATCGCGTCTTAATTTAATATGCAAATGTTTTTATTAAGTTAAGATATAAGTTGAGATAACAAAAAAAGAAAAAATGGTGGGCCCGGCAGGACTTGAACCTGCGACCACTCCGTTATGAGCGGAGCGCTCTAACCAACTGAGCTACAGGCCCTTAGATTTGTAGATAATATGAGCTCAGAATGGATAATTTATATCGCGATTCTACTGATAAGTCCAGCAAAATTTTTCAATATTCCACCTTTAAAAAATACAACCCATCGGCCGGGGCCATTGGACCAGCTCTTCTGCGGTCTTTAAATTCTAATACTTCCTTGATCTTTTCAGGCTTCCATTTGCCAGTACCTACTACTATCAGGCTACCTGCTATGTTTCGAATCATATGGTGCAGGAAGGATCTAGCGGAAACATATATCTCAATATTTTCGCCAATTTTGGTAATTTTAATCTCATCTAAAGTGCGAACTGGTGAATTAGATTGACAGTCGCTTGACCGAAACGAGCTAAAATCATGCTTTCCTAATAGGTAATTGGCTGCAATTTGCATTTGCTTGATATCTAGATCATGCCTAACCCAATGCTGCAGGCCCCTATTAACTACATTGACTGAAGTTCTGTTGAGTATCTTATATATATAGGATCTAGATTTTGCTGAGAACCTGGCATTAAAATCCTCATCTACTATTTCGGAATCCACTACGCCTATAGTATGCGGGCGGACGAAATGATTTATTGATTGGCTAAGACGCGCAGGGTCATAATATTTCTCAAGATCAAAATGCGCGACCTGACCGTAAGCATTCACGCCAGAGTCCGTACGACCAGCAACAGTTATATTTACGCGCTCCCTGCTAAAGGCAAAAATTGCCTCTTCAACAACTTGCTGAAGTGACAAAGACTCTTTCTGCCTTTGCCACCCACAATAACCAGCGCCTAAATATTCTAGAGTGATTTTATATCGATTCACAATCTATCCGTTGGAGTTTTTACCAGAACCGCTTAGGAAGCTCATCATTTTCTTTGCTCTTGTTGGATGCTTTAACTTACGCAGAGCTTTCGCTTCAATCTGACGAATACGCTCACGAGTCACGTTAAATTGCTGGCCAACTTCTTCCAAAGTATGATCCGTATTTACGCCAATACCAAATCTCATACGTAGTACTCTTTCTTCCCTTGGAGTTAAAGTAGAGAGAATTCTTGTAGTTTGCTCGCGCAAGTTAGACTGGCACGCTGCATCACTAGGAAGAATGGCATTTTTATCTTCAATAAAGTCGCCTAAATAACTTCCATCTTCATCACCAACAGGGTTTTCCAAACTCACTGGCTCTTTAGCAATTTTCATTACTTTTCTAACCCTATCTAAAGGCATAGAAAGACGCGCAGCGATTTCCGCAGGAGTTGGCTCATATCCAAGCTCTCCCATCATCTGACGAGACGTACGAATGATTTTATTGATGGTTTCAATCATGTGCACAGGAATACGAATAGTTCTCGCCTGATCAGCAATTGATCTTGTAATCGCCTGGCGTATCCACCATGTTGCATATGTAGAGAACTTAAAGCCACGGCTATATTCAAATTTATCCACCGCCTTCATCAAACCGATATTGCCTTCTTGAATTAAATCCAAGAACTGCAGGCCACGATTAGCGTATTTTTTAGCAATAGAGATCACCAAACGCAAATTAGCTTCGATCATTTCCTTTTTAGCGCGCGTCGCTTGACGTTCACCTTTCTGAATAGCACTTACTATACGCTTGAATTCTACAACGCTCAGGCCTAGATCATCCCCTATTGTCTTAACGTCCACAAGGAACTGGTTTATTTTTTCTGCTTCTTCGCTTAAGAAATTTTTCCAAGCTACTTCTCTTTTCTTGTGCAGCTTTTCTAACCATTCTGGTCCTATATTAGCACCCAAATATTCTTTAAGGAAACTTTGGCGCGTTACTTTGTTCTTTTCTGCCAATTTCAACAATTCTGTTTCTTTAATAACTAGAGCTTTGTTCATTTTATAAATATCAGCCAGCATCTCTTCAACTCTTTTCACGCTGAAATGTATAGATGAAACTTCTTCTACCAATGAAACAAGAGCTTTGGAGTATTTTTTATTGTCTTTTAGCTGAGCATTTTTTGCTTTAGAATCTGTTTTTTCGCTATAATATTTTTTAGTTTCGCTAAGAATTGTTTCACAAATTTTAGCAATATTTTCCATTTTGTCTGTAATAGAAGGCAATAACTCTGCCTCCATAGCAGATATGGACATAGATACTACCTCTTCCTCTTCCTCATCTGAATCGCCTTCTATAGAATCCGCCCCTTCTTTGGAATCATCTTTACTATCTATCTCATCTTCTAAAGCTTCTTCGCTCTCTTTTTCTTCTACATCCACTTCTTCCGTGACTAGGTTTGCATCAAGGTCAATTAAATCTCTAAGTAATATTTTTTCATTAACTAGATCTTCAAACCATTTAATCAAACGCTTAATAGCTAAAGGACTTTCGCAAAGCGAGTGAAGCATTAACTCTTTCCCTGCATCAATTCTCTTCGCTATTTCAATTTCATTCTCACGAGAAAGCAACTCAACGCCGCCCATATCGCGCAGATATAAACGCACAGGATCATCTGTAGAGCCAAGCTCCTGAGGCTCCTCTTCTTTATTTTCTTCAGGCTCATTCGGCCGACTAGAAACAGTTAGCTCTTCATTTACATTGATATCGAGTTTTATATCCTCGTTATCATCCTCAATGATATCTATACCAGCTTCTGAAAACTTGGATATTGCATTTTCCAGCTCATCAACAGAAAGCTTCTTAGTTGCCGAAATTGACTTGTTCAACTCGTCATAAGTTACAAAGCCTTTCTTTTTGCCCTCTAAAACTAACTTGTCTAGATTTTTTGAATCTGATTCAGAATTCCCTGTGTTTGTTTTTTCTTTTCCCATATGTATCTATTATAAATAAAAATTATTGGCTAATTATCGATGAAATTTTCACTTAACTGATTAAGTTCTTTGGACATTTTCTGAATTTCCCCAAGATACGAAGTGGCCTTCGTTTGAGCTTCATCAGAATGATCTTTTAATATCTCAACATATTCTTGCTTTAACAGCAATAGATAGTGTTTTTTACGTAACCATTCAAAAAACTGACATTGATCAATATCATTTTTGTCTGATTTTATATCTAAAAACAGAATATCAGAGGTGTATAATACTAAATAAGTATCATAAAATCCAGTATTTTTTACATTATCACTAATTAGCTCCTCTGCTGGTGAAGTGTTATTATCTATTGTCTCAAGAATCCACTCTTTAAAATCGTGCAAATCGGTTTTTGTAAGGTGTAAATCTAGCAAAGCATCGCGCGCCTCTTCATCGCGAATTATTTCTGGATATTTCAGCATAAACGAACATATCGTATATTCTAAATACTCTATTTCTGAGTATTTTTGCGCCTCTAATATTTCTTTGCCAATTTGCTGCCGTTGATTTTTGGGCGATTTCTTGATCAACCTATTCCAAATTATTTCTTTAAAATAGCGCCTAAAATTTGTCTTTAGCTTTTGGTCCTTAATTTCATCGCAATATTCATCTAGCTTTTGCTCTAGAGAAGCTCTTGCTTCTGGGGTTTTGAAGACTTTGCCCTGAGATTCATTTTTCCAAATCATCTCCGAAAGCTCAATTCTGTGATCAATTAACTTGCTCATCGCTTTTGATCCAGAACTTTTAATAAGATCATCAGGGTCAAGCCCTTTAGGCAGCTCAATAAAGGACATGGATTTACTAGCCGTGATGTGCTCTAAAGCCATATGCGTCATCTTCCTAGCGGCGCGCATTCCTGCATTATCACCATCAAGGCAAGCTATTATTTCATCACCAGAGCGCCACAGCTTTTGTAAATGCTTGTCCGTAACCGCTGTACCAAGGCTTGCAACAGCCTGATTAAAACCAGCTTGGTGCATTATTATCACATCCATATAACCTTCAACCACAATAGAACAGTTGCTTTTATAAGCATGGCCAGTTGCTGTATTCTCGCCGTACATGGTTTCGCCCTTTTTAAAAACCAAGGTTTCTGGCGAGTTTATATATTTAGGCATCGCATCACCCAGCGCCCTGCCGCCGAAGCCAACTACCTTGTTGTATATATTCTTGATGGGGAACATAATTCTTTTATTAAAAGTTTCGTACATTCTACCATCATCCCTTCGCCCCACTAAGCCTGCTTTTAGTAAATCTTTTAATGGAATCGATTTTTTTTCAAAGAATTTTTCCAGCGCCCCGCCGCCAGGTGCATAACCAATAGCGAATTTTTTAATCGACTCTTCGCTTAAACCACGATCTTTAAGGTATTTATTATTTTCGCTGGTGAGATTGCTTGTAAAAAACTGAGCAGCAAGGTCTAGTATTTTATATATCTGATCAGATTCTTCGTAATGCTGCTCTTGCTGCGCAGACATTTTAGGCAGATCTATACCATTATCATTAGCAAGCTTGATTGCGGCTTCCTTATAGCTAATACCACTAGTTTCTGATACGAATCTTATTACGTCCCCATGGGCACTACAACCAAAGCAATGATAAAATCTCTTTGCATCATTAACGGTAAAGGATGGAGTTTTTTCTTCATGAAATGGGCACCTACCAAGGTATTCTCCGCCCTTTTTAGTCAAAACTACCCGTTGACGAACAACATCAGATGTTCGAATTGCTTCTCGTAATTGATTATAAAACTCTAAGGGAATTCTCATAAATTTAGAAAATCAAACCTAGTATTACCGTAGACAACCCATAAGTCATAGGGATTGAAAAATTATCGTTTATTTTTATTTGATCCGAAAAGAACTCAACCAAAGTAGTTATAAAAGAACTCATTATGATTATCAAAAAGTTAGTGCTAAAATCGTAAATAAAATAAACAACTATACTAATTAAAAATGATGACATAAAAAATGCAGCCGAACCAGCAAAAGATTTTCCGTTAAACAATGGCGAACCAAATTTCATACCAACAATTGCAGCAAAACAATCGGCAACTATCAGCACAAGCCACGCAGCAATGGCTAATCCCTTAGAGAATAATGCACAGCTTAATAAAAAACCAAGCGCCATATAACTAGACCCACTCAAGACAAATTGGCCATTTTGTTCATCGAAGCGCAAAAATTTTCCAAGAAATTTTTCTATAAACTCTTTAATTTTAGGTTTATAGTGCCTAGATATATCTAAGTAGATGACAAAACCAGCTATAACAGCTAATGTCGCTACCATTATAATTTTAGGGGTGAATAAGTAAATTACAGGGAATATAATACTACATAAGTGAAAAAGCTTGCGCCGTATTTCAAAGTCTAAAGCTTGATCATCCATAAAAAAAATACAAAGGGTAGTTTGACAAATTACACCAGTATAAATATACTTTCAAATCATAATATAAACAAGACATAATGCATATGGACAAATTTCCAATTACCCAACAAGGGTACGACAAACTAGAAAAAGAAATAAAAAGACTAAAGCGCGTAGAGCGCCCTTCTATAATAGAAGCAATAGCTACGGCGCGCGAATTTGGCGATTTATCAGAAAACGCCGAGTATCATGCAGCTAGAGAAAAGCAGAGCTTTATTGAAGGAAAAATTTTAGACCTAGAAAGTAAATTCTCTAGATCAGAAATCATTGATACCTCCAAACTTCAAGCAGATAGCGTTAAATTTGGCGCCACAGTTAAAGTAATTGACGACGATACCGAAGAAGAAAGCATTTATCATATTGTTGGTGAGTATGAAGCAGATATCACAAAACGCCTCATATCCACTGGTTCGCCGCTAGCTAAAGCATTAATAGGCAAGACTGTTGGCGATGTAGTGGAGGTCTTAACACCAAAGGGTGGCAAGGCTTATGAGATATTAGAAATCAGCTTCCAAAAGCTTGATCTTTAAATTAAAATAAATTTTTTACTTAATAAGTTTGTTATTTTGCGCTATAATAGATGCGAACTTAAAGAACGAGGTGTTTATGTCAAATATTAAAAACTTACCAGCTATCAGCTCTGGATCTGGGTTTAGTAAATATTTGCGCGAAATAAACAGCATTCCTTTGCTAAGCAAAGAGGAAGAATTCATGCTGGCTAAAGCCTATCTTGAAGAGCACGATTTAGAAGCTGCTCACAAGTTAGTAACTAGCCATTTGAAACTTGTTGCAAAAATAGCAATGAAATATAAAAATTATGGGCTACCAGTTACCGAATTAGTATCTGAAGGCAATCTTGGTTTAATGCAAGCCGTTAAAAAATACGATCCAGATTTAGGCTATAGATTATCTACATATGCTATGTGGTGGATCAAAGCTTCTATTCAGGAATATGTATTGAAATCTTGGTCCCTAGTAAAGATTGGCACTACTTCTGCTCAGAAGAAATTATTTTTCAGCCTGAAAAAAGTCCAGCAAAAAATCACCAGCATGTATTCAAGACCAGTCACAGAAGGCGACTATAAGGATATTGCTAATGAACTGGGCGTAAGCGTTAAAGAAGTGGGCGAAATGAGCCTGCGCTTATCTGGTCCAGACATATCTCTAAATCGCACTATCGATCAAAATGACGATAATAGCGGCGAGATGGTAGACCTCATAGAAGACCATACGCCATCGCACGAGATAACCTTGTCTAACACCCAATTACTAAGCAACCAAAAGCAAATTCTAACTGATGCTATGCAGGTGTTAAACGAGCGCGAAGCAAAAATCCTAACCGCCAGAAAATTAGACGACTCACCTTCGACTCTTGACGTTCTAAGCAACGAGTACAAGATTTCAAAAGAACGCGTTCGCCAAATCGAGAATCGCGCATTCGAAAAAGTACAAAGCTATGTACTAGCAAAAGTTGGTAGCGATGGACAAATGAAAAGCATTAATTCGTAAAACAAATCATATAATATTGACTTTTCTTACATAATCTCACGTAATCTCACATAGACTAAATGTGAGATTAATAATGAGCTGGAAAAATTCTCGCCCTCACTAAGTCCGATTTTAAGTGCAATCTGTTATCGATTCGTGTTAAAACCTCAATTAATATCAATTTAATATAGAAAATAACTATGTTACGCAGAATATTTATTCTTTTTTTAGGGCTATTTTTACTATCTTCATGCGGCGAGCAAACTGATTCCGACTCTCCTGCCAGCAAGCAAATAGAAGAGTACAGCCAAAAGCTCGAAGATTGCAAAGATGGCTCTGCCGGAAAATCCAAAGAGGCAAAGGCAGAAATTGTACCAAAAAAGCATGTGCGCGGATATGACATAGAGCCTGACGATATGTTCTTTGGTAACAAAGATGCAAAAATTGTATTGGTTGAGTATTTTTCTCCAACTTGCCCACATTGCGTTACTTATCACAAAAGAATTTTCCCAAAGATCAAAGAAAAATATATCGACACAGGCAAAATAGCTTATGTTATGCGTGAGTTCATCGGCAATAAGCAGGATTTAGATGCGACTATTCTTGCGCGCTGCTCTGGTGAATTTGATAGATATCTTAAATTTACCAACGTAATTCTGAATCAACAGGATAGCTGGGCGTTCAACAAAAATTATCGTGAGATTCTAACCAATATCGGTACGCTTGGTGGAATTTCCGCAGAAACATATAGCGCATGTTTGAACGATCAGGAAAAAATTGGTATATTAATGGCAAACACAAAATTGGTGACAAGAGAACCAAATTTCATTGGCACACCTAGTTTTTTCATTAACGGCAAACAATTTCTAGACCGGTATACAGAGGAAGATCTATCAAAAGCGATAGAATCTGCTATCGCAAAAGTACAAAAAGAAAATAATGGATCATAAAAAGCACCAAAATATTCAGGCAAAAATAGACAAGCTAACACCTAAAAAACCGCCCCTTGGCAAGGTTTCTAGCGGCAATACGGCCTTTAACATCGCTGTAGAGATGGTGGCCGGAATGATCGTTGGCGTAATAATCGGATTGTTTTTTGATAATTTATTTGATTCTAAGCCAGTCTTCCTTATAATTTGTTTGATACTTGCAATGGTTGCAGCTTTGAGATCAATTTGGAATAAAAATATTAAGAAAAATGGCGCATAGTCCTTTAGACCAATTTAAAGTAAAAGAATTAGTAAATATCGAGCTCTTTGGTTACGATGTTAGCATCACTAACTCATCTATGTTTATGATCTTAACTGGGCTTGTGATAGTTTCGTATTTCGCTATTGCTTTTAGTGGCAAGAAGCTTATCCCTACAAAATTGCAGCTAAGCGGCGAAATCATATACGGAATGATTTCCGGCATGCTAGACCAAAATGTAGGCGAGGGCGGGCGCAAATACATACCGCTGATCTTTACCTTGTTCCTATTTATTCTTACCTGTAACCTGCTGGGCATGATACCTTATGGATTCACCGTTACAAGCCACATCTCTGTTACTTTCGCACTGGCAATGATGATATTCTTGCTGGTGACTCTGCTTGGCCTATATTTGCATGGCTGGCGTTTTTTCTCTTTATTCCTACCAGCTGGAACGCCTTGGTGGCTTGCTCCGCTAATGGTAGTGATTGAATTATTTGCTTATTTAGCGCGCCCTGTTAGCCTCTCGCTTCGTTTGGCTGCAAACATGGTCGCTGGGCACGTGCTGCTTAAGGTAATGGCAGGGTTCGTTGTTTCTATGGCGATATACTGGAAATTTTTACCTATACCTTTTATAGTCGTACTGATAGGCTTTGAAATATTCGTTGCGGTTTTGCAGGCATATATATTTGCTATATTATCCTGCGTGTACCTGAACGATGCTGTAAACTTGCACTAAATTTTGTGCTTGTTTTGTTAGATGATTTTTCATCTAATTTGTTTGTTCTTTAATTTACTATATGCCGGGGAATTGGATGGCATTATTGATTTAAAGGACTTTGTTTAACCTTAATTATAAGGAGATTAGAATCATGGAAGGAATGGCTCTTAAATTTATTGGCGCAGGTCTTATGGCATTTGGTATGCTTGGTGCTGCAATCGGGGTAGGGAATATTTTCGGCTCTCTACTAAACGCAATAGCACGTAACCCATCAGCTAGCGATCAGCTACAAAGAATGGCGTTTATCGGCGCTGGTCTTGCAGAAGCAATGGGACTATTCTCATTCGTTATTGCAATGCTACTGATATTTACCTAAACAAATTATTTATACGGTAAAAAACCATGCCTCAATTCGATGTATCTTCATTTAGTTCGCAGCTATTTTGGTTAGCGATTGTTTTTGCTCTTCTATATTTTATAGTAAGCAGATTCATAGCACCCAAGGCTGAAGCTATTCTAACGGCCAGAAATCGCTGTTTAGAAGACAATATTAACAACGCAAACGATTATAACGACCAAGCAAAAACGCTTGATGCGGCCCGCTCTACGAAACTGGGCGAAGTAAATGCGCGCGTTGAAGATATGCAACAACAAGCAATTGGGGCACTGGAATCTCATTTCCAAGAACAAAGAGATGAGCTCAAAAGCGCTCTTGATACAAAAAAGGGGAAAGCCCTAGCAGAGATCAACGAATACGTTGATAAGTTCCATATAGATGAACCAGAATCCTGTATAAGCCTTGCTGCTTTTATTATCAAGAAAATCACTAATAATCCAGCAGACATAAAATTGCTGAAGAAAATTCATAAGAAGGCCGCAGAATGACACATTTTTTAGATGAAAGTTTTGTAGTTGCTGTATGTTTTATCGTATTCATATATCTAGCATACAGACCAGTTAAGAAAGCTATCGTAGCTTCTCTTGATGCTCGCATCAACGAGATCAAACAAAAATTAGCTGAAACAGAAAAGCTCAAACAAGACGCAAAGTTAATGCTGAGCGAAATTGAGCAAGAAATGGCAGATTTCGAAGAGCGCAAAAAGGAAATGCTAGAAAGCGCCAAGAATAGTACTCAGCGCTTGGTTGAAACCAAAGCCAAAGAAATGGATCTACTACTAGCGCGCAAAAAAGATTCCGCCATTAAATCCATAGAAAATGAAAGAGTAAAAGCCAGTAATGCAATGCGCGCTGAATTTACAGACTCAGTAATAGATATGGTACGTTCATATTTGGTAGAGACCAAAAACAACTCAACCTCAGACGAAGAAATTCTTAATCACTTCATTAAAAAATAAGGGTGCATTAAAGCTTCAAATGCGACACATAAGGATCTATATTATTAAAATAAGTAATTTATATAGAGAAGAATATGTCACATCATTTAAGCTCAGAAGAGCGAATCAGAATAGAAACATTACTGGATCTTGGTACAAG
>CAXMOU010000084.1:0-12928 GCA_964195465.1 uncultured Rickettsiaceae bacterium
AATGGAGGAAGATTCAAGGGTTCAGGTTATTAACTTTGGTGGTTAATAATGTGCCGTTTGTAGACGGTGAATTAGTACAAGAGCAATCAAATAGGAGCGTTGCCTGATCATGCCATACACCAGATTTGACATTAACTCTAAGACCTGGGACTCATATTACTGCGGTAGGAGCAGATAGTCCTGGTAAAATAGAGCTAGAACCTGAGCTAATTGCAAAAAGTGATATCGTGGTTGTAGATAGTAAACGCCAGTGCCTAGATCATGGAGAGATTACTCATGCATATAAGAAGGGATTGATCAAAGACAATAATCTTATTGAATTGGGAGCAGTAATCGATAATCCATCCCTAGGGCGAATTAACTCAAAGCAAATAACGGTAGCAGATTTAACAGGATTGGCTGTGCAGGATATTCAAATTGTTAAATCCATTATAGATTTTTCAGAATACGAGGAAAATATTATTGATAATAACCGGCTTAGCAGTAAAGCCTAGCAAAACTACGTCACTTTCATCTCCGCCATTTTCTCCAGCAAAGAATTCTGCGATAGGCGGTGCTTTAGTGTTTTAAAATCTATGATATCTGAGTTTTGGTCTTGGCAGGCGCAGGAAAATATGTAGCCATTTTTATTGTTGGTTTTTTGTACGCATTGGCCGCATATGCCTTTCATCATGCATTGCATTGGTGAATTAATGCTGCAGATCATGGGGATGTCGCCAATTAGTTCTGTTTTTCTAGCAGATACTGCGCTCATCATACTGTCTGAGCCTATACAAATTGCTTGCTCTGCGCCGCTTGTTAGGCCAAGCTCTTTGGCCCAAATTAGTGCTTCAATCATGTTGCCTTTGAAGCTGGAATTGCCCGCTCTGTTTTTGCTTAATTCTTGCTCATCACAGGCCCAGATTACTTGGTCTGATATGGCTTCGATATTTGTGGGATAAAAGCGATCCTGTGGTTTTTTGTAGCCAGCAAAGTAAGTCACGTGGCAATTATTATCTTTCAGCGCCTGGGCAATAGGTGCAAGCACTGCGTTGCCAAGGCCTCCGCCAATTAATATTACTCTCTTGTTTTTTGCAATATTCGTAGGAGCGCCCGTTGGGCCCATTAAGGTTACTGCATCACCTGCTTTTAAGCCCAAACACAAGCTGCTAGATTTGCCCATTACAAGGACAATCAAGGAAATAAGCCCGCGCTCTTTATCTACATTAAAGCCAGTTAGCGCTAGTGGTTCCATTATTGTTCCGAGTTCTTTCGCATGATTCTGCAGCCTGAAAAACTGCCCAGGCTTGAAGTTAAGCGCAGCAAATGGGGAATGGATTATCAGCTCTACTATATTATCGGACAATATATTCACGCGCTCTATCTTGCTGCTCAATTGCGGTTTTAGATTAGCATCTAATTCCTTTGATTGATGGGCGAGCATTTGCTCTGAAATTTGTTTATATCCGTTTTTAGCGCTAGCTAGAGCCTTAACAACACTGCCTGCATATTTTTGATTACAATCGCCGAAATAACTAATTTTGTTGTTAAGATCAATATCTTGGAACTCATTTGCTTCTGTTCCAATAGCTACCAGCACTGATTTTGCTTTGATGTTTTTGCCATTAGTAAAATCAACAGAGCTCACATAATCATATTCATCTGTATTTATTTTCTCTGGAAGCATTAATTCTTCAAACTTAACGCCTATTGCAAGTGCGTGTTCTATCTCTTCATGATTCAGGCGATATGCAGGGGATTGCTTGAGCTCTTTGCGATAACAAACAGTAACTCCGCCAATGCTTTGTAAAATCTCTAGCTTCTGCTGCGGGCTCTTTGCTGCGCGAAACATTAAAGCATGTTCTATGAATTCATGTGCTATTTCTAGTTCTGATGCGTTCAAATTCTGTTCTGGGTGCTGTTTTGCTTCCCAGTCGCTTAGGAATTTCTTAACTTGCTCTGGGTAGTAATGCAGAAGCTCTACCGCGCTATCAATAGCTGTTAATCCTGCGCCAATAACGATTGCTGGCATGCGCACTAGTAAGTTGCTATTGCTATTCTTAAGATGCGCCCCGCCTTGCTGCAGATTCATTAGGAAGTCCGCCGCGCTACGGACGCCTTTGGCAAAATAACCAGACTCCTTCATAAAGCGTGGTTTGCCAGCGCCTACGCATAGTGCGATGTGGTCAAACCCTGCTTCAAATGCCTGCTTAGTTGTTATGTTGCTGCCAAGCCTTATGCCGCCAATCATATCGAAATTAGCGCGCCTCTCTAGCATCAAACGCACTAGAGTTAGATTGTTTTTGTCCCAGCGATTAGTGATGCCATATTCAGCAACTCCGCCAAAGCCTTGAGGTTGCTTCTTGGAGAGATCAATTTTAATATCGCTCCAGTTTTTTATAAGCTTGGCATGGTCAAAATGTAGCGGAGATATCTTGAGACCATCAATTGCGACTACATTATGCCCCTCATTTATCATATAATGTGATAGCGCAAACCCAGCAGGACCAAGGCCAGTGATCAGGATGTTGCGGTCAGTATTAGTTTTTGGTAGAGGAGAATCAATATTTAATGGGTTCCATTTTGTTAGAAGCAAATAAATCTCCACGCCCCAAGGCAAACTTAGCACCTGCTCTAAAATGTTAGACTCTACCATTGGGATGTTGACGGGGTCCTGCTTCTGATAAATACAGCCCTGCATGCAATCATTGCAAATTCGGTGGCCAGTGGCAGCAACAAGCGGGTTATCTATCACAATAATAGCAAGGGCGGCGATGTTTAGGCCTTGGCTTTTTAGCAAATTCATCTCAGATATTTTCTGCTCTAAAGGGCATCCATCGCGCTCCTTGCCTTGATATTTATTTGGATTTGTATGCTTCATGCCGACTGAGCAAGAATCTTTATTTTGCTTGTGGCAATAGATGCAGTATTTCGCATGCGCAGCAGCTTGGCCAGATGAGCTAGAGCGGTCACGATAATCGAAGCCAATATAGCAATCTTGCTTTAGCTGATCTATTTTATGCTC
Source organism: uncultured Rickettsiaceae bacterium (assembly GCA_964195465.1). Taxonomy (GTDB): domain Bacteria; phylum Pseudomonadota; class Alphaproteobacteria; order Rickettsiales; family Rickettsiaceae; genus Megaera_A. The sequence continues at coordinate 3,005 of CAXMOU010000084.1, forward strand.
TCTGATATGATTTAATTCTTCCACAGGGCGCGGTATATCAAACAGAGCTAATGAGCTATTATTATGCACCATGAAGGCGCAATATTTGGCGATTAATTCTAGCTCTTGTTGATTTGCTTCTGGTGATGATAAATATTCTAAAGCTAATTTGGCGATGGAGATTTCTGTGATTTCGCCAAGAAGTTTCTGTAACGAATTAGATATTTGCTGGAAATCAAATTCCTCAATCTGCTCTTTAGAATATTTCTTTACTACATAACGCTGAATGAATTTTCTGCGGCATTCATATATTGGGTCAAAATCTTTGTGGGCTTGTTTTTGTGATGTGTTTTCTTGCTCAATGCTAAAGAACTCAGCAAGGAAATCATCTAAAATTGGCGCAAATTTGATTACGAATTCTGAATATTCGTTTTTAGAAATATTATCAGAGCTCTGCTTGCGGTAATCTATGATTTGTTTTGAGAGATCTAAATCTTGCTTCTGTACGAAATCCAAAAAATTATCATCTATCTTGCTCAAAGATGATAAAGAATTTAAATCCTCAAAACTGCAATCAAACATTGTGATTATTTACTTTAAAGACTCGTTAATCCACTCAACTAATACGCCCTTTGGGTGCGCGCCAAGCTTGGTTGCTATTGGCTTTCCGTCTTTAAATATCATTAATGTTGGAAGGCCGCGTACGCCCAATTTTGAAGGGGATTCAGGATTCGCGTCTATATCCATCTTCATTACTTTTACGGTGTCTTTTAGTTCTTCTGAAAGCTGGTCTACTATTGGTGATAGCATTTTGCAAGGCCCGCACCATTCTGCCCAAAAATCTACTAATACTACATCTTTTGAGTTTGTTACTTCTTGTTCGAATTTATCATCTGTAATTTCTACGGTCATATCTGTTCTCTATTTTTATGTTACAAAGCTTTGCACCAAGCTGCCTGCCAGTAAATACCAGCCATCAACTAATACAAAGAATATTATTTTAAACGGGAGCGCTACCATAACTGGAGGCATCATCATCATACCCATTGCCATTAATACCGACGCCACTACGATGTCGATAATTAGGAATGGTAAGAATATTAAGAACCCAATCTCAAAACCGCGCTTTAGCTCGCTTATCATAAAAGAAGGAATAATCACCCGAAGCGGTAGGTCTTTAAGCTCTTTAGGAGAGTCAACTTTAGCTATGGAAGTAAATAGGTCAAGGTCTTTGGTTCTAGTATTTGAAACCATGAACTTCTTAAATGGCTGCACTATAAGCGGGAAGGCCTCTTCTTCCGTCATAGATTCTTCTAGCATTGGCTTTAAGCCATTATCATAAGATTCTTGCAGGGTAGGAGACATAATGAAAAAAGTTAGGAATAATGCCAAGCTAATTAGCACCTGATTCGGCGGCGATTGCTGCAGTCCTAGAGCTGTTCTAACAATTGAAAGCACAATGGATATCCGTACGAAAGAGGTCACCATAATTAAAATTGATGGCGCTAATCCAAGCACAGTAATTAGCATGAAAATCTGCATCAAACGGCTGGTCATAGAGCTGCTACCAAGCAAATGCTCTATCTCAGCAGCGAACGATTCATCTGCCGCAATGGCAATCTCTGGCAGCATAGTAAAAGCTAATATGCTGAGTATGGGTAATAATCTTTTCATTTTAAGTATCTGTTGGTGTTTTATATTTTTCTATCAAGAATGAATTATGCTTGCCCACGGCTATCACATAGTTCGAACCAGATTTATTGCTAATGTTAACAACTTTTGTTCCTTCATCAATATATACGATATTTTCAATTTTTAAACCACTTCCTCGTCCATGGGTTTTGGAACCACTTCCAATATTGCTATATTTCTGAATGATCTTTAGCGCCACGTACATTACAGAGAACACTACTCCAAGTGAAAAGAGCGCTTTAAAAATAATTTCTACTTCCATAATATGTATTTGATGTTATTTTTTATAATTAGCATTTTTTATATATTGAGAAACATTCTCGCTTCTAGTAATCGCTTGCGTCCCAAGATCTTTTAGTTCCGTTTTCTTATCTGCAAAAATATCTTGAAGCTTTTTCATTCTATCTCTAACTTCCATCAATTGATCTTTGCTAAAGCTGCTATTTAATACAGTTTCGCTAAAATCTTCAAAAAATGTCAGTAGCGATTCATCTCTATAATCGCTGGAGAATTTTTCTTCAAATTCATCAAATTTAGCAATTGCTTCTTCCCATGTGATTGTATTTTTTGCCATTATCTTCTCATTTTATTTTGTTTCTTTTTTTCTTCTTGCTCATAAATATGAGTAAAAATTTCAGCAATAACGGAATATACTTCTAAAGGAATATATTCGTCAATCGCTAATACGGATAAAACTTCTACCAAATTAGCGTCTCTGTGCAGTGGAACGTTGTTCTGCCGCGCGAGTTCGATAATTTTTTCCGCAATAAGGCCGTTGCCAGATGCTAACAGTTTTGGCGCATCATCGGAGTTTTCGTCGTACCCAAGTGCAACTGCCTTTTGATTTTTTTGAAAATTACTGTAATTATACATCTATAAATAAATCAAACAATTATTACTTACTATGAGCATACGCAAAAACATTGCCGAATTTATTGCAACCTTTTGCTATATAGGTAAAATCAAATATGCACCAGGTACTTTTGGATCGCTTCCTGCTTTTCCACTCTGCTACATGATAATGCATTTTACCCTAAATAACAAAATACTTTTTGCATTTGATGGGTTTGAAGTAATAGAACAACAAATACTTAGCTTAATTATCATAGAATTATTATTTATTTTGTTGCTATTTATTATTGGAACATATGCTACTGCAATCTATATAAAAGACTCGCCAGATAAAGACCCAAAAGAAGTAGTAATAGACGAGGTAGTAGGGCAGATGCTGGTGATTGTTCTTGGTGCGCTTGGTTTGGTGCTAGCGCTTACTACGAAAATGCCAGAGCATATGGACGCTCGCATCATAGATTTTTTGTTCCTGTTTCTTTCGCCATTTATATTATTCCGTGCATTTGATATCATAAAGCCATGGCCAATAAATTGGTTGGATCGAAACATCAAAGGCGCAATGGGCGTGATGATAGACGATGTCGCTGCGGCCATATTCGCAGTAATCATACATTACGTAATAGTATTCTTTATATTGGATTTTTATGCTTAATACCAAGATTATAAAAATAGTGCAGCAAATACAATCATCTATTCCAAAGCATATGAGCATATCTACAGCTGAATCATGCACGGGTGGTATGCTTGCTGCGTATTTGACGGCCATTCCTGGCTCATCAGATTATTTCTCTACAGGCATAGTTAGCTACTCTAATGAGGCCAAAATGCGCCTGCTATCAGTGAGCGAATCAAGCCTAGATCAAGTTGGGGCTGTTTCAGAAGAGGTAGCAAAAGAAATGGCTATCGGTAGCCTGAAATTAGCAAATAGCAGCATAGCAATATCCATCACTGGCGTTGCTGGGCCTTCAGGCGGGAGCGATGAAAAACCAATTGGCACTGTATGCTTTGGTGTTGCGGCTGAAGATAAAACAAGTGGTTACACGCATCATATCAATGGAAGCAGAGCCCAAATACGCGAAGAGTCCTGCCAAATTGCACTGGAATTGCTGTTAAAAGCTATTGCCAAACAATAATTGACCTAAAAAAGAAAAAGTTGTCCCATTCCGTCATTGCGAGCGCAGCGCGGCAATCCATGGAGCGGCGAGGAGCGTGATGCGCTCGCAATGACGGCGCGTGGAGGCTCCGCTAGGACTTCTTAATTATAAATAATTACAAAAATTAGTTGAAATACATTAACAAATACTGTATTGTTAGTTTTAAATAAACAACTCAGCACGCTGGTAAGCATTAAGATTAGCGTGTTTTGTTATATTCGCAATGAATTTATTAACAATAATAAAGCAAGGTTTAATTTTATGAAAAATATATACACAAAGGCTCTAGCCGCAACAGCACTTACTTCGATAATATTATTAGCACCTACTAGTAGCATATTTGCTGCTGATGTTAATCCAAGCGATTTCCTAAAAGCTGATTACCAATATTTCCAAGAGGACATAGACGCCGTGCTCGCAAAAAGAGTTGGCCCAAATAGTATTGTCTCACGCCCTATGAATTTCAAGCATGCAGTTGATATACAAAATGTGATCTATGTGGCAGGACAACAATTAAACAACAATATAGTTTTGATCCCAGTAAATACTGGTGGCCACTGGGTTGCTTTAGCTCTTGTTAAGAATGCTAATGGCCATATTACTGCTATTTACAATGACCCGATGGGAACTCCTCTTAATGCAAGGGATCATATAGCGGAATTAATCGTGGCATTAACTGCTTTAGGCGAAAACGTAACTATCAGGGACCTTACTACAAAGCTGCAACATAACGGCGTAGCTTGTGGTGCATTCACAGCTGAAACTCTAGCTGTATTGTCGAAATTAGATATTAATGCTTTAAACCAAGATGAAATAAAAGCAGCGATAGCTGGCATTGCTGATGACGCAACGCTTAGAAGAAAGCACTTCATAGCACTATATGACGGCGATGAAATTTTTGATGTAGTAGAATTAAAGCCAGTTGCAGAAAAAGCAGCTGCTGAAGTAACGCATCAAGCTAGGCAGTTACGTAGCAATCTTAGTCATGTTACTTCTCTGACTCAAACTCGTATCTCACACTTAAACAGAACAAGCCACTTCTCTGGCCTAGCTTCTGGTGATGATATCATCAGACATGGTGTTTGGGTAAAAGGTTTTGCTGGAACTGAAACAGATAAAAGCAAGAATTCTGCTAACGATACAGTAAAAACTAAGGGCAAGACTCAAGGTGCTATTGTTGGTGTTGACACTAAAATTGCAGAAGATATCACAGTTGGTATTGCTTATAGCCATGTTAATTCAAGCTCTAAAGATTCTACTGCAGGCAAATCTTCGGGTAAGGCAGATATTACAAGTGATATAGTGAGCATATATGCTAGCACAGATATCGATAATGATTTATCGTTAGATGGTACTATTGCATATGGCACAACTAAAGTAAAAAATACAAATACATCTGGTGCTACAAATACTAGCACAAAAATAAAAGGTAACTTAGCTGGCGCTGCGCTTACTGCTAACTATAATCTACGCCCCAGTCAGAATGTTTTAGTTACTCCAAGAATCGGTGTTGCATATAATCAGCTAGAACTAAAAGCTCATAATGACGGCTTTCTTAAAGTCGCTAAGCTTAATCAGCGCGAGATAGAACTAAATGTTGGTGTTGTTGCTAGTTATTTATTCGATATGGGCGGGTTTAACCTGATCCCAGAAGCTAACGTAGATTATCGCCATGCGGTATGGAGAAAAGGCGGTGCTGTAAAAATGACTAACAAACTAGGTCAAGTAGTACTAAGCAAGAAAAATAGCGACGCTAAAGGTTCTTACCATGCAGGTCTTGGCCTAACAGCAATGTATAATGATTCGCTAGAACTAGGCGGTGGTTATGAATATTCAAAACAAGGCAAAGCACAAGGGCACATGGGCTATGCAAAATTGAGAGTTAATTTTTAATCTCAACCTAGTTTAATAAAACAATCCGATTTAGATTCGTTGTCCATTAGTAAAGCAAAGGGCCTCATAGCAAATATTGCATATGAGGCCCTTTGCTTAAGTTTACTTACATAACTAACGCAATATAAAGTCCACCTTATTACCTATCATGATATCTATATTATCCGTAGAAGGCGGCGCGGGAGCGAAGTCATCCTGCACTTGAATATACTGGTTGGGAGCGATTCTAACATTGCTGTGATCGTTAACCATGGACTTCACCACGCGATTATTATTGTTGAATAATCTAATTCTAACCAATGGCATTCTTATTTCTTTTAGTGAAGTATTATGAATTTTATAGCTCACCGTTATTTTGTTGATCTCTTCTTGATGAGTGATCTGAACATCCCTGATTTTCAAGTCGTTTTTATTCAACATTGAATCAAAGCCCATATTATTTGGGAATAGCATTAGCAACATGAATAAAATCATGCCAATCATTAACGCTGGAATCATATATAAATATGGCGGAATTTTAATAGGCAATAAAGCTGGCAGATTAACGCCATTACCAATTGGAGTAGCTTCTATTTTAGCTGTTAGCACTGGCTCAATACGAGCGTTATCGTCTAGCCTCTGATGCCAAATATGCGAGCATTTTGAGCATTTAACTTTTCTACCGTGCTTTCCAATCTGATTGGGGGTGACTACAAATTTTGTATCACATTCGGGGCAAGCAATATACATTGTTCGAACTTTATCCTAAAAAATTATTTACGTATTGTGAAAATACAGCTATTCATAACTGTATTCAACTTTAATTTATATAAAAACATACATATTATGGAAAAATATATTACAACAATTGAGAAGCTTTGGCAAATACGCGATTCTATAAACGAAAATTACGAGCATTATGACGCTGCATGCGAGTCTGTTAATGCCGTTATGGAGCTGCTTGAATCTGGCAAGGTTTCGGTTTGTTATAAGCAAGATGATTCTTGGATCATAAATGAGTGGCTAAAAAAAGCAATATTGCTGAATTTCAAAACCTCACAAATGCAGATCTATGATGGTAACTGCATGAAATGGTACGATAAAGTCGCTCCCAAATTTGGTGCAAATGACGAAGAAAAAATCAAGCAATCAGGCGTGCGCATGGTACCAGGTGCTTTTGTGCGCAAAGGAGCATATCTTGGCAGAAACGTAGTTGTGATGCCATCCTTCATCAATATTGGCGCGCATGTTGGGAGCGGAACTTTGGTCGATAGCTGGGCAACGATTGGCTCTTGTGCTTACATAGGTAAGAATTGCCACATATCTGGCGGAACTGGAATTGGCGGAGTGCTAGAACCTTTGCAAGCCAAGCCAGTAATTGTTGAAGATAATTGCTTCATCGGCGCTAGGTCCGAAATTGTCGAAGGAGTAATAGTTGGCGAAGGCTCTGTAATTAGCATGGGCGTATTCATTGGCGCATCCACTAAAATAGTAGATAGGCACAGTGGCGAAATATCCTACGGTAAAATCCCCCCATACTCAGTAATAGTCCCAGGCTCACTCCCAGCCAAAAAACCCGGCCTCCCAAGCCTATACTGCGCAGTAATAATCAAACAAGTAGAGCAAAAAACACGCGAGAAAACTAGTATCAACGAATTATTACGTGAGTAGGTGGGTATTTTAATGGTAATTATTTTCGTTACGTGTCAAACTTGGAATTGAACAAAAGCGGACTAATTAAAATGAAAATAGGGATTTTATCTCGTAGCACCAAAATTTACTCTACAAAGCGTCTTATAGAAGCGGCGGAGGCTAGGGGACACGAGGTTATGGTGGTGAACCCACTGAAGTGCTATATGAACATCACATCGGATAAACCAGATGTGCATTATAAAACAAAAGATATTAAGCAAAAACTGGAGTTTGATGCAGTGATTCCTAGAATAGGGGCGTCAGCAACTTTGTATGGCTCTGCTGTATTGCGTCAGTTTGAAGTAGATGGGGTGTATGCTCTTAACGGCTCTGTGGCCATTACAAGGTCTCGTGATAAACTGCGGGCTCATCAGCTTCTTGCTAGAAAACATGTCGGTATTCCAATCACAAGCTACGCTCACTCTGGTAATGCTACAGAAGATTTAATTGCATTCGTTGGCGGTGCTCCTTTGATTGTTAAAGTCACGGAAAGCACTCAAGGAAAAGGAGTGTTGCTTGCAGAAACAACCAAAGCAGCAGAGAGTTTGATTCGCGCGTTCTTAGATTTGCATGCGGATTTTTTAGTTCAAGAGTTTATCAAGGAATCAGACGGCGCTGATATTCGTTGTTTTGTTATCGGTGAAAAAGTAGTAGCTGCAATGAAGCGTCAGGGGCCAGAAGATGATTTTCGCTCTAATCTTCATGGCGGTGGCTCTGCAGAAATGGTCAAGATAACTCCAGAAGAGCGCGCAATGGCTGTTAAAGCAACTAAAGTCATGGGGCTAAAAGTTGCCGGTGTGGATTTAGTACGCTCTGCTAGAGGGCCGTTAGTGCTTGAGGTAAATTCCTCACCTGGATTGGAGGGAATAGAGGAGACAACAGGCAAAGATGTAGCTGGTGCTATTATAGAGTTCATAGAGAAAGATATTAGCAAAACTTCAAACACGCAAATATTTATGAAGGGATGATCTAATATGACAGACATTCTAACTATAGATGGTGTAGAGATAAGAAAAGGCGAATGTAAGCGTTTAGAGATGGTGGTTTCTAAGCTGTACGACCATACCGAAATGACTATTCCTGTTGAGGTGATTAGAGGCAAAGAAGATGGTCCAACAATGTTTGTTTCTGCTGCAATTCACGGTGATGAAATAAACGGTGTGGAGGTTGTTAGAAGGTTGCTATCTCGCAGGAAGCTGCTCGCAACATTAAAAGGTACATTAATCGCGGTACCAATTGTGAATATGTTTGGTTTCAACAGGAACTTGCGTTATTTGCCAGATAGGCGAGATTTAAACAGGGTGTTTCCTGGTTCAGCCAATGGCTCGCTCGCTAGTCAGATTGCTCATAAATTTACTACTGAGATAGTGAATAAATGTGAGTATGGCATTGATCTGCATACTGGCAGTGCGCACAGATATAACTTGCCTCAGATTCGTGCTTTTCTAGATAATGAAGAGATAAAAAGCCTAGCAGAGTCCTTTGGTGTGCCTGTGATTTTGCATTCCAATATAAGGGATGGATCAATGCGCCAGGCTGCATCTGATTATGGGGTGAAAGTATTATTGTTTGAAGGCGGTGAAGCGCTGCGTTACGATGAAAAAGTAATTAAATTTGCGGAGAATGGAATTCTATCAACTATGGCTAGCATCGGGATGCTGGATAAAGAGCACATCAAAAGCAAGTTGCCTAAAAAAAGAGAGGTTTTCTGTGCTGGCTCAAGCCATTGGATAAGGGCTCCGCATAGTGGAAGTCTGCATATGCGCAAAAGAATAGGAAATAAAGTTAAAAAAGACGAAGTACTAGGCGTGATATCTGATCCGTTTGGCACTGAAAAACACCATGTAAAAGCGCGCAAAACTGGTGTGATTGTGGGTATTACAATGATGCCGCTTGTTAATAATGGCGACGCTCTATTCCACGTCGCAACTTTCGAAGATGCAAGGGCCGTAGCAGACGAAGTCATAGAACATGAGGGCGCATTAGAATGATAAAACCCCTGATGTTAGTTGGTTGGAGAGAGTGGGCAAAGCTGCCAGGGCTTGAAATCCCCTTGATTAAGGTGAAGATCGACACAGGCGCAAAAACCTCCGCCATGCATGCTTATGATATAAATATAGTGAAGTCTGGAGGCAGGGATTTTGCCGAATTCATCATCCACCCATTGCAAAAAAACGATGTAATTTGCCGCAGGACGCGCGCCGAAATAGTTGGAATGCGAATTATCAAAAGCTCCAATGGGCATAAAGAAGAAAGAATCGTAATTAGGTCGCCAATCCAAATTGGGGACCATAGCTGGGAAATAGACATCACCCTAACCAATCGTGACATAATGCATCACCGCATGCTACTTGGCAGAACAGCTATGGAAAACATCCTAGTAGACCCAACAAAATCCTATTGCCAAGGTGTAATACCAGAGAAACAAGTCATGATCACTTACGAGCCAGTGATATTGTAAAAACGATTTGCGCTACAAGTCTATTGACGGATTTTAGTTATTAGTTTATTACTCTTGCCTAATTTTAATTAGATATTAGGTACAAGTTAAGCCACCTATGGTGGCAGCCTAGTTCTGAGTATATTTGCCATCACATACTATAAAATGCTATTATGTATGTTTATGCTACAATAGGTGACTTATGGAAATAGTTGGCAGAGGCGTGTCTATAAAGAACATCCT